>CABUTO010000037.1 GCA_902494535.1 uncultured Collinsella sp.
AACGGGGGAAACGGCGGTCGACGAAACTGGAGAGGAGGTATTACGAGCTCCTGTGCGAATTGGAGAGAACGCTCCCGCAAACTGCCTCTTGACAACTTATAGGAGCGTCGGTTTTATTGGCGGAAAATCGGGGGGTGCTCAAGGGTTCCGGAATTTGCCGCATACTTCCGCAAACGACGTCTCGGTGGCACAAAAAATCGCCCTCGGAACCCTGAGATAATGAACAGATGTAGCCGTTCGCCGCAAATTACCGTCCGTTTATAGAACCCACCCCCAG
The DNA here is from genome assembly GCA_902494535.1 of uncultured Collinsella sp. Taxonomy (GTDB): domain Bacteria; phylum Actinomycetota; class Coriobacteriia; order Coriobacteriales; family Coriobacteriaceae; genus Collinsella. The sequence continues at coordinate 278 of CABUTO010000037.1, forward strand.
TGTGCAGCCCTCTTACGGTTGAATAAATACACATCTATGGAATTACGTAAGAGAGGACTGTTCCTATGAGCTACAAGACCGTTTGCGTTGCCGGCGGCGGCGTGCTGGGAAGCCAGATTGCCTTTCAGGCTGCCTACTGCGGCTTTGATGTAACGATTTGGCTGCGCAGCGAGGGCAGCATCGGCCGCACCCAGCCCAAGATCGATCATGTGCGCGAGGAGTACATCGCGGCAATCGAGGGTATGGCGGACGGCACGGGCGAGTGGTGCTCCGGTATCGCCGATAGCGGCAAGCCCTTCGACAAAGAGGCGGCACTCGCCGCCGTTGAGCGCGCCTACTCCACACTCAAGCTGGAGCTCGATCTTGCCAAGGCAGTGGCCGACGCCGATTTGGTCATCGAGTCTATGGCTGAGGATACCCAGGCAAAGATTGACTTCTACAAGAAGCTCGCCCCGGTCCTTCCGCAAAAGACCGTCGTCGTGACCAACTCCTCCACGTTACTGCCGAGTACCTTTGCCAAGTACACTGGCCGCCCCGAGAAGTACCTGTCGCTGCACTTTGCCAACTCTATCTGGAAGAACAACATGACCGAGGTCATGGCACAGGACCAGACCGACAAGCGCTACTTCGATGAACTCGTCGACTTTGCCAACGACATCCGTATGCTGGCGTTGCCCGTCAACAAGGAAAAGAACGGTTATCTGCTCAACTCCATGTTGGTACCGTGGCTGCTTTCGGGCCTTGATCTGTACGTCTCGGGCGTGAGCGATCCCAAGAGCATCGACCTCGCGTGGACGCGTGGCACCGGCGCTCCCAAGGGCCCGTTCCGCGTATTCGACACGGTGGGTATCCAGACGGCCTACAACATCGTCATGCAGTATCAGAAGGTGCCGGGCCTGGTGAGCCCGCTGCTCAAGAAGATGATGATGCCCTACAACTTTAAGGCCATGGCCTCCGTCCTCAAGAAAATGCTCGACGAAGGCAAGCTGGGCGAAAGCTCGGGCGAGGGCTTCTTCAAGTACTAAGAACGATCCCTCGGGGTCGGAGGAAAACGGATCATTTTCGGCCGCCAGCAGTGAGAAGATGGACCCAGAAATAGAAAGGAGTGGCAATGGGCCGGTTCGGGCTTTGAGGACAAGTTACTGCAGGCCCAATGCGATTTTTCGCTCAACGCAGGCCAGCACAGCGTGACGTATCTGCCGAGTTCTGATACGGCAACGACCGGTTGCTACCAAGTGCTGCTATACGACAACAACTTTGGTGCGGCCGAGAGCTACCCCAAGTTCGATTGGGGCCAGCTGGTCGCCGCGGTGGTGACCGACTACAGTAAGGGAACGCATTCGTTTGGGCGCATCTTTACGGTGGACGAGACCGTGCGCACCTACGAGCTTGTGGACCAGATCGCCGTGCCGTTTTCGGGCTATGTGAGCAGTGCGCAGCGCGTCGGCGATTCGAATAGCATGCTCGTGGCATCGGGCATGGCCAAGACTTTTGCCGAGTACGATCGCTATGGACTGCCCATCGCCACCTACGAGATGGAAGCCGAAAAGTATATCTACCGCGTGTACAAGTACGAGCTGTAGCGCTGCGCTCTGCATCACTTCACGTCAAATTCCACGCGATCGAGTTCGGGTACGTTGAGGTCTATGAGCTTGCGGGCGACGTGGCGGTCGTGCGCCCCGAGCGCCTCGCTTGTCGTCACGTGGGCGACAACCTCGCGCTCGACGATGCCCTCTTCCTCGCCCTCGGCAGCTGAGGTCTCGACGGCGACGGTGTAATCCTTAAAGCCCGGCAGCACCGCGGCAAGTTCGCGCGTAGTTTCGGTGACACCGTAGCCGTCCTGCACGCCGGTCTGCGCCGAGCCAATAGACCCCGCCGTCATAACAATGCAGGGGATGGCAAAGATCACCGTGCCCACAACAATGCGGCGGCGTACTTTGCGCGACAGCTCGTCGACCTCGGCATTTTCCTCGGCTGTCACAATGCCGTCGCCGTTGAGGTCGCGCTTGAGCGGTACACGTAAAAGAAGCAATACGGCTTCGGCCGCCAGCGCGATAAAGACCACGTTGATGCCAAACTCGTAAAGCGCCGAGAGAAATAGCGACCCGCTCGCGATGGCAATGCCATAACCCGCCGCGCACAGGGGCGGCATGAGCGCGGTCGCCACGGCCACGCCGGCGATGAGCGTGGCGGGTTCCTGGTCGCGCGAGTTGCCCAGGCCACCCGCAAAGCCGCCCGCGAGCGCGACGGCAAGATCCCACACGGTGGGCGTCGAGTTGTCGATAATGGCGGCCGTGGTGGTGCCAAGGGGCGAGAGCTTAAAGTACAACGTGGACGTGACCAGGCAAAAGGCCATCTGCAGCGTGAGGCTGGCAATGGCCTCGACGGTGATCTCGCGGTCGAGCGTGGCAATGCCGTATGCCATGGCAAGAACCGAGCCCATGAGCGGGCAGATGAGCATGGCGCCCACGATGGCGATGTCCGAGTCGATATCGAGGCCGATGCTTGCGATGAGCATGGCGATGATGAGGATGCACAGGTGAGAGCCGGTCAGGCGTGCCCCGTTTACAAAGCGCTTGCGGATTACGTGGTAGGGCGCGCGACCCTCGCGAATGTTGAACGCGCGCTTGAGGAAGCGGGTGACGTTTTCCATGGCTTCGCTATGAGCAGGGCGGATGCCGTGACGCCGGTGATGGCGTTCGCGTAGTCGCTTGATCTGTTGTTTGTCGAGTTTCATGTCCACCTCGTTCTGGCACGGGCCGCGCAACGCGCCCGTCGCCCTTACTCTACACCGTGGCGGGCAGGGTGCTAGTTGGATGCGAAATCCGATAGGGCGGATGACGCGGGAGCAAATGCAAATCACAGACTCAATTCCATCCCGCAAGAATATGATGCACCAGCTCCTACATATGTGACGAAATTGTGAAGCACGAGAGCGCGAATTTCAAAAAATCCGCTGGTGACCAATGTTGCGCAACAGAATTCAAAAAACAGCTCCTACATTTTGAAGCGTATGGATACATCCGTGTCAAAGGGAGAAAGCCATGGCAAACTACAGTCCACAACACTTTGAGCCTCGGGCTAAGGCCGTCAACGTCAAGGGCGTTGCTAACCGCGCCGTCGCAACCGTTTTGACGGCGGGCCTCATCGCTCAGCCGCTCATGTCGCCGTTGGCGGCAATCGCCGCACCGTCAACCGATAACGGCGATTCTGTTCAGGGGGGGGGTAGTTCTGTAGAGAATACCGTTGCCGCCGGTAACCAAGCGGTCGTAAAGACGGCTGCCCAGCTGGCCGAGGAGTCGGCAAGGCAGCTCAAGGACGCTCAGGCCGCCTACGATGCCGCCCAGAAGAAGGCCGACGCGGCGGGCCAGTCTCAAAAGCAGGCGCAGCAGCAAAAGAATCAGGCCTCGCAGGCTGTGAGCGACAACGAAATCGAGCAGAACGCAGCAGAAGTCGCCGCGCTCCAGGAGAAGATTGACGAGCTCAAAGCCGCCGTCGAAAAGACCGAGCAGCAGCAGAAGAAGCTGGGCGACCTGAACGATCAGCTCGATCAAGCCAACAAGAGTGTCGAGGATAAGACCCAGGCGCTCAAGGACGCCAAGGCAAAGCAGGATGGGGCCAAGAAGGCCCTCGATGATGCCCAAGCCAAGCTCGAGGCCATGGGTATGGACGAGTACGAGGCCGCCAAGAAGGCCGTCGAGGACGCGCAGACAAAGCTCGATGACGCCAATAAGGCCGTTACTACTGCACAGGCCAATCTGGACCAGGCCAAGGCTGCCGAGGCCAGCGCCCAGCAGGAAAAGCAGAATACCGAGGCAGCTTTGACGACTGCCCAGGCCAAGAAGCAGGAGACTGCCGCTGCCCTCGCAGCTGCGACCACCGCGCGCGATAACGCCCAGCAGAAGTTCAACCAGGCGCAGGCCGCGCTCGATGCTGCCGTCTCGGGTACGGGTGTTGACCTGAGTGCGCTTGAGGCCGCCAAGAAAGCTGCTGCTGGTGAGCTCAAGACCGCGCAGACGGAGCTCAATGCCGCGACGGATGCCGACGCCACCGCACAGACAAATCTGCAGGCCGCCCAGGCTGCCGTCGCTGCCGCGCAGGAGAAGGCCAACGCCGCCAACGCTGCTGTGGCATCTGCCCAGTCTGCATACGATGCGGCAAACAAGGAGTACAAGGACGCGGCCAGTAAGCGTGACGCCGCCAAGGCCGCATACGAGAAGGCACAGCAGACCGAAGCAGACAAGAAGACCGCGTACGATAAGCTTGTCGAAGTTCGCAAGCAGAAGCGCAGCGAGTGGGAGGCAGCCTGCGCCGCTTCGAACGCCGCGGAAAAGGCTTATGACGCTGCTAATGCCCAGGTTGAGGCTCTTGAGCAGCAGATTGCAGACCTAAAGTCCAACATGACCGTTGACCAGGAAGTCATCAGTCAGGGTATGTTCGGCTTCATGAACTACATCATCGGCGGCAGCCAGTTCACAGCCACGCAGAAAAAGAACGCCCAGGAAGCCGTATCGATGCTGACCGGTGCCGCTGACAAGGCCGAATGGTATGACCAGTACGTCGATCATGACATGTCTCGTGACACCAACCCGCTCTCCCTGAAGCAGATGCGCAACGCCTTGACATATCTCGACACCCAGAACAACCTCCGCAAGGCGAACGGTCAGTCGGCGCTCAGCGTCAGCCTCCGCATGACTGTGGCAGCTGCCCTTAATGCATCATATTCATCGAACATCTGGGGACACTCGGGCTGCTACTGGGATAACGGTGAAAATCTTGCCGGTGGAGGCGGTGCATATACCGGCGGCGAGACTGAGGACACCCTAGGCTGGCCCTACACCGGTCTCTACACTCAGGAAAAAGAGGCATTCGATAAGTACGTCGAGAAGAATAGTGACCTTGGAAACCATCGATATGATTCCTACTATATCTACCAGCACTACAGCAGCATCTACCATGAGTGCGGGCACTATCTCAACATCATCGATGCCGGCACGAAGGCTATTGGCATCGCGACCGGTAGCGGTAAGAACACCGATTCCGAGGTAACAATCTTCGATTACAGCTCTTTTGACAGTGAGGCTGATTTCACTGTCTCCGAGTTCAAGAAGCTCCTGAACGACTACATCGATTCCGCCTACAACGCAGGCGGCACGCAGGAGCAGAAGGCGCAACTCAAGGAGCTTCAGGGCAAGCTCGCCGAGGCGCAGAAGAACTTTGGAACTACTAGGGAAGCTTACTTCGCAGCTGTAAACGGGCAGGATGCCGCCCAGGACGCTTTCACCGCAGCCGATGTGAACATGAACACCGCCAAGGGTGAGTACGAGAAGGCTAAGTCCGGCACCGCCGCCGCGAAGACGGCATACGACGCCGCCGAAGCCAAACTCAAGGGTGTCGACGTCAAGACGCCCCAGACCAAGCTCGACGCCGCCAAGGGCGAGGCCGCTACTGCCCAGGCAGCTCTCGATAAGGCAAACGCCACGCTTGCTGACAGCAAGACGAAGGCAGCCGAGGCCGCTGCTCACAAGGCGAAGGCTCGCAGCGCCCGCGACGCCGCCAAGGTAAAGTCCGAACAGGCCAATGAGGCGTATGACAACGCCACGGCTTCGGTCAAGGACCTTACTGCCAAGCGCGATGCCGCTAATGCGAACCTTGCGAGCAAGCAGGGCACGCTTGACGGGGCCAAGAAGGCCGACGACGCCGCTCAGGCTGGCGTAAATAAGGCTCAAGCCGCAGGCGCACACGCCGCGACCGCTCTTTCGGATGCCAAGCAGGCAGTTGCCGCCAAGACGCAGGCCGTGTCCGACGCACAGGCGAAGGTCAAGGCCGCCGAGGGCGAGCTGGCCCGCGCAAACAAGGCCTTCGAGCGCTTCGCCGGCGCCCAGAAGGCGGTCGACGACGCCAAGGCCGCCTATGATGCCGCCGTTGCCGGTGTCGCCGATGCCCAAAAGCAGCTCGAGGCCGCCAACAAGGCCGTTGTCGATGCGAACTTCGATATCATCAAGGCCAAGGCCGAGCTTGCCGGCGACGAGGCGCTCAAGGCCGATCTTGAGGCCGTCGACCACAAGGCCTCCCTTGCCGCGGGCACGACGGGCAACGATAAGCTGACCAAGCTGAATGCCGCCTACGCTCGATACAAGTCCGCCGTCGATGCCGCTGCGGGCCTCAAGACTGCCCTGAGCGATGCCGATGCCAAGCTGTCCGATGCCAACGACGCTTATGCCGCCGCATTGGCAGAACTCGGCGATGCCAAGGACGCCCTGGCTGCTGCACAGGCCGAGTACGACAAGTATCATCCCAAGGCCGAGCCGCAGGCTAAGCCTCAGGTTACGCAGGCTGCTGCAAAGGCCCCTGCCGCTAAGAAGAAGGCTGCGTCGGGCGCGCTTGCCCAGACCGGCGACAACTCCGCGCTTGCGGGCGAGGTGTTCGTCATCGGCGGCATTACGCTCGTTGCCGCGGGCGTGACGCTGAGCGATCGTCGTCGCAAGCAGATGTAGCGTATTGAGCGCTGGCCTCGCGACGAATTGCGGTATGTCGCGAGGCCGACTCGATAACTCAACCGATAAGGCCGGCGCGCTGTCATACGCAGCGCGCCGGCCTTTCTTTGCGGTGGTATCAAAAAGCTCGGTCGGTAGCCGCGAAAGCTGCCGACCGAGCAAATCGTAGACAATATGGTTGCTGTCGAGCAGCTGCTCAGCTTAGCCCAGCAGGCTCAGACCCACGGAGACAAACGCCAGGATAACGCCGACGATAGACTCGCCACCGAGCAGGCCGCTGGCGACAACCAGACCCTGCTCCTGGAAGGCGGCATCCTTGGCGGCCTTCTCCTCGTCCGAAAGACCGGCGGCGGCGTCGCGGTGTGCAGCCCACTTGTCGTAGGCGAGCTTGACGCAGGAGCCCAAGAAGGCCGTGAGCGACATGTAGAACGGCAGGTACACGCCCAGACCGATCATCATGGCCGGAATGCCGAGCCAGTACATGACGATGCCGGCGATAAAACCGCCCGCAAACCACGGCACGCTCGGGATGCCCGAGACCATGGTGGCGACCACGCTTGCCTGCGCGGCCACAAAGCTCTTGTCGGGGCCGAAGGCGTCCGGACCATAGGCGGTGACGAGCGCGACCATGACGGCGGCAGCGACCAGGGCGCCCACGATGCCGCCGATGGCCTGGCCGACCCACTGTGCACGCGGGTTGGTGCCCAGCACGGCGCCGGCCTTGAAGTCGTTCATGACGTCGCCCGCAAGGCCGCACGCTACGGCCACGATGCCGGCGATAAAGAACAGCTTGACCTGAGCGAGCTGCGCGAAGGCGGCAACGATGAGCATGACGATGAGGCCGAAGATCTCCATGGGGTCGATGCCCGTCTGGCCGCAGCTCTGCGCGCTCATGATGGTGGTGACAAAGGTGAACAGCGTGACGATGACGGCCGGGACGGGGCCAAGGTCGAGCACGATGGCGATGATCACGGCGATGGCGGCAGCGCCCAGGCCGATGATACCGGCGTCGAGTTTAAGGGAGCCCGAGATGAGCGACTGCTCGTCGGTGTCGGTGGAGCTGTCGGCGGCGAGGCCGCGGACGATACCGGCGACCTGCGGCAGGATGTCCTTGAGGACGACGGCGACGCCAAAGCCCATCATGAGGCCCATACCCAGGGACTTAACAATGCCCTGTGCGGTCATAACGTCAAACAGACCGGCAGCGGTGCCGCCGACGATGATGCCAAAGTTGCCCAGCAGCGCGCCGGCAAACCAGAAGGCGACGGGGGCGAAGCCCACGAGGAAGCCGACGGAGAGCAGCATGGGCGAGTTGTAGATGCCAAAGGTCACGCCGGGAATGTTGAGCGTGCACAGCATGCTGGGCACCACGCCCAGGGCGTCGCGCAGCACGCTATAGATGCCGGCGATGGCCATGGAACCAAAGAGCTGCTTGCCGGTTTTGCCGCCAGCCTCGGTCGCGCGCAAGGTCTGAGCTGCGGCGTTGCCGGTGGGGAACTCAAGCGCAGCGTCCACGATAAAGTGACGGTGGATGAGAACCGTGGCCAGCAGGCCCAGGATGGTGCCGGCGAGTGCCACGATAAACATGTCGAGCCAGCTGATCTGGTCGGCATAGCCCAGCATCCAGGCGCCCGGGATGGTAAACGCCAGGCCGCCGGCGACCATGGCGCCTGCGGACATGATGGTGTGGGTGACGTTGGCCTCGTTGAGGCTGGCGTTGCCCATGAGCTTAAGGAAGAACAGCGAGATGACGGCAGCGAAGACGATCGGCCAGGGGAGTGCGCCCATCTTGAGGGCGGTGTAGGCCGAGCTTGCCGTGATAATCACGCAGCCAAGGACGCCGATGACGACGCCGCGCAGCGTGAGTTGCCCGCGCATCGGGGCGCGGTTCGAGGGATTGCTCATATAGAACTCCTTTGCGTATATCCGCTTCCCCCGGGAGCGCCGCTACGGATACGGCGCGGGAAGTCGGGTTACCAAGGGCCGCCGCGTGAGCTCGCGCACGACCGCGCACCAGTATAGCCGCAAGCTAGTCATTTTGGGATGACTGGTTTAGGTAGGCGATATACTGCTGGGCAGACGAAAGGAGCGCCGACGATGCTTAATGGGTGCGCATATATATTGACGGTCGACGTGGGCAACACGTTCATTCGCTTTGGCCTGTTTGCCGAGGATTCGGCCGCGGCGCAGGAGTGCCCGCTTGCGACGTGCGAGATCACGACGCCATCGAGCATTACGGCAGACGAAGCGCGTATGCGACTTGTGCAGGTCATGGGCGCGCTCGCCGCCGATGCAGGTGTGCCCGGCGCGCTCGTGCCCACGGCGGCCGTGCTGAGCTGCGTGGTGCCGGCGCTCGAACGCCCATGGAAGGCGGCGCTTTCCCGTACTTGCACGGGACGCGTGCTCACCGTGGGGCCGGGCCTCAAGACCGGCATGCCCGTGCACTACGACGACCCGGCCGAGATCGGCCCCGACCGCATTGCCGATGCCGTGGCGGCACGCGCCGTCTACGGCTCTCCCTGTATCGTGATCGACCTGGGTACGACGACCAATATCGAGGTCATCGACGCGCACGGTACCTTTGTGGGCGGCGTCATCGCGCCGGGTCTGGCGCTCGGCGCCCGCTCGCTTTCGGCGGCTGCGGCGCGCCTGCCGCAGGTTGAGCCTTCGGCGCCAACGCACGTCATCGGCCGTAACACGCGCGAGGCGATGCGCTCGGGCGTGGTCTTGGGCGAGGTGGCCCGCATCGACGGCATGCTCGACATGGTGCTTGCCGAGATGCGCTCGACCAAGGCGGCGGGGGAGGATGGCGTGCCCATCGTCATTACCGGCGACGATGCCGAGGCGCTCGCGGCGTTGGTCGGCCATAGCCTGACGGTCGACGATGCGCTGACGCTGCGGGGTCTCGCCGAGCTCTACCGCATCAACCAAAAGCCCCGCCGCGTGTAAAAGTGAGGGCGCCGGTGGGACAAACGCCTCCACCTTTCACCTGCTACAATGGGTCAAACTATTGCGATTACGGAGGTGTCTGCCATGTCGGACGATCTTCATCAAACCGCGTCGGGCAAGCGCCGCGACGTTATTAGCTGGGACGAGTTCTTTATGAGCGTGGCCATCGCCGCGCAGCGCCGCAGCAAGGACCCCAACACGCAGGTGGGTGCGTGCATCGCCAGCACCAACCACCGTATCCTTTCGGTGGGCTACAACGGTACACCCTCGGCGCTCAACGACGACTTTTTCCCGTGGGGTACGAGCGACGATCCGCTGCAGGACAAGCACAACTACGTGGTCCATGCCGAGGCAAACGCCGTGCTCAACTACCGCGGCTCGCTCAAAGACCTTGAGGGTTCCACGGTCTACGTCACGCTGTTCCCGTGCCACGACTGCGCCAAGATCCTGGCGCAGGTGGGCGTGGGCGAGGTCGCCTACCTGGACAACAAGTATGCCGATACCGACGACGGCCGTATCAGCCGCCGCATTCTCGACTCCTGCGGCATCAGCTACCGCCAGGTCATCGTCGATGTTCAGATTGGTACCGGGGGACACGCTCAGCAGTAGCGCGTGCCAACGCCGGCTGGCGGCAAAACAGCCAAAAGAGCCCCGTCCCAAATTGACTACTCGTGAAAGTCGCGTCTGCGCGCATGGACGGCTCGTGAGCGGGTACATGGCTGTAGTAACATAGCTTCTGTCTGCGGGCGTGCCCGCGTTATTGTGAGAAAGGAGCCCCTGTGGCTGTTAACGAAGAGCTGCTTAAGAAGGTTCTTGAAGAGATTCGCCCCAACCTGCAGGCCGACGGCGGCGATATGGAGTATGTGGGCGTTGACGACGAGGGCGTCGTCAAACTGGAGCTGCAGGGCGCTTGCGCCGGCTGCCCCATGAGCTCGCTGACCCTGTCCATGGGCATCGAGCGCATCCTGAAGGAGCATGTGCCCGGCGTTACCCGTGTCGAGCAGGTCAATGCCTCCGGCGAGACCGACGACCTGTACGACGAGTACGCGCCGTTCTAAGATGCGAAAGCTGCGGACGGCATACTCCGCATAGACGTTACGCCCAAATATGCGGCTGCGAGCGCAAGGCCCGCGGCCGCATTTGTATGTAGGGAGTAGGAGGGTCGACATGCTCAACGACTTCTACCATATGCTTGATCCCGTCGCGATCTCGGCGGGCCCCATCACCATCTACTGGTACGGCCTGGCCTACGTGGTCGGCGCTCTGCTCACGGCGGTCGTCATGTACCGCACACAGCGTCGCTGGGGCTTTAACATCACGATTGACGACCTGACGAGTGTCGTGGTCGGCGTGGTCTTTGGCCTCATTATCGGTGCGCGCCTGTTCTACGTCGTCTTTTATGGTGATGGCTACTACTGGGCGCACCCGCTCGAGATCTTTGCCACCAACGAGGGCGGCATGAGCTTCCATGGCGGCTTGGTGGGCGGCATTATCGGCGGCATCATCGTGTGCCGCATGTATAAGCTCGATGCCTGGACTTTGGCAGACCTTGCCGTCATAGGCGCGCCGCTGGCCTTGTGCCTGGGCCGTTGTGCCAACTTTGTCAACGGTGAGCTGTGGGGCAAGCCGACCGATCTGCCCTGGGGCGTGGTCTTCGGTGGCATCGCGGGCGATATGCCGCGTCACCCCTCCCAGCTCTACGAGGCATTTCTTGAGGGCATCGTGCTCTTTTGCATTCTGCAGGTGCTCAGCCGCAAAAAGCCGCTACTGCCCCAAGGCACGTTTATGGGCGTGTTTGTGATGGGCTACGGCATCGTCCGCTTCCTCATTGAGTTTGTGCGCGTGCCCGATGCCCAGCTGGGCTATCTGCTTGGTGGCGTCATCACGATGGGTCAGCTGCTGAGCCTGCCGCTCGTAATCGCGGGCCTGGCGCTCATCATCTTTGCTCGTCGCCGCAACCAACCCCAGCGCATCTACCTCGACGCCTAACCACCACAAAGGGGACAGGCACCTTTGTGGCGGTTCGCTGGGCAACGATGACAGAACAATAACGTTTCCCCAGATAAAACCTGCTAAAATAAACCTGTCCCTATTTGGCAGGTTTCTAGAAAGGCTCTTTGGACTGTGAAGGATTCCGATCTCTCCACAACGGCTGCGCGCGACGCTGCCCGCATCGTCTGGTTTAAGCGCTACCCCGCCAAGCAGACGCTCATCGCATTTTTGCTCGCGCTGTTGGCGACCACGGCGTTTTCCATCGATCCTGCCCCGGTGTCGAGCAACGCAGTCTTGGCGATTGACCCCAAAGCCTCGGGCATGCTGTACGTGTGCTACGAGGTGCTCCTCTCGTTTGCCGGCCATACCGACGCGGTCATGTTGCTTGCACTTGCCTGCCTGCTCACCTTGCCGTTTCGCTACGTGTTCTTTGGCCGTGGCGACACCTGGCGTCCATCGATCATTCTGCCGTCGCTGTTCTTCGCCATCTGCATGGTGTTCGGCCGCAGCTACGATCTCACCGACTCGGCCGAGATTGTCCTTGGCGACAAGGCCCGCATCATCTGCGCCTGGATTGGCGGCGCGGGCTGGATGCTCCTGGCGATCGTTGCCTTCTATCTGGCTTTTGAGTGCCTGGATTGGCTGAGCTCTCGGCGCATTCCGTTTTCCGAAGCGCACTTTGGCCGCGTATGGCGTGTGACTCACGCCGTGCTCTCGGTCCATCCCTTTGCCGGGCCCTTCCTGGTGCTTATGATCGCCTGGGCGCCCACGCTCATCGCTTCGCTGCCTGGCCTTTTTATGGGAGATACGGGCGCGCAGATTCGCCAGTGGTTCAACTATCCCAACGGCACGAGCGACTACCTGCGCCTACTCAACCCCAACGTGCTGCTCAACGGGCATCATCCCGTAGTGCACACGGCCATTATCGGTTCGTGCGTTCAGCTGGGGCTTTCGCTGTTCAACAGCGCTAACGCGGGTCTTGCCATCTACACCTGCGCTCAATTTGTCATCACGGCTGCCTGCATGGCCTATTCCATTTCGTCGCTGCGCAAACTGGGCGTGAGCCTGCCGGTTCGCGGTGCGATCCTGCTGTTCTTTGCGTTTATGCCGATGTTCTCTAACTACGCGGCGTTGCTCACCAAAGACGTGCTCTTTGCCGACGCGTTCTTGGTGCTGCTGGTACAGACCGTTAAGCTCGTGGCATGCGGCTTGCCCCGTCGTGATGCCAATGTCGAGCGAGCGGGCGAGAAAGCCCCCGTGCTCTTTGCGCGCCACGACTGGCTGCTGCTCGCTCTGGGCGCCATGGGTTCCACGTTCCTGCGCAACGGCGGCCTGGTGTTTCCCCTGGCGGCATGCGTAATCGCGGCGGCGTTTTGCGTATGGGACGTGCATGTGGCTCGTCGTGCAGTCAAGCAGACTGGTGCTGCGCCTTCAGGTGCCATCCCGCGTTTCCGCTGGGTTGGCGTTCTCGCGGTGCTCGCGCTCTGCCTTGCCTCTAATATGTACTTCACCAAGGTCTTTATGCCGGCGCACGACATCACGCCCGGCTCCAAGCGCGAAATCCTTTCGATTCCGTTCCAGCAGACGGCTCGTTTCGTCCAAAAGCACGACGGCCTCAACTCGGGCGTCAACCCCACGGTTAAGGAGGACGGCACCGTCGTGGAGGCTCCTTGCGACGGTTCGGTGACCGACGAAGAGCGTGCCGTGATCGATCGCGTACTCAAGTACGAGAACCTGGGCCGCCGCTACAACCCCGACAAGTCCGATGCCGTCAAGAACTGCTTTAACGAGTACGCCTCGCAGGAGGACATCGATGCCTATTTTGAGGTATGGGCCCAGATGTTTAAGAAGGATCCCGAGTGCTATATTTCGGCGCTTATCAATAACTACTATGGTTATTTTTATCCGAGTGCCCGCGATGCGTGGGTCTACAGCACGGCGCGCAGTGCCGAGATTATGGCACGCCCCGATAATCTCAAGTACTTCGACTTCCATCCGGTCGATAGCAAGGTTGTGCGCTGGTGTGACCATCTGATCAACCTATACCGTGTGGCGGTGCAGCGTGTTCCTTTTATCTCGCTCACCATGAGCTCGGCCACCTATGTGTGGATAATGATCGCCGTGGTGGTCTACCTGCTGCGTCGTCATTCATGGCGTGCGCTGGCGATCTGGGTGCCGCTGTTGGGCGTGCTCGCCGTGTGCCTGATTGGCCCGTGCAACGGCTCGACTTACATGCGCTACCTGTATCCGGTCATCGCCTGCATGCCCTTCGCCATCGGCGCCACCGTCACCCGCAGCGACTTCCTCTGGTCCTAACTTGGTGCATTGGGGTCAGGTTTCTTTGCACCAAAGGGGCCATCATCACGACGCCTTCATTTTGGGGTTTATCTCGCAGGCCAGTAGGTATATCATAACGACGTTTGTTTATATTGCCCGAGCATCTGCGCTGGGCTTTAGGTCGAAACCGATAGGAGACACGTATGTCCGGACACTCTAAGTGGGCCACAACCAAGCATCGTAAGGGCGCGCAGGACGCCAAGCGTTCCGCCCTCTTCTCCAAGCTCAGCCGCAACATCACCGTTGCTGCCCGTCTCGGCGGTGACCCGCTGCCCGAGAACAACGCCAGCCTCGCCGCTGCCGTTGCCAAGGCCAAGGCTCAGTCCATGCCTAAGGACAAGATCAAGTCCGCTATCGACAAGGCTTTTGGTTCGGGTGCTGACGCCGCCGTCTACGAGAACATCGTGTACGAGGGCTACGGTCCCGCCGGTGTCGCCGTCTACGTCGACTGCCTGACCGACAACCGCAACCGTACCGCCGCTGATGTCCGTTCCGCCTTCTCCCACGCTGGTGGCAACCTGGGCACCTCCGGCTCCGTCGCCTTCCAGTTTGAGCGTAAGGGCCAGATCGTCGTCGCCAAGGAGATCCTGGACGAGAACGCCAAGAAGGAGACCATGATCGCCAACGGTGCTGCCGGTGACGAGGATGAGTTCATGATGGCCATCGCCGAGGCCGGTGGCGAGGACTACGAGGACGCCGGCGAGGAGTGGATCGTCTGGACTACTGCCAACGAGGTCATGGCTGTCTCCAAGGCGCTCGAGGAGCAGGGCGTCCAGGTCAAGGGCTCCGAGACCACCATGGTCCCGACCACCCCGACCGAGGTCTCCGGCGCCGACGCCAAGAAGGTTCAGCGCCTCATCGACCGTCTCGAGGAGCTCGACGACGTCCAGGATGTTTACAGCACCATGGATATGACCGACGAGGTCATCGCTGCCCTCGAGGAGGAGTAGCGCCTGTACGGGTTAAGCCGTGCATATCTGGGCATAATGAAACGAGCATGCAAGCCTCGTGGAATAGATGAGCCGGATCCGCGTGCGTACAGCACCGGACCCGGCTCTTTTATAATGATGCGAATCGTTTTGCATTCTGTGGACCGAAACCTGAAGGGAGCGCGCGTGCGCGTACTCAAACGAGCCCTAGCGATCGTGTATCTTGCCGCCGCCATCGTGGCGCTGGGCACGCTTGTCTGCCAGTTCTGGGGACCGTATACGTATCGCTTTATGCTGCTGTTGCGTGACACCATGCCTCGCGTCGTCGTTACGGTGTGTGCCGCCATCGTGGCACTTGGCGTGCTCATCGGTTTTTTCCGCCTGATGTTCGCGCGTCGCGAGCCGTCCTGCGTGCATCCGGCGGGGGAGCGCAATATCGAGGTCACGCTCGCAGCGCTTTCCTCGTGCGCCCGTGCCGCGGCGGAGTGCGATGATCGTGTGATGGTTGAGCATATCGAGGCGCGCGTTCAAGGCTCCGACGAGTCCCGCGTTCGTTTTAAGGTCGAGGCCATCGCGCTCGATGATAAGGACGTCGCCTCCCTTGCCACCTCGATGCAGCAGCGCATCGAGAAGGCCTGCGACACCATGCTCGGCACGCCGGGCACGACCGCGCGCGTCCGTTTTTTGCCGTCCAAGACTACCGTCCAGACCGTGGAGGTTTCCGGTGAGTGATACCAACCAAGACAAGACCGCCCGCACGCCGCGCCTGACGATCGACCAGAACGCTACGCCAGCAGGCGAGTCCGCCGACACCAAGCCCGAGGCCGGCGAGCAGCACGACAGCGCCGTCAACGACTTTGACGAGGCCATGGGTCTCATCAAGGGTACGGGCGCTGCCATCTGGAGCTATGCTGTGCGTCATCCCAACACCACGCTCGGTGCCGTCGCTGGCTTTATCCTCGCCGTGTTGGTGCTCACGTTGGGCCTGTGGGACACGCTCGTCATTGCATTCTTCGTGCTGATCGGCGCCGTAATTGGTCAGATCCGCGACGGCGAGAACGGGATCGTCAACTTCTTCGGCCGTCTGTTTAGTGGCCGCTAATATGTATTCGACTGTCGCATCCGCGGCAGGCATAAGGAGGAACCATGGCTTTTAATACGAAGGTCGATGTGGCCGATACCGAGCTCGAGGCAGACGAGACCGTCACCGCCGAGGCCGAGGACGTAACGCTCGAGGATGAGGCGCTCGTCGAGGCCGAGTCCGATGTGGATGAGGACGACGAGGAGGCGGACGAGTCCGAGGACTCGCTGACCTATTCCAACGGTGTGATCGAGAAGATCGTTGCCATGGCCACCCGCGAGGTTCCGCACGTTCTGGGCATGAAGGGTAACCTCATGCACTTTGTGCAGGAGCAGTTTGGTGCCGAGAATCTGACCAAGGGCGTGACGGTCGAGGTCACCGATGACAATCGCGTGGTCGTCAACATCTCCGTCATCATCGAGTACGGCGCCTATGCGCCCGCGATTTTCGACGACGTTAAGGCGCGCGTGACCGAGCGTCTGGCCGCGATGACTGGCCTTGAGGTGGCGGGCGTCAACCTGCGCATCGAGGACGTCATCACCCCCGAGGAGTACGAGCACCGCACCAGCCAGCACGAGTAGCCTACCAAAAAGAGATGTTTATTTTGGCAGATTTTATCTGCGAAAACGTCAAACGGCCGGTCGCACGGATGTATGTGCGGCCGGCCGTTATTTGTATGCCCCCGATGTAGGCATACCGCTCGTCTAACTAGGGGTTGCAATCGTCGCGTTCCGCGTTACCCTAATGGGCGCATTGTTTCCAAATTGTTAACGAGGGGTTGCCGTAATGGCTGACGAGCACGAAACAGAAAGCCAGGCATGGGCGATTGAGGCTGCCGCGGCAGAGGCGGCATCGCGAGCTGCCGAGGAGGTGCATCGTCCTCCCGTGGTGCCGATGGAGCGCGTGGTTGATCGCACCGATATCGAGCGCGGCGAGCGTGTCGGTCAAAAGCGCAGCCAGGAGCCGGGCTTCCCGCGCTTTTTTGCCGAGCTCAATCTGGGCCTGATTCTTACGGCCTTCGCCATCGTTGCGTTTAAAACCCCTAATCACTTTGCTTTTGGCGGCACCTCGGGCGTGTCGGTCATTCTGTCCACGCTGTTCCCGACCCTGCCCGTCGGCGTCTTTATGTGGATTATCAACGCGGTTCTCGTCGCTTTGGGCTTTATCTTTTTGGAACGCAAGGCGATTCTTTGGAGTGTCTTCGCCTCGTTTGCGCTGTCCGCCTATGTTTCGCTGTTTGAGCTCTTTATTCCGACCGATGTCTCGATGACGGGCGATATGTGGCTCGACCTGTGCTTTGCCGTCATCTTGCCGGCGCTCGGCAGCGCTATTGTCTTTGACATCGGCGCCTCGACGGGTGGCACGGACATTCTTGCCATGATCCTCAAGCGCCGCACCACGCTCGAGATTGGCCGCGCCCTGCTGCTGGTCGATATCGGTATCGTGACCATCGCGGCCTTTTTGTATGGCCCGCGTGTCGGTCTGTATTGCGTGCTCGGCCTGTTTGCCAAGACGCTTGTGGTCGACAAGGCCATCGAGAGCATCCATCTTCGTAAGGTCTGCACGGTCATTTGCTCCGAACCCCTTAAGGTCGAGGAGTTTATCGTCAAGCATCTCAACCGCACGGCGACCATCAGCCGCGGCTACGGTGCCTTCTCGGGCAAGTGCGTGACGGTGATCATGAGCGTGCTGAGCCGTCGCGAGGCCGTGCAGCTGCGCCGTTATGCGCGCGAGGTCGATCCGGGTGCCTTTATCACGATCGTCGACAGCTCCGAGATTGTCGGCAAGGGCTTCCGCGGAACGAACTAGCACAGACGTATTCAACGAACCGCCTGCTGGCGCCGTGTATCTTGCAAATCGGTCATCTTTGAGTATTTGACCCCACATTGGGCAATAATGATGCTAAAGACATCGTTTGCGATCCAAGTGATTTGTTCAAGATACGAAGGGATGATTCTATGTTCTGCTCGCAGTGTGGCGCCCCCATGGGCGATAACGACAAGTTCTGCGGCGTGTGTGGTGCTCCTAATGCCGGTGCCGCTGGCCCCGCTCCCCAGGGACAGCCTCAGCCCCAGCAGTTTGTTCCGCAACCGCCCGTGGCGAATGCGCCAAAGGGCTGTGTGGCTCAGGCGTTCCAAGATATGACTAAGACTCCGGGCGTGCTTCAGCGTGTATGCCAAATCGCGTTTTTGCCGGCGCTGATTTGCGTTGTGTCGGTGCTCGTGTTGTTTATTCCCGTTATTGGCGGCATTGCGGCTGCCATCGGCTTTTTGGCAGCTTGCATTGCGAGCGTGTGCGGTTCCGGCTTTGGTATCGAGTGGGGTCGCGATCTGTCGCTCAAGGTTGATGACGGCATGGATCGTCCACTCATGCGTTCCACGTCGTTTGGCCTCGGAGTCTTTTCGAGCGTTATCTCGGTCGTGCTCGAGGTTATCGCTGCCATTCCCGTTATCGGTGTAGTGCTTTCGCTGGTGGAGGGCGTGGTAATTGGCGCCGCGGGCTCGTATTCTTATTACGGCTCTTATGCGCTCGAGGCTGCGCTGTTCGGTTCGCTCGGCCTGCTTGTCCTTGCGCTAATTGCCTCGGCGATTCTGGGTGTCTTCTTTAAGATGTTCGCCGACATTGCTGTGATGCACTTTGCGGTGACCGGGCGCGTCGAGAGCGCGTTTTCGCTCGATAAGGTCTGGGCGGCGTTTAAGCACAACAAGACCAAGCTGTTCTGTGCTTCGTTCCTTCCCGAGTTTTTGACCGGCTTGGTCGCCAACGTTGTCACATGGATCTTGACGGTCGTCTTTGGCGCCATTGCCTCTGTCGGTATGTATAGCTACTACTATCGTCCTACGGGTATTGAGGCAATCGTTACCGGCGGTGGCGTCACGCTCGCGCTGTTCTTGGTGCTGGTCGCTTTCGTCACCGTATTTCTTACGGTCTTTGGCAAGATGCTCAAGCACCGTGCCGTTGGCTATTGGGCCGCACGCTATGCAAGCGAGTGGGCCGATGAGGATAAGGACGACGTCCTGACTTTTGTGTTGCCCTTCGAGAAGAAGTCCGCTCCTTCGGGTTACGGTGCTCCGGATGCTTCGCCGGCACCTGCACCCGCTCCCGCGACCGAGCCTGAGCCGGCGTCCGAGTCTGAGACGGCATCTGAGCCCGAGCCTGCGCCTGAGCCTGCGCCTGAGCCTGAGCCGGCACCTGCACCTGAGCCGGCGCCTGCACCTGAGTCGGCGTCCGAGCCAAGCTCCGACGAGGAACCTCAGGACGAGTAGCCATGCCGTCTGCCATTTGGGGACGGGGTAGAAATGGTAGAAATAGCGCTTGATAAATGAGCGGGGGCGGACGTGTCGAAACGTCCGCCCCCGCTTTGACATCGCGATGTGGCTATGACTGCGAGATGCCAGCGAATCGATTACTCGTCGTGCTTCTCCTCACGGCGTGCGGCAGCGCGTGCGTCGTGGATGCCCTTGATCGCGGCATGGCGAGCCGTTCGGGCATCATGGATGGCGTCGCGAGCCTCGGCGGTCGTCGCCTTGGCAGAGCGCAACTTGGCGGCCAGATCGGGGTTGGTTTCGGCGACCGCGGTAATCGCGGGGCCGTCGAGCTCCTCTTGCGTGGGCTCGGCCAAAAAGTCGATAGCATACTGGGCGGCCACCATGGAGCCCTTTGCCAGCACGGTCTCGTCGATCTTGTAGAAGCAGGAATGTTGGGCGTACGTGGCGCCAATCTTGGGGTTGCGCGTACCTACAAAGGCGAGCACGCCCGGTACGCGACGCAGGTACTCCGAAAAATCCTCGCCCGAAAGCGTGCCGCGATAATGGCCTTGGCCGGTGGGGCCCAGGCACTTGATTACGGCCTGACGGCAGCGCTCGCTCGAGGCGGCGTCGTTTTCGACCTTGTAGTTGGCGATGGTGTAGTCGGTGAGCTCTGCCTCGGCGCCCAAGGCGGCCGCGGTATGCTCCACGATGCGGCGCATAAGCTCCGGCATTTCCTCGTGGGTCGAATCTCCGTAGGTGCGCACCGTGCCGGCGAGGTAGGCCGTGCCGGCGATAACGTTGCGCGCGGTGCCGCCGTGCAGCTCGCCGACGGTGATGACGGCCGGCTCGTAGGGGCTGATTTCGCGCGAGACGATGGTCTGCAGGGCGTTAACGATCTCGGCGGCAACCATGACGGCGTCGTGGCCGCGTTGGGGCATGGCGCCATGGCACGAGGTGCCGCGGACATCAATGCGGAACCAGTCGGTATTGGCCATGCGCGGACCGGGCTCGCAGCTTACGGTGCCGGCGTCAACCTCACTCCAGATGTGCGCGGCGTAGGCGCCATCGACGCCGTCGAGCACGCCCGTGCCGATCATGAGTTTCGCGCCCTGGCCGTTTTCCTCACTGGGCTGGAAGACGATGCGGACCTCGCCGTGGATGTCGTCGGTCATATGGCGCAGAATCTGCAACGTGCCGAGCATCATGGCGATGTGGCAGTCATGGCCGCAGGCGTGCATGCAGCCCTCGTTGACGCTGGCGAACTCCTCGCCGGTCTGTTCGGTGACGGGCAGAGCGTCGATATCCGCACGCAGCAGGATACGGCGGCGCGGCGTGCCGTCCTCGCGATAGGCATCCGGCGCGGTACCGCGAAGCGTTGCCACCAAGCCGGTCTTGAGCGGACGCTCGTAGGGGATATTCATGGCGTCGAGCTGGTTGGCGATGTCAGAAGTCGTGCGCTCCTCGGCGAGGCTCAGCTCCGGGTGCTTATGGAAGTGGCGGCGCTGCTTGATGATATAGGGTTCAAACTCGGTAGCGATATCTTGGATGGCTGCGGTGACGTCGTCAGCCGCGCGAGCCTCGGTCGCCGCCATAATCTGCTGTGCCTTGGTCTTCGTCATGGTCGATTTGCTCCTTGCTGGGTTGATCGCAAAATCGTACAGGCTCTCTTCAGTATGCCACCTGCCGCTAGGGCTGGTAAAGTTGCCGTTTGCCGCTTGGGGTTTTGTTACAAGGGCGGGGGAGTACACTCGGGGGTGTTGAATTTCCTGCCAGAGATGGGGATGCCCATGCAACATATCGATCGGATTATCCGCTCCAAGAACGTCTTTACCGCGCAAGACGGCATCGATACCGCCCGCGAGCTGGCGATTGCCATCGCAGGCGACCGTATCGTCGCAGTCGGTGCGCCGGATGACGTGATTGCCGCCGCGCCTGCCGCCACGCCGGTTATCGACTACGGCGAGCAGTTTGTCTGCCCCGGTTTCCATGACGCTCATCTGCACTTCTTCCATACCTCGGTCGGTTCCTCGCCGTACATGCTCATGGATATGGGCACGTCCGAGGCGGCGCTGGTGCAACATGCGCTCGAGTTTTCCCAGGATCTGCCTAGTGACGCTTGGGTTGTGACGCAGGGCTGGCGCGATTACCGTTGGGATCCGCCCGAGCATCCTACCAAGGCGTCGCTCGATGTGGCATTCCCCGATCGTCCCTGCGTTATGTATTCGGGCGACGGGCACACGCTGTGGCTCAACAGCCGCGCACTCGATGCACTCGGCGTCACGCGCGACAGCGAGCCACCAGCGGGCGGTAGCTACGACAAGGACGCAAACGGCGAGCTCACGGGTATTGCTCACGAGGCGGCTGCCATGCAGCTGCTACCGCGCTGCCTTGAGTGGCTGGGCGAGGATCGCATCGCAAGCGCTTACGCCGATCAAATGAGGCGGATGGCCGAGCAGGGCATCACCTCGATATGCGATATGTCGCTCATGCCCATGCCGGGCTGCGATTTTATCCGAGACGACGTCTACGACAAACTGCAGGCAGCCGGCAAGTTGGGCATCCGAGCCCATTTGTTTCCCACGCTGCTGGATGACCAATCGCGCTTGGAAGAGCTGCAGGTACGTTACGCGAACAACGCGCTGCTTTCGGCGCCAGGCTTTAAGCAGTTCTTCGACGGCGTGTCGAGCGAACACACGGCCTATCTCACCGAGCCCTATACCAACCCGCGCTTCCCGGGCGATCAAGGTCGCCTGACGGTTCCTGCCGAGCGCATGCGCAAGCTGGTTCTGGCGGCCGCGGAGCGCGGCCATACCGTGCGCATCCACGTCATCGGCGACGGTGCGATTCATGCCGCGCTGGATATCTTCGAGGAGGCCGCCGACCTGTACGGCCTGCCCCAGCACGGCCATAACACGCTCGAGCACCTGGAGAACCTCTTGCCCGAGGACATCGATCGTCTACGCAAGCTTAACGTCGTTGCCTCGAGCCAGCCCTGTCACATTACACTCGACCCGGGCGGCCCCGAGCGCAATCTGGGCCTGGAACGCAGCCGCATCATGTGGCCGTTTGCGACCTATAAGCAGCGCGGCATCCGCCAAGCCTTCGGCACCGATAGCCCCATCACAGCTGTTACAAGCATGAACGTGCTCTACACGGCTATCACGCGCCAGGATCCCAAAAGCCACTGGCCCGAGGGCGGCTGGTTACCGAGCGAGCGCATCGATGCAGCAACAGCCCTGCGCAACTACACCCTGGGCAGCGCCTATGCAGCGGGCGACGAGCAAAACCTCGGCAGCTTGGAGCCCGGCAAGTATGCCGACCTGGTAGTCCTGGACCAAAACCCGCTCACCATCGACCCCCAAGAACTCCAAGCCACCAAAGTCCAAGCCACCTACCTGGCAGGTAACTTGATTTACGAGCGCTAAGTATTCATGCCGTACCGTTAAGCGCGGCTCGGGCAGCCAATTTTGGGATAACGCTCGAGCCGCGTTTGTTTGCCGGTGAGGATTTGTTAGGAGCGTCCCCGCTCTGCTGGATTTGGGCGCAGGGCGGACGCGCCGCTGCCCTGCGCGCTCAATTTGGACACCAGCAATGCTATCTCTTGGTGTTTTGCATACTTCCCATTACAGATTGCATAAAAAGGCTGGGATATTTTTCCTGATCCTGATGTACCCCCGCCCGTGCCGTGCAAAAAACGGAGTATTCAGCACCGCGAGCTCTGCCGGTGCCGCTGCAGTCGGGTAGCATTGCGGAGATCGACGTCATTTTGGGGTCCGACGTGGCGCGAGGCATGCTTGTTTGTCTCGACGAGGCCTGTCTGCCGACCCAAATCGCCGGTCGAAGGCTACCGTGGGACTAATTAGATGCGCCCGGTGCGTATGCATTTGTCCCGGCCTGCTGAAAACTCCCAAAAATGCACGGTGCTCCCCAGGGGACCCGTGCTCGCAACGAAAACCATGCCCATGTCGCTATCCGCATCGCCTTTTTGCTGCACTGACTTTTCTGAATGCCGGGCTCGAATTAGTTAACCTGCCTCCCGTGTGGCTCCGGAGGGGCGGGGCATAAGGTTTATCGCGAGTTCCGCACGAGCCGAAGGCCACTTAATGTGGCCTTCGTG
>CABUTO010000038.1 GCA_902494535.1 uncultured Collinsella sp.
ATATATTAAGTTTGTCGCGAGTTCCGCACGCAAAGGAAAGCACTTAATGTGCTTTCCGTCTTGCGCAGGACTGTAGAGCAGCAAACTTAATATATTTCGCCGCCCCTCTGCCAAGCCCAGGCGACTCCACGCACTTTACCTGCGTAAACAATGTGAGTGAAATATGAATCTCGATGGATACGCCCGCAGCCGTGTATACTAAACAGCTGTGTGAAACCAGGGGAGTATTCTGGCTGGACAAAATGCCTGCTTAATAGGGTTGTCAGGTAGTCCGGACGCAATACAAGGCTGGGGAGCACGTCGTGTAAGTAGTGGTCCTCTAGGGGCGTACGCTCGGTGGTGTACGCATTGTCCCAAGACCACGCGAGAGTTGGGATCATATCTTGATCAGCATGATTCTCGGCCGCAAGATTGGCATGACCCAGGTTTGGGACGAGGACGACAACGTCGTTCCCGTCACGGTCATCCAGGCTGGCCCCTGCGCTGTCTCGCAGGTTAAAACTCAGGCAACCGACGGCTATGACGCCGTCCAGATCGGTTTCGGCGACATCAAGGCCAAGAACGTGAACAAGCCCATGGCTGGTCACTTCGCCAAGGCCGGCGTCGAGCCTGTCCGCTTCCTTCGTGAGGTCCGCGTCGAGAACGGCGAGGAGCACAAGGTCGGCGAGGTCGTCACCGTCGCTGATTTCGCTGATGTCGAGAAGGTCGACGTCATCGGTACCTCCAAGGGTAAGGGCTTCCAGGGTCGCATCAAGCGCTGGGGTCAGCGCCGCGGTCCTATGACGCATGGTTCTCACTTCCAGCGTCACCCCGGTTCTATCGGTCAGTGCGCCTATCCTGCGCGCGTCCTCAAGGGCGTCAAGATGGCCGGTCACATGGGTAACGAGCGCGTTACCGTCAAGAACCTTTCCGTTGTCCGCATCGATGCCGAGCAGAACCTCATCTTGGTCAAGGGCGCTGTCCCGGGTGCCAAGAATGGTCTCGTCGCCATCCGTATGGCCTAAGGGCCCAGCCCATTTAGCCCAGCGTCATACCAAGGAGAACACTTAAATGGCAAAGTTTGAAGTAAAGAACAGCGAGGGCAAGAAGGTCGCCGAGGCCGAGCTCGCCGCTGAGGTGTACGGCATCGAGCCGAACATCCACGTTATGCACCACATCGTCAAGTGCCAGATGGCCTCTTGGCGTCAGGGCACCCAGTCCGCTAAGGGCCGCTCTGAGGTTTCCGGTGGCGGCAAGAAGCCTTGGCGTCAGAAGGGCACCGGCCGTGCCCGCCAGGGCTCCATCCGTGCTGCCCAGTGGCGTCACGGTGGCGTTGTCTTCGCCCCCAAGCCCCGTTCCTACGCTAAGCGTATGAACAACAAGGAGGTCAAGCTGGCTATGCGCTCCGCGCTGTCCGCCAAGCTGGCCGATGGCGAGCTCGTGCTCGTCGACGACTACGGCTTCGAGAAGCCTTCCACCAAGGCTGCCGTTGCCATGCTCAAGGCTCTCGGCCTTGAGGGCAAGCGTCTGACCATCATCGTTCGCGATGAGGACGTCAACGCCTACCTGTCGTTCCGCAACATTCCCAAGACGTTCATCATCACCGCCGACGAGGCCAACACCTACGATCTCGTCAACAACAACGCTGTGCTGATGCCCGCCGACATCGCCGCTCACTTCGGGGAGGTGCTTGCATAAATGACCGCCCACGAGATCATCATCCG
The DNA here is from genome assembly GCA_902494535.1 of uncultured Collinsella sp. GTDB lineage: Bacteria > Actinomycetota > Coriobacteriia > Coriobacteriales > Coriobacteriaceae > Collinsella. The sequence continues at coordinate 1,704 of CABUTO010000038.1, forward strand.
TCCGATCGTGTCCGAGCGTTCCTTCTCCGGCATGGAGCAGAACAAGTACACGTTCGAGGTCGCCAAGGATGCTAACAAGTATCAGATCAAGGACGCTGTCGAGGAGATCTTCGGCGTCAAGGTCGTTCGCGTGAACACCCTGACGGTCAAGCCCAAGACCAAGCGCGTGCGCTATGTCGCCGGCAAGACCCGTTCTTGGAAGAAGGCCATCGTCACGCTGGCCGAGGGCGACACCATCGAGGTCTTTGGCAACCAGGCCTAAGACTCGCTGCTGTTGAGTGAGCTCATGCCTCCCAAATAGGGGAGGCGAGAGCTCAAGGTTTTGGGCGTATAAAATGGACACGCCCGGAACCGTGTATACGTCCGGTGTCATCGCACCCGAGGCAGAACCTCGAATCCCTGTCTGCGATGGCTAACGGATTCCTATTGAAAGGGATTGTAATGGCTGTAAAGCACCTTAAGCCGACCTCCGCTGGTAGGCGTTGGCAGACGATCTCCGACTTCTCCGAGATCACCTGCACCAAGCCCGAGAAGTCTCTTCTCGAGCCCCTGCCCAAGAAGGCCGGTCGTAACAACAACGGCCGCATCACCACCCGCCACCAGGGCGGCGGCGTGAAGCGTCGTTACCGCGTGATCGACTTCAAGCGCAACAAGGACGGCGTGCCCGCCAAGGTTGCCACGATCGAGTACGATCCGAACCGTTCCGCTCGCATCGCTCTGCTGCACTACGCTGACGGTGAGAAGCGCTACATCCTGGCCCCCAAGGGCCTCGAGGTCGGTCAGACCATCATGTCCGGTTCTGACGCCGACATCAAGCCGGGCAACGCTCTGCCCCTCGCCGACATCCCCGTCGGTACGCTCATCCACGCCGTCGAGTTCCAGCCGGGCAAGGGCGCCGCTATCGCCCGTTCCGCCGGTAACTCCTGCCAGCTGATGGGTAAGGAGGGCAAGTACGCCATCGTCCGTATGCCTTCCTCCGAGATGCGCCGCATCCTCGTTACCTGCCGCGCCACCGTCGGTGAGGTCGGCAACGCCGATCACTCCAACATCGTCATCGGCAAGGCCGGCCGTAAGCGCCACATGAACGTGCGCCCGACCGTCCGCGGTACCGTCATGAACCCTGTCGACCACCCGCACGGCGGTGGCGAGGGCAAGAACCACACCTCTGGTCGTCCCTCTGTTACCCCCTGGGGTAAGCCGACGAAGGGCCTTCGTACGCGCAAGAAGAAGAAGGTCTCGAACCAGCACATCATTCGTCGCCGTAAGAAGTAATTTCGGATACCGAGTTTTAGGAGAAAGCACTTATGAGCAGAAGTCTCAAAAAGGGCCCGTTCGTGGAGACTCGCCTTCTCTCGCGTATCACCGCGATGAACGAGGCTGGCAAGAAGGACGTCGTGAAGACCTGGTCCCGCGCGTCCACCATCTTCCCCGAGATGGTTGGTCACACCATCGCCGTCCACGACGGCCGCAAGCATGTGCCCGTGTATGTTACCGAGTCCATGGTTGGTCACAAGCTCGGCGAGTTCGCGCCGACTCGTACGTTCCGTGGCCACAAGGCCAAATAGGGGGTTAACCGTAAATGGCAACTAAGTCTATTGAAACTGAGGCCACCGAGGTTCGCGCCGTCGCTAAGTACGTGCGTGTTTCCCCCAGCAAGGCCCGCCTGGTGGTCGATCTGATCCGCCGCAAGCCTGTCGCTCAGGCCTTCGACATCCTCCACTTCTGCGACCGCGCCGTCGCCGTGGATGTCGAGAAGGTTCTCCGTTCCGCCGTTGCGAACGCCGAGAATAACAACGGTCTGCGTGCCGACAACCTGGTTGTCGCCGCTGCCTATGTTGACGAGGGTCCGACGCTTAAGCGCATCCGTCCCCGCGCCAAGGGTTCCGCTTCTCGCATTCTGAAGCGTACTTCCCACATCACCGTCGTCGTTGCTCCTCGAAAGGAGGCGTAAAGCTGTATGGGTCAGAAAGTCTACCCCACCGGCTTCCGTCTTGGCATCACCGAGAACTGGCGCTCCCGCTGGTTCGCAGAGAAGGATTACGCTAAGACCCTCGGTAACGATCTCGAGATCCGCAAGTACCTCGAGAAGCGTCTTTCCCGCGCAGCTGTCTCCCGCGTCGAGATCGAGCGCGCTGGCGACAAGGTGAAGGTCATCATCCTCACCGCTCGCCCCGGCGTTGTCATCGGTAAGAAGGGTGCCGAGATCGATACCCTCCGTACCGAGCTCGAGAAGGTCGCTGGCGTCTCCAAGGGCCAGCTCTCCGTCGATGTTGTCGAGATCAAGCGCCCCGAGCTCGACGCCAACCTCGTTGCTCAGTCCATCGCTGAGCAGCTCGAGGGCCGCGTTGCCTTCCGTCGCGCTATGCGCAAGGCTGTCCAGTCCGCCCGCAAGGCCGGCGCCAAGGGCATCCGTATCCAGTGCTCCGGTCGTCTCGGCGGTGCCGAGATGGGCCGTCGTGAGTGGTACCGTGAGGGTCGCGTGCCTCTGCACACCCTCCGTGCCAAGATCGACTACGGCACGGCTGTCGCCAGCACCACCATGGGCGCTTGCGGCGTGAAGGTCTGGATCTACCTGGGCGAGAAGCTCCCGGGCCAGCCTGTTCCCAACCCTGCACTCGAGGGCTCTTCCCGTCCTCGTCGTCGTAACTCCGAGAGGAGGGGTCAGTAGTGCTTGCCCCTAAGCGTATTCTTCACCGCAAGGTGCAGCGTGGCTCCATGAAGGGCCAGGCCAAGGGTAATACCGAGCTGCATTTCGGCGAGTTTGGTATCCAGGCTCTCGAGGCCCATTGGATTACCAACCGTCAGATCGAGGCCGCTCGTATTGCCATGACCCGCTACATGAAGCGTGGCGGTCGTGTCTACATCACGATCTTCCCCGATAAGCCCATCACCAAGAAGCCTGCCGAGACTCGCATGGGTTCTGGTAAGGGTAACCCCGAGGAGTGGGTGGCCGTCGTCAAGCCCGGCCGCATCATGTTCGAGGTCAAGGGCGTGCCCGAGGAGGTCGCTCGCGAGGCTCTGCGTCTTGCACAGCACAAGCTTCCCATCAAGACCAAGATTGTTGCTGCCAAGAACGCTGAGCAGCGCATCGAGAAGGAGATGGCTGAGGAGGCCGCTCTCGAGGCCAAGTGGGCTGCTGAGGACGCCGCCGCCGCCAAGGAGGAGAACTAATGAAGCCCGCAGAGATTCGTGAGCTCTCGGACGCTCAGCTCGTTGAGAAGCTGAAGGAAATGCGCGCCGAGCTCTTTAACCTTCGTTTCCAGATGGCCACCAGCCAGCTGGACAACACCGCTCGCGTCAACACCGTGAAGAAGGACATCGCTCGCGTCCTCACGGAGCAGCGCGCCCGCGAGATCGCAGCGGAGAAGTCCGCTGTCGCCGAGTAGGACCTAAGGAGAGAACATGACTGATTCGCGTAACTCGCGTAAGGTCCGTACGGGTGTCGTTACCTCCGTCTCCGGTGCCAAGACCATCGTTGTCACCATCACCGAGCGCAAGCGTCACCCCAAGTACGGCAAGATGATGACCAGCTCCAAGAAGCTGCACGCTCACGACGAGGAGTGCACGGCTGGCGTGGGCGACACCGTCCGCGTTATGGAGACCCGTCCTATGTCCAAGATGAAGCGTTGGCGCCTCATCGAGGTCGTCGAGCGCGCTAAATAAGCAGTCGCTCTTACGACTTGTACGTTTCCGAAGATGTGCGTATGCCTGGCTTGCATACCACGGGCCGCATAAAGGCTGCGCACCTCTCTTCGGTTCTTAGTTCGGAGGAACATCTACCATGATTCAGATGCAAACCATGCTGAACGTCGCCGACAACTCCGGCGCTCGCAAGATTCGCTGCATCAAGGTGCTTGGCGGTTCCAAGCGTCGTTATGCAGGCATCGGCGATGTGTTCATCGGTGCTGTCCAGGAGGCTACCCCTGGCGCCAACGTCAAGAAGAAGGACGTTGTCCGTTGCGTCGTCGTTCGCACCGTTAAGGAGATCCGCCGCAAGGATGGCTCCTACATTCGCTTTGATGAGAACGCCTGCGTTGTCATCAACAACGATGGTTCGCCCGTCGGCACCCGTATCTTCGGGCCTGTCGCTCGCGAGCTTCGTGACAAGAAGTACATGAAGATCGTCTCGCTCGCTCCCGAGACCCTGTAGTTAGGGGAGATATATGTATATCAAGAAGGGCGATAAGGTCCAGGTTCTCTCTGGTAAGGATCGCGGCAAGCAGGGCGTTGTCCTGCGTGCTCTTCCCGCCGAGAACAAGGTCGTTGTCGAGGGCGTTTCGGTCGTCAAGAAGGCCGTCAAGCCCAACGCTGCCAACCAGCAGGGCGGCATCGTTTCGCAGGAGGCTCCCATCGACGCCTCCAACGTCAATCTCGTTTGCCCCGAGTGCGGTAAGGTTACCCGCGTCGGTCACGAGAAGGACGGCAAGAACAAGCTGCGCGTCTGCAAGAAGTGCGGCCACAAGTTCTAAGCTGCCCGCAACATCAAGTTGCTAGCAAAGGCCCGGATGCCCCACGGCACCCGGGCCTTTTTCTATCCCTACTCATTGGGGACAGACTTAAATGACCAGTCGTTGGGGGGACAGTCTCTATGTGCCGGCAGTTTGGGACGATCCTTTGATGTCTGATGCCCCCAGAGGGGTGAAGTAATACAGCTGGGTCTGTCTTTTAGGGCTTTGGTGTTCCGCCCCTTTATGTTTCACAAGGATCGTCGCATGCGCATTTACGCGCATAGCCTTGCGCGACAATGCGCATAGCCGCGCAAACATCTGCCAACTATGGCTAAATAATGACCGATAAGCAAATAAATACGCAAACACGAGCAGATACGCGCGCAATTGTGCGACTATAGGTTTGTTAGAAATGAAGGACTTCCGATGACTCAGGAGGCACATCATGGCAGATTCCAAACAGGCTCCGCTCGACGCCGAGGCAGCCGCAAAGGCGGCGTTTGCCTCGGTCCAGAATCAGCCGTTCCCAAACGACATCTTTACGGCTCCCGAGCTTCGTTGGGCTGTAATTGGGTGTGGCGTTATCGCCAACCAGATGGCTCAGTCTCTCGCCCTTGCCGGCCGAAAGCTCGCGGGCGTTGCCAACCGCACGCTGTCCAAGGCTCAGGCTTTTGCAGAGCAGTATGGCGTTGAGAAGGTCTATGGCACGGTCGAGGATCTCTACGCCGATCCGGACATTGACGCAGTCTATATCACCACGCCACACAACACGCATATCACCTATCTGCGAGCCGCTCTGGCAGCTGGCAAGCACGTGCTCTGCGAGAAGGCCATTACCCTCAATTCCGCCGAGCTTGACGAGGCCCGCGCCATTGCCGACGAGCACAACGTGGTCCTTATGGACGCCACCACGGTGCTTCACATGCCCTTGTATCAGGAGCTGCGTCGTCGCATGGATGTCGGCGAGTTCGGCCGCATGAATCTCGCTCAGCTCAACTTTGGCAGCTATAAGGAGTACGGCGACCTGACCAACCGCTTCTACAACCGTAGCCTTGCCGGTGGCGCCATGCTCGACATTGGCGTGTATGCGCTCTCCGTTATGCGCCTCTTTATGGCGAGCCAGCCCGCTGAGGTTGTCTCGCTGGGCAACACCTGTGAGACCGGTGTCGACGTTGCGGGCGGCATTGTCTGCCGTAACGCCGAGCAGCAGCTGGGTGTTGTGAGCCTTACGCTCCACTCCAAGCAGCCCAAGCGCTCGGTCATCAGCTTCGACAAGTGCTATATCGAGGTCAACGAGTATCCGCGCGCCGATCACGCGACCATCGTGTGGACTGTGGACGGCCACCGCGAGGAGGTCCACGCCGGCACCGAAGCTTACGCCCTTTGCTATGAGATGGCCGATCTTGAGAAGGCCGTTGCCGGCGACGACTCCAAGCGCGAGCTGCTGGATTATGCTTCTGATGTTATGGAGCTTATGACCAAGCTCCGCGCCGATTGGGGAGTCGTGTACCCCGAGGAGGAGTAAGCGATGCTTGCGGAAGATAGGCTCAATGCGATCGTGTCGATGGTGCAGCAGGCCGGCTCGGTTACCGTGCCGGAACTTGCCGAGGCCCTGGGCGTGACACCGTCCACCATTCGCCGTGACTTGCAAACGCTCGACCGCGCGCACCGTATCGCCAAGGTGCACGGAGGTGCGACGAGTCTGGAGCGCGCGCACGTGACGCGCGACTTGACGATCAGCGAACGCAGTGATCTCCATAACGATGACAAGGAGCGCATCTGTGCTCGTGCCGCGGCCCTGGTGGAGCCCGATAGCTTTGTGTATATCGATTCGGGCTCAACGACCCTCAAGCTCATCGAGCATCTTCCGCGTCTCGACGGCGTCACCTATGTGACCGATTCCGTGCTCCATGCTCAGCACCTTGCTTTGCGCGGCATGCGTACCGTGGTGCTGGGCGGCGAGCTCAAACCCGAGACCGAGGCGCTCGTTGGCCCCGATGCCTTGGCAACCCTGGACCGCTATAACTTCAACTGCGGCTTTTGGGGATCCAACGGCATCGCGGCCGAGCAAGGTCTCACCACACCGGATATCGAGGAAGCACAGGTCAAGCGTATCTCGATGCGCCATACCGCCAAACGCTTCGTAATCTCGGACGCCAGTAAATTTGGCATGGTGGCGCCCGTCAAGTTCGCGGACTTCCGCGACGCAACGATTATTACCGCAGGCGAGGTCCCCGCCAAGTACCGGGCAATGGACAACGTCATCACGGTCTAGCAGCAGGGGACGGGCTAAGGCCAAAACCACCACAAAGGGGCCTGTCCCCATTGTGGTGGTTAGCAACGGAAACCGAGTAGTTTTCTCAATAGAAAAGCGGCAACGTCCATCACGGGCGTTGCCGCTTTCGTTGTCTACCGGTTTGTCTACGTCTGTAACAACTGGACCGTTAAAAGTGGGTTAGATGTTACAGAGTGAGATACTTCCGAACCGCACCGTCCCTTTGTCTCAATCTGTAACATCTGGGACCGATTTTGCCGAGTTATTGTTACAGATTGAGATTTTCCCTTGAGGGGGATTCGAATGTCTCGATCTGTAACAGACCGACCGGAAAATGGGCTCTAACTGTTACAGATCGAGACGTTTTGGGACCGCGGCTGAGCCATTGCGGCAAAACCACCACAAAGGTGCCTGTCCCGATTGTGGTGGTTTAGGGCTCCCAGGGGCAGGGGGCTTCGATGTGGATGTGCTCGCCGGTTACGGGATGCGTGAAGGACACGCTGTGGGCGTGGAGCATCAGGCCGCAGGGGCGCGGCGTTCCGTACAGGTCGTCGCCAACCAGGGGATGATGCTCGCTTGCCAGGTGCACACGGATTTGGTGCTTGCGGCCGGTGAGCAACTCGACATCGATATACGAGCGCGTGGGCAGGCCACGACGGCTCTTAAGGCGTTTGAGCACCTTCACGCGCGTTTGAGAGGGCTTGCCGCTGGCGCCGACGCGCATCTTGCGGCTGTCGTGACGGTCGCGGGCGATGGGCTTGTCGATGAGCTTTTCGTTCCAGTCGATCTTGCCCTCGGCGAGCGCTAGGTAGTGCTTTTCGAAAGCGTGGTCGATAATCATCTGGTCAAAGGCGGGCTGCGTCTGCTTGTCGAGCGAGAACAGCACCACGCCGGTGGTGTCACGGTCCAGGCGATTGAGCGGCTGCATGTCGGTCGCGGCAAAGCCGTCGCCCATCGCCAGCAGCAGGTCGCTGGCGTAGTCGGTGAGCGTGCGCTCACCGGTGCCGTCGCCGTGGACGATCATGCCGGCGGGCTTGTCGATGGCCATAAGCCAGGCGTCGCAGTAGAGGACTTGAGGTTCTTCGTTCACGTGTAAGCCTTTCGGTTAGCTAATTCCCACGAACATGCAGCCCGAAGTCGCCCCGCGCAGGCGGGCGGCGGGCTTGCGGCCGGCTTGAGCTGCCTCGACGGCGCGACGGACGCGAGCGACGGCACGGGCGATCTCATCCGTCTCGAGTAGCGTTCCGTCCACCATGAGACGACGCACGCCGGCATCGAGCAGCTGAGGAACCTGAGGCGTGAGGTCGATGGGGTAGGCGTCGTACAGGCGTGAGCGGCCGTGGATGTCGGTACGCACCGGCATGACCTTTCCGTCGATATTCTTGAGCGAGAGCTTGCGGGCACGCAGGCGGCAGTTGGCGCAATCGTGGATGCAGCCGTTGGCAACCTGCAGAATGCAATGCTCGCTTGTCATGACGCGCGGGCGGCCAAAGACGGTGATGCCCAGAGCCGCGGGCGCGGCGGCGCCGAGCGAGACAATCTCGTCGAGCGTGATCTCGGGCGAGAGCCAAAACGCACCGGCTCCGCGCCCGGCAAGCGCCTCCATGCAGGGCGTGTTGTGCACCGGCAGGCAAGAGCGAATCTCGGCCGTGGCGCCAACCTGGGCGGCCAGGGCAAGCTCAGAGATGTTGCCAATAGCGACCGTGGCGCCGGCAACAACCCACGGGTCGACGCGTACGTGGTCAACGGCGCGGCAGACCTCGTCGAGCACGGGTACGATGCCCTGCTCAAATGCATCGGCGGGGGAGAGCTCGGCCGCATCGAGCGCGTCGGTGGTCATGTAGATGCACGTTACACCCTCGGCACGAGCGGCCTCGGCGGCCTCGAGCGAGGTGACGGTGGCGCAGATCTGCGGCTCATCGCGGTAGTGCTCGGGCGCGGGGCGGGAATCACTGGTTACAATCGCCGGCAGCTCGAGTGTTTTCGCGCGCTCCTCGTACGGTGCCAGAATGGCCTCTTCCAGCGCCTTACAAGCGGCGGCGCGCACCTTGTGCACGGCGCAAAAGCCCATACCGCAGCCGGCGTCGAGCGAAACGTCAAAGCTTGCGGCCTCAAAGGGAGAGGAGCCCATGCGCCCGACGTGCTCAACCAGATCGGATGCCTCGACGGCGCGGGTCTTGGCAGCCTCGACGGTAAAGCCCGTGGCCGTGGCCGTAAGCGAAGGGTCGTCGCAGCAGGTGAGCGTAACGGTAAACGGCTCGCCCAGGCGCGCCACGACGGACACGTCAACAGCTCGGCGGCGCAGCACATCGCGCTTGAGCGCGGCGCCGGCGGCGTCGATGGCGCGCTGACTGCGAATCACGCGGACGCGGCAGCCCTCGGGCATGCTGCGGGGCACGCGGCACTCGATGATGTCGCCGGCAGCGGCATCCTCGGCAGCGATGGTGGTCAGGAACTGGTCAAACTCATTGTCGTGACGAAGCTCCAGCAGGTCGCCCTTGCCCACGGGCTCAAACAACTCAATGCGGGCGATGGCGGCGCGGCGACGACGGTCGTCGGGTTTGAGCCCGCGCACGTCGCGGTTGGCCAGACGGCTGCCCAGCACCGTGCCCACAATCTGGCCGCGGTTGTTGGAGCGCTCATAGCTCATCATCTCGTCGCCCGAGGTGCCGTCCTGATAGGCGTGCGTAAAGTCGCGGTTGAAGCAGCGCTTGAGCTGGCGCTGGCGGGCGGCTTCCTCGTCCTTGGCAACGGCGGCTCCGGATAGCATGTCGTCAATTTCGTGACGATACACATCAACGATGGAGTACACGTAATCGGGTGCCTTCATGCGGCCCTCGAGCTTGAGCGATGCGGCGCCGGCGTCATACAGGCGGCGAACAAGCTGTGAGGTGTTGGTGTCACGCGGGCACAGCGCGCGCTCGCGACCGGCAGGGGAGAGCGCGCGACCGTTCTCGTCGATCAACTCGTAGGGCAGGCGGCAGGGCTGGGCGCACATGCCGCGGTTGGCCGATCGTCCCGCCATGGCAAAGCTCGACAGCAGGCACAGGCCCGAGTAGCAAAAGCAGATGGCGCCATGGCTAAAGACCTCAAGGTCCACATCGGGCGCGGCGTCGTGGATGGCGGCGATCTCGTCGATGGAGAGCTCGCGCGAGAGAGTCACGCGGTCGGCGCCCTGCTCACGGCACCAAAGGGTTCCGCGGTCGTCGTGGATGTTCGCCTGGGTCGAGATATGTGTCTCGATGCCGGGCATGGTGCGCTTGACCTCAAAGAACAGACCCCAGTCCTGGATAATGAAGGCATCGGCGCCCAGCGTGGAGCAGCGATGGATGAGTTGCAGCGCATCGCCCATCTCGGACTGCTTGATGACGATGTTGACCGTGACGTAGACGCGTGACCCGGCTAGATGCGCGGCGCGGCAGGCCTGCTCAAAGGCCTCATCGGTAAAGTTGGTGGCCTTGCGGCGAGCGTTGAAGCTGCCCATGCCGCAGTAGATGGCGTCTGCCCCCGCGGAGAGTGCGGCGGCAAAGGGCTCGGGCCCTCCGGCGGGCGCCAAAAGCTCGGGTCTGCGGTTGGTGGTTCGACTGGCGGTTGCGGTCATATCCTGCCTTTCAAAATGCTCAGATATTCAAAAGTATAGTGGTGCCGTTGCGGCAGGCGATGCCCGTGCTCCAAGCGGGATAAAGTCTTCAGCAGCTTGGGCTGGCTGACCCCGTGGAGAACCGTTCAGCTGCCAACGGGCGCCGTTGGGCGATAAAATATTCTCTCCAGCTGATAATATTCTTGCATCAAACAGAAACCTTGAGTACTATCCCAAATCAAGCGCGGTGTTCAGACCGAATTGTGCCTCCCGGTGCGAACGCCGCGCTCACGCTCTCTATCTGATCGTAAGGAGAAAAACATGAGCAAGACCGTCGTGTCTTCCGATAACGCACCCGCAGCCATCGGACCGTATTCCCCCGGTATCCAGACCGGCAACATGGTGTTCCTGTCCGGCCAGCTGGGCATCGACCCCACAACTGGCAAGATGCCCGAGGGCGTCGAGGCCCAGGCCAAGCAGTCCCTTGCTAACGTCGAGGCCCTGCTGACTGCCGTCGGCGCTACGTTTGCCGATGTCGTCAAGACCACGGTCTACCTGGCCGACATTGCCGACTTCGCTGCCGTGAACGAGATCTACGCCTCCAAGTTCGAGGCCCCGTTCCCCGCGCGCAGCGCTTTCCAGGTTGCCGCCCTTCCGGCTGGCGGTCTGGTCGAGATCGAGGTCGTCGCTGCTCTCTAAGGCGTTGGCAACAACTAAACATGACATGCAAAAAGACCCTGCAGCGCGTGCGAGCTGCAGGGTCTTTTGTCAAGTGACGGATCGCTTGTGGAGCCGCGCTTCATTTTGCTCGTTAGCCCTCCTTGCGAACTTTTTGCAGGTAGCGGTAGACGCTGGGCTCCGAGATGCCCAGCGCGGTGGCGGCGCAGGCCACGGCGCCCTTGAGCATGAACACCCCGTTGCCGTTGAGGTGGCGAATGACGTCCACGCGGTCGCTCTGACCAAGCGACGCTACATCCAGCCCGCGCGCGCTCAGCAACTCGGAAATACTGCGGTCAATGAGCTCCTGTGTAGACTCCGAAAGACTTTCGACTTCGATAGACGCGGGCTCCGCCTGCCTCGGCACAGCGTCGAAGCAGGCCATGAGCTGCTGAGCCATGGCGTTGATGGAGCGCACAGTCGAGAGGTCGGTGTTAACGCAGAGCATACCGACGATCTCGTCATTCTCGCGGATAAAGTACGTCGCTGACTCCAACGTCTTGCCTCCGGCGCCGCGCCCCTCGTAGCCCGTAATAAACGGCAGGTCGCGATACTTGGGATCGTGCATGATCTTGAGTGCCAGATCGGTAGCGGGACCGCCGACCTTGCGGCCGCTCACGATGCCGTTGCGAATATCGACGATGGCGTGGTCGGGATCCGAGAAATCGTGCAGCACGATCTCGCTGTTTTTGCCGAGTATCTGCTCCAGAAAATCGACCATCGGCAAAAAGCGACGTACGGTCTCGTTCACGGGCAACTCCTTTGGGTGAAATCGGAAATGTTCATAACAATTTTTTCTCATGGTAACACGCTGCCCATCATCTCGTATATCCGCAGGTACATTGCGTAATGCAGACGAACGGTAGGAATTTAGCGGTAAACGGTTGACCAAAAGAAAAGTTAGATGCTATTTTGACCAGACACTTTCCTGACCTGCGGAAATGCGTTATTTCAGCTGAAGAATAGTCTGATAACAAAAAATTATTATTGAGAATGAGAATCATCTTTAATACGATATGCAATGAAGGCACAACCTCAACCCCGCACTGCGTCACAATAGAGCGTTAGATGCGAAAACAACTACTTCGAGGATTGGTGGTCAAATGACCCAGGAGACGGTTACGAACGGCACTGAAGCCCTGTTCACTCGCGAAGGCATGCCTCCCGTTAAGGAAATGATCCCGTGTGCCCTTCAGCACGTACTGGCATCGTTTGCCGGCATCATTACCCCGGCGGTCATCATGGCCGGCGTCTACGGCTTTAATAGCCAGCAGAGCACCGACATCATCCAGGTCGCCCTCATTCTTTCGGCGATCGATACGGCCCTTCAGGCCTTCGCTCCCTTCCGTCGCATCGGCGGCGGCCTGCCCATCGTCATGGGCGTTTCGTTCGCGTTCCTGCCGGCCCTGCAGGCCATGGGTGCCTCGGGCTTTAGCTTTGGTGCGCTGCTGGGCGGCGAGATCGTCGGCGGCGCCGTCGCGGTCCTCTTTGGTCTGGCCTACAGCAAGATCAAGTGGCTGTTCCCGCCCGTCGTGACCGGTACGGTCATCTTCTCCATCGGCGTTTCGCTGTATCCCACGGCCGTCAAGTATATGGCCGGCGGTATGGGTACGCCGCTGTGGGGCACTCCGCAGGCCTGGTGCGTCGCTCTTATCACCTTCGCCGTGGTCTTTGCGCTCGCCAACTTTGGCAAGGGCACGCTCAAGCTGGGATCCGTGTTCTTTGGCATGATCGTCGGCATGATCGTCTCCATCCCCTTTGGCATGATTGACTTCTCCAGCGTCGCCACCGCTCAGGTCTTCGCCCTTCCCAAGCTCATGCCCTATGCGCTCGAGTTTGATCCCGAGGTCTGCATTACCCTCGCCGTCGTGTTCCCCATGGTTGCCATCCAGGTTATCGGTGACGTCTCCGCCGCCTGCCTGGGCTCCATCGACCGTATGCCCACCGAGCGCGAGCTCTCCGGCGCTATCGTGTCCCAGGGCCTCACCTCTATGGTCGGCGGCCTGCTTGGCGGTCTTCCCACCAGCGCCCTTGGCCAGAACGTGGGCATCATCTGCTCCAACAAGGTCGTCAACAAGTGGGTCTTTGTGATCATCGCGGCCGTCTTTGCCATCGCCGGTCTGTTCCCGCAGCTCTCTGCCGTCCTTTCCGCTATCCCGCAGCCCGTCATCGGCGGCGCGACCGTCGGCGTCTTTGGCACCATCACCATGAACGGCGTGCGCATGTTCACCCGCGAGGGCCTTACGCAGCGCACTACCACCATCGTCGGCACCTCTGTCGTCTTTGGCCTGGGTATCTGGATGGCCAGCGGTTGCCTTGCCGGCGAGGGTATGCCCGCCTGGGTGTCCACCGTCATCGGCTCCAATGCCGTAACCCCCACCGCCATCATGGCCATTGTCCTTAACCTGATCCTTCCGCAGACGCCGGTCGTGGCTCAGCACATCGATGCTGCCAAGGACGCTGCCGTGGATCTGGTCTTGCCCGAGAGCAAGAAGTAACCAATTCGGTGCTATTCGTCGGCGGACGCATCGCCTCGTCCGCCGACGTCATGCGGCGCCAAGCCGCACTTCAAAGGATTGTCCCTTTGGTGAAGCGTTGACGGGAGAGGGCCCGTTTCCGGTGTAGGCCGGCGCTTCGCACTCCGCTATGTCAGAGGTGTCAAACCCCGCCCCTGATGTTGAAGGGAGCATTTATGCTTCTGGTCGCTAACGGTTCCGTCTTTACTCGCAACGCTCAGGCCCCGTTCATTCCAAACGGTGCGGTCGCCATTGACGGAGATACGATCGTCGAAGTAGGTCCCGAGTGCGAGCTCAAGGCCAAGTACCCGGATGCCGAGTACGTCGACGCCCAGGGCAACCTCATCATGCCCGGACTCATCAACTGCCACACCCACATCTACTCGGGTCTGGCCCGCGGCCTTGCCATCAAGGGCTGCAACCCCACCAACTTCCTGGAGAATCTTGAGCAGCAGTGGTGGAAGATCGACGACAACCTGACGCTCGACGGCACCAAGGCCAGCGCCTACGCCACGATTCTTGACTCCATCCGCGATGGCGTCACCACGATCTTCGATCACCATGCGAGCTTCTGCGAGATCCCGGGAAGCCTCTTCACCATTAAGGACGCAGCTCAGGAGCTGGGCATGCGTTCGTGCCTGTGCTACGAGGTCTCCGATCGCCGCGGCCAGGAAAAATGCGACCAGGCCATTGCCGAGAACGCCGAGTTTGCCCAGTGGGCCGCCAAAGAGCGTCGCGATAACGACAACCACATGATCGCCGCCATGTTTGGCGGACATGCCACCTTTACGCTTTCGGACGAGACCATGGACAAGATGGCCGAGGCCAACAACGGTCTGACCGGCTTCCACATCCACGTGTGCGAGGGCATGAACGACGTGTGGGATTCCCGCCTCAACCGCGGCGGCATCAGCCCCGTCGAGCGCCTGCTGCAGCACAACCTGCTGGGTCCCGACACCATGCTGGGTCACTGCATCCACGTGACGCCTGCCGAGATGGATATCGTCAAGGAGTCCGGTACCTGGCTCGTCAACAACCCCGAATCCAATATGGGCAACGCCGTGGGCTGCGCCCCCGTGCTCGAGTTCTTCCGCCGCGGCATCCCCGTGTGCATGGGCACCGACGCCTACACCCACGATATGCTCGAGAGCCTTAAGGTCTTCCTGATCATTCAGCGCCACAACGCCGCCATGCCCAACGTGGGCTGGTGCGAGGCCATGACCATGCTGTTCGAGAACAACGCCAAGATGGCGAGCAAGTACTTCGATCGCAAGCTCGGTGTGCTCGAGGCCGGCGCTGCCGCCGACGTCATCGTCATGGACTACAAGCCCTTTACGCCGCTGAGCGAGGAGAATATCGACGGCCACATGCTCTTTGGCATGATGGGCAAAAACTGCCGCACCACCATCATCAACGGCCGCGTCCTGTACAAGGATCGCGAGTTCGTTGGGATTGATGAGGAAAAGATCAACGCGTGGACCATGGCTGAGTCCAAGAAGCTTTGGAGCACGCTCAACGATCGCGCCTACTAATTACAAGTAGATTCACGCGCGTCGGATGTTTCGCCGCATCCGACGCGCGTATAGGCGGCCTCCGCGGGGTCGCCGGCGCTGTGCTAGCGCTACACCGTATTTGCGCCCGCCGCGCGGTCTCGCCGGGCGTTACAGAGAGGAGCTCATTATGAGCGACATCATGAGGCCGATCCCGTTTTCGCAGCTGATGAACTGGATCATCGAGGAGCACAAGACCCAGGACGCCATCTTTGGCGTGCGCAAGATGGTCACGACCAACCAGGAGGGCGCGCTTCCCATTTTTGACGAGCGCATCGAGACCCCGTTTGGCCCGGCCGCCGGTCCCAATACGCAGCTTGCCCAGAACATCGTGGCATCCTACGTGGCAGGCTCCCGCTTCTTTGAGCTCAAGACCGTTCAGGTTATGGACGGCGAGGAGCTTTCCAAGTGTGTGAACAAACCCTGCATCGTGGCGCAGGACGAGTGCTACAACTGCGAGTGGTCGACCGAGCTCGAGGTTCCGCAGGCCTTTGCCGAGTATGTGAAGGCATGGTTTGCCTGCCACCTCATCGCTCGCGAGTACGGTCTGGGCAGCCCGGACGGCTTTGTCTTCAACATGTCCGTGGGTTATGACCTCGAGGGCATTAAGAGCCCCAAGGTCGATGCCTACATCGAGGGCATGAAGGACGCCAGCGGCTCTGACGTCTGGAATGAGTGCCGCGCATGGGCGCTTGCCAACCTGGACAAGTTTGAGCATGTCGACGCCGCGTTTGTCGAGTCCATCCCGGCGCGCGTGTCCAACTCCATCACGGAGTCCACCCTGCACGGCTGCCCGCCCGCCGAGATCGAGCGCATCGCGACCTACCTCATCACCGAGAAGGGCCTCAACACCTACATCAAGTGCAACCCCACGCTGCTGGGCTATGAGTTTGCACGTCAGCGCCTCAACGAGCTGGGCTTTGACTACATCGTCTTCGACGATACGCACTTCCGCGAGGACCTGCAGTGGGCCGACGCCGTGCCCATGTTCGAGCGCCTGATTGCCCTGTGCGCCGAGCGCGGCCTGGAGTTTGGCGTCAAGCTCACCAACACCTTCCCCGTCGACGTGACGAGGAACGAGCTGCCTTCCACCGAGATGTACATGTCCGGCCGTTCGCTGTTCTCGCTGACCATCGAGGCTGCCCGTCGCATTACCGAGCAGTTCGATGGCAAGCTGCGCATCAGCTACTCCGGCGGTGCTACGGTCTACAACATCCGCGCCCTGTACGATGCCGGCATTTGGCCCGTCACCCTGGCGACCGACGTGCTCAAGCCCGGTGGCTACGAGCGCTTTAGCCAGATGGCCGGCGAGTTTACCGACCTGGATGGCAAGCCGTTCGCGGGTGTCTCTCTCGAGGCTGTGACTGCGATCCAGACCGACTCACTCACCAACCCGCTCTACAAGAAGCCGCTGCGTCCGCTGCCCGACCGCAAGGTCGCCGGCAAGAGCCCTCTTTCCGATTGCTTTACCACGCCGTGCCGCACGAGCTGCCCCATCCAGCAGGATATTCCCGCCTACCTGGCGGCCGTTGACGAGGGCCGCTACGAGGACGCACTCAACATCATCATCGAGCGCAACGCCCTGCCGTTCATTACCGGCACCATCTGCCCGCATCCCTGCGGCCGTGCCTGCGAGCGTGCGTTCTACGAGCCCGAGGGCGCCCAGATTCGCGCCAGCAAGCTCAAGGCCGCCCGCGAGGCCATGACCGCCGTGCTGCCCAAGCTGCGCGCCCAGGCCATCGCCAACGACGGCGAGCGCAACGTTGCCGTTATCGGCGGCGGCCCGGCCGGCCTGGCGACGGCATTCTTCCTGACGCGTGCCGGCGTGCCCGTCACCATCTTTGAGGCCCGCGATTCGCTCGGCGGCGTGGTCCGTCACGTGATTCCCGAGTTCCGTATCGCGAGCGACGATATCTCCCACGATGCCGAGCTCTGCCTAGCCTTTGGCGCCAAGGTGCAGCTCAACGCTCGCGTTGATTCCATTGACGAGCTCAAGGACCAGGGCTTTACCGACGTGGTCGTGGCCACCGGTGCCTGGATGCCCGGCTCTGCGGGCCTGGGCGAGGGCGCCGAGCTCGACGTGCTGGAGTTCCTCGAGGCCGCCAAGAAGGGCGAGAAGCTCGAGCTGGGCGAGGACGTCGTGGTCATTGGCGCCGGCAACACCGCCATGGACGCGGCCCGCGTGGCCAAGCGCCTGGCCGGCGTGAAGAACGTGCGCCTGGTCTACCGCCGCACCAAGAAGCAGATGCCCGCCGATGAGGAAGAGCTCGATCTTGCTCTTGCCGACGGCGTTGAGTTCTGCGAGCTGCTGGCACCTAAGGCACTCAACGGCGCCGTGCTGACCTGCGATGTTATGGAGCTTGGCGAGCCGGATGCAAGCGGCCGCCGCAGCCCCGTCGCCACGGGCGAGACTGTTGAGCTTCCCGCCACCACGGTGATCTGCGCCGTGGGCGAGGGCATCGACGCCAGCCTGTACGATGCCGCGGGCGTCGAGCACGACCGTCGCGGCCGCCTTGCCGCTACCTCCACCGGCGTCGAGGGCGTCTGGGCTGCGGGCGACTGCCGCCGCGGTCCTGCCACCGTGGTCGAGGCTATCGCCGATGCCGCCGAGGTCGCCCGTGCCATCGCCGACGTGGACTTTAACAAGTACGCCGACTGCAACGAGCAGGCCGGCCGCGAGGACACTTGCTACGAGCGCAAGGGGTCGCTGTGCCGCGACAAGCGCAACTGCACCAAGACCCGCTGCCTGGGCTGCGGCTCGGTGTGCGAGGTCTGCTGCGACGTGTGCCCCAACCGCGCCAACGTGGCAATTAAGGTGCCGGGCCTGGCCAAGCATCAGGTCGTCCATGTCGACGGCATGTGCAATGAGTGCGGCAACTGCGCCGTGTTCTGCCCCTACCAGGAGGGTCGTCCCTACAAGGACAAGCTCACCCTGTTCTGGAGCGAGCAGGACATGGAGAACTCCGAGAACGAGGGCTTCCTGGCTGTGGACGAGGACCACTTTAAGGTCCGCGTCGCCGGCACGGTCCGCACCGTCTCGGTCGATGCCGTCAACACCGGTCTTCCCGAGGCCGTCCGCCTGACCATCAGGGCCGTGCGCGACAACTATTCGTACCTTCTTAAGAAATAGGCGAGTCTCTTATGGCCAAATCCATTCAACATAATGTGGCCTACGTTGCCTGCGGAAGCGGTTGCGCCTCCGCAGGCGGCGACGCCCGCTGCAGCGAAGGCTGCATTGGCTGTGGCGCCTGCGTCACGGCCTGCCCCCACGGTGCCATTGCGCTGGTCGACGGCGTCGCTCGCGTGGACCGCTCCAAGTGCACGGGCTGTGGCCTGTGCGGCATGGCGTGCCCGCAGCGCGTGATTGCCTTTGTTCCCGGCTACCAGAACATTCTGGTGCGCTGCAACAACACCGATAAGGGCGCCATTGCGCGCAAGATCTGCGACACGAGCTGCATCGGTTGCGGTATGTGCGCCAAAAAGTGCCCTGCCGGCGCTATCCGCATCGAGGACAACTGCGCCCATATCGACGGCGTGGACTGCCTGTCGTGCGGCATGTGCGCCGTCGTCTGCCCGCATGGCGCCATCCACGACCGCACC
Organism: uncultured Collinsella sp.; assembly: GCA_902494535.1. Taxonomy (GTDB): domain Bacteria; phylum Actinomycetota; class Coriobacteriia; order Coriobacteriales; family Coriobacteriaceae; genus Collinsella. The sequence goes on from CABUTO010000038.1 coordinate 20,390, forward strand.
GGCATCGCCGCTGGCGTGTAGAAGGGAATCACCATGGCACAGGAATTCACTTTTACCGTTAACGGCGTCGAGCGCACGACGACTCAGAACAAGCCGCTGCTGCGCTATCTGCGCGACGACCTGCACATTCACTCCGCCAAGGACGGCTGCTCCGAGGGCGCCTGCGGTACCTGCACCATCCATGTGGACGGTGCGGCCGTCAAGGCGTGCGTGCTGACCACCGCTCTTGCCGCCGGCCGCAACATCGTGACCGTCGAGGGCCTGCCCGAGGACGTGCGCGAGGCCTTTGTGTACGCCTTTGGCGCCGTGGGCGCCGTGCAGTGCGGTTTTTGCATCCCCGGCATGGTCATGGCGGGCGCGGCGCTCATCGCCGAGGATCCCGAGCCCACCGAGGAGCAGATCAAGTACGCCATCCGCGGCAACGTCTGCCGCTGCACCGGCTACAAAAAGATTATCGAGGGCATCTCGCTGGCCGCTGCGGTGCTCCGTGGCGAAAAGCAGATCGACGAGGACCTGGAGCGCGGCGATGACTACGGCGTGGGCAAGCGCGCCTTCCGTATCGACGTGCGCAAGAAGGTGCTTGGTGAGGGCAAGTACCCCGATGATATCGACGAGCTTGATCAGCCGGGCCTGACCTATGCCAGCGCCGTGCGCTCCAAGTATCCGCGCGCCCGTGTGCTCTCCATCGACACCTCCAAGGCCGAGGCCCTGCCCGGTGTGGTGGGCATCCTGCGCGCCGAGGACGTGCCGGTCAACCAGGTCGGCCACCTTATTCAGGACTGGGACGTCATGATCGCCCAGGGCGATATCACCCGCTGCGTGGGTGACGCCATCGTGTTGGTGGTCGCCGAGGACGAGGCGACGCTCGAGAAGGCCAAGAAGCTCGTCAAGATCGATTACGAGCCTCTGGAGCCCGTGCGCAACATCGCCGAGGCCAGGGCCGCCGACGCCCCGCGCCTGCATGACAGCTTCTTTGCCTTCGGCAACACGGTGGAGCTCAAGGACAACGTGTGCCAGAGCCGCCACGTGACGCGCGGCGACGCCGCCAAGGCGCTGGCCGAAAGCGCGTTCACCGTGACGCAGCGCTTTACCACGCCCTTTACCGAGCATGCCTTCTTGGAGCCCGAGTGCGCCGTCGCCTTCCCGTACAAGAACGGCGTCAAGGTGCAGTCGACCGACCAGGGCGCCTACGATACGCGCAAAGAGTGTGCCCACATGTTTGGCTGGGACAACGAGCCCGAGCGCGTGGTCGTCGAGACCATGCTCGTGGGTGGCGGCTTTGGCGGCAAGGAGGACGTGTCCATCCAGCACCTTGCCGCGCTCGCCGCGTATAAGTTCCAACGCCCTGTGAAGTGCAAGCTCACGCGCGCCGAGTCGCTCGCGTTCCATCCCAAGCGCCATGCCATGGACGGTACCTTTACGCTGGGTTGCGACGCCGAGGGCAACTTTACCGGTCTGGACTGCGAGATCAACTTTGATACCGGCGCCTACGCATCGCTGTGCGGTCCGGTGCTCGAGCGCGCCTGTACGCATGCCGTCGGCCCCTACAAGTACCAGAACACCGACATTCGCGGTTTTGGCTACTACACCAACAACCCGCCCGCCGGCGCGTACCGTGGCTTTGGCGTTTGCCAGTCCGAGTTTGCGCTCGAGAGCCTGATCGACCTACTGGCAGAGAAGGTCGGCCTGGATCCGTGGGAGATTCGTTACAGAAACGCCATCGAGCCGGGCGAGGTTTTGCCCAACGGCCAGATTGCCGACTGCTCCACGGCGCTTAAGGAGACACTGCTCGAGGTCAAGGATGCCTACTACGCGCATCCCGGACACGCCGGTATCGCCTGCGCCATGAAGAACGCCGGTGTGGGCGTGGGCCTGCCCGATGCCGGCCGCTGCAAGATTCGCGTCGAGAACGGCGTGGCCGTGGTCTATGCCGCCACGTCCGACATCGGCCAGGGCTGCAACACGGTCTTTTTGCAGGACGTTGCCGAGGCCTGCGGTCTGCCGCTGAGCTGCATTGCCAACGGCGAGTGCTCCACCGAGAACGCTCCCGACTCCGGCACTACGTCTGGCTCGCGTCAGACGGTCGTGACCGGCGAGGCCGTGCGCGGCGCCGCCTTCCTACTGCGCGATGCTATGGTTGGCGTCGAGGCCGGCAAGCCCGCGCCCGATGCTCTCGTGAGCGCACATGGCGACGGCGTCAAGATCGAGTACGACGACGGCCGCGCCTATCAGCTGCACACGCAGGAGCTCGTCGCCGGCCAGGGTATGCATCCTCAGGATCCCGCGGCCGCCATCAAGGCGCTTGAGGGATGCGAGTTTGGCTACGTGTACCTGGAGCCGACCGACAAGCTGGGTGCGGATGTTCCCAACCCAAAGAGCCACATCTGCTACGGCTTTGCCACACATGTGGTCATTTTGGATGATGACGGTCGCGTGAGCGAGGTTTATGCCGCGCACGATTCCGGCAAGGTGGTCAACCCCATCTCCATCCAAGGTCAGATCGAAGGTGGCGTGCTCATGGGTATGGGCTATGCGCTTACCGAGGACTGGCCGCTCAAGGACTGCGTGCCCCAGGCAAGGTACGGTACGCTCGGGCTGTTCCGTGCGCCCGAGATTCCGGATATCCACGCCATCTACGTGGAGAAGGACGAGCTGCTGCCCGTGGCATACGGCGGCAAGGGCATCGGCGAGATCGCAACAATCCCCACGGCGCCCGCCGTACAGAACGCCTATCGCGCATTCGACGGCAAGCTGCGTCCGGATCTGCCCATGGTGGATACGCCCTACAGCCGCGTTCGCAACCGCGGGTAGGGTAGGGCGCGGACAGCCATTACTGACGGGCCGTCCGCGCTCAACATCAACTGCATATGCTGCGCCTCTGGCCCCAGCTCCATCTGAACTGCACCCCAAAACTTGGACGGCTTAAATAAGAACTACGCCGCAAGGGACTGTCTCCGGAACTCCTCCGGGGTCAGTCCCTTCAGTTTAACCTGGCGCCTCCTCGTGTTCCAAT
>CABUTO010000039.1 GCA_902494535.1 uncultured Collinsella sp.
AAACCCGCCAGAGCGAGCAAGGTGCCTTCAAGAAAAATGGCGCCGCAGGTTGAGCATAAGTCAGCGAGCGGGTCGCATTTGAGGCAAGGTGACGTGAAACGAAAGGGCGCTGACCTTCTGGTCGCGCCCTTGAAGTTGAACGTCAGATTGTCCAAATGCGGCCCGCGCAGCGTCGAGCCGTTACGCGGTTCGTAGAACCGCGTAACTAGTTAGTACATCTTTGCGCCGGCGGGGATGGAGGCGTCGAGCTGGATCAGGTTGAGGCGCTCCTCGCCCTCCTCCTCGTGGACAGCGCTGATCAGCATGCCGCAGCTGGGAATGCCCATCATCTTGCGCGGAGGCAGGTTGGTGATGGCAAGCAGAGTCTTGCCGACCAGGTCCTCGGGCTCATAATAACCGTGAATGCCGGAGAGGATGGTGCGGTCGGTACCGGTACCGTCGTCGAGCGTAAAGTTCAGCAGCTTCTTGGACTTCTTGACGGCCTCGCATGCCTTGACCTTCACAGCGCGGAAATCGCTCTTGGAGAAGGTATCAAAGTCGACGAACTCCTCAAACAGCGGCTCAACGGCGATCTTGGAGTAATCGAGCGTGGGCTTAAGCGACTTAACGAACGGGCTCGCGACGTTGCCGGCCTCTGCAGCCTTGGCGGCAGCGGCACCGGACTGGAAACCCTTCTCGGGCTTCATGTGCGGGAACAGCAGCACGTCGCGGATAGAAGCCTGGTTAGTAAGCAGCATGACCACGCGGTCGATACCAATGCCAATGCCGCCCGCGGGAGGCATACCGTACTCGAGGGCGCGCACGTAGTCCTCGTCATACTCCATGGCCTCATCGTCGCCGCCGGCCTTCTCGGCCATCTGGGCAGCAAAGCGCTCGGCCTGGTCGACCGGGTCGTTGAGCTCGGAGAATGCGTTGGCGTACTCGTGGCCGGCAATAACCAGCTCAAAGCGGTGCGTCAGGCGCGGGTCGTCCTCAAAGCGCTTGGCAAGCGGGCTGACCTCGATGGGGTAATCGCACACGAACGTGGGGTTGACGATGGTGTCTTCGCCCAGCTCATCGTAGATCTCGGCGATAATCTTGCCGGCGGTCCACTCGGGCTTAATCTCCAGGCCCTTCTCGCGCGCGGCAGCGGCAAGCTCCTCAACCGGAGTATCGATGGTGACCTGCTTGCCGAGCACGTCGGAGACGATGTCGGTCATGGGACGGCTGGCCCACTCACCAGAAAGGTCGATGGTCTGGCCCTGGTACTCGATGACCTCGGGGTTGCCGATGGCCTTGTTGGCAGCCTTAATGACACCCTGGGCGAGCGCCTTCATGCCCTCGAGGTCGGAGAAGGCACGGTAGGCCTCCATCGTGGTGAACTCGGGGTTGTGGGTAAGGTCCATGCCCTCGTTACGGAAGATGCGGCCGATCTCGAACACGCGCTCAAAACCACCGACAATGCAGCGCTTGAGGTGCAGCTCGGTGGCAATACGCAGGTAGCACTCCTGATCGAGCGCGTTGAAGTGGGTAATGAACGGCTTAGCAGTAGCGCCGCCCTGGATGGTCTGCAGGATGGGGGTCTCGACCTCCATGTAGCCGTCGGACTCCATAAAGCGACGGAAGGTGGAGAGAATCTGCGAACGCTTACGGAAGGTCTCGCGAACGTCGTCGTTGGCGATCAGGTCGACATAGCGCTGGCGATAGCGGGTCTCCTTGTCGGAAAGACCGTGGAACTTCTCGGGCAGCGGACGAACGGCCTTGGCAAGCAGGGTCGCGCTCTTAGGGGCAACGGAAAGCTGGCCGCGCTGGGTACGCACGACCACGCCGGTCACGCCCAAGATATCGCCCAGGTCGAGGGACTTGAGCGTATTCCAGGCAGCCTCGTCCATGTCGTTGATGCGGCAGAACAGCTGAATCTCGGCAGTCGCATCGCGCACGACGATGAACATGATCTTGCCCTGACCGCGCTTGGCGACCACACGGCCGGCAATCTTCACGACGTCCTCGGTGTCCTCGCCATCGGCAAGCTCGGCGTACTTAGCCTCGATATCGGCGACGTAGTCCTCAAGCTCAGAGTGCTCGGGATAGGGGTTCTGGCCCGCCTCGAACAGGGCGGCGCGCTTGGCCAGGCGGGTGGCGCGCTCGTCGTTGAGCGTCGATGCCTGATCGGCGGCGTTCTGGTTCTCTGCCATAAGTTAGCTCCTCAAACTAAAACGCTCCCCAGGATTCGGTCCCAGGGAGCGAAAACATACCTTTACGCGGGACCGTGGTCTAGCGTGCGATCTTGGCGATGGTGTAGACGCGAGTCTTGCCGGAAGGCGTAACGACCTCGACGGAATCGCCCTCGCCGTGACCGATGATGGCGTGACCGACCGGAGACTCGTTGGAGATCTTGTGCTCGAGCGAGTTGGTCTCGGTGGTACCGACAAGCGTGACTTCCATGACCTCACCGTTGGGATCAATCAGAGAAACGGTGGAACCGATGGAGACGGTCAGATCGCCCGTGGTGGCAGCAACCTGAGCGTTGGCGAGGATGGCCTGGATCTCGGCAATACGAGCGGCGTTCTGGGCTTGCTTGTCCTTAGCGGCATCGTACTCGGAGTTCTCCGAAAGGTCGCCGAACGCGCGGGCTTCCTTGATGTCCTCGACGATCTCCTTGGCGTAATCGCCCTCACGCCAAGCGAGCTCCTCGACGAGCTTCTGGCGGCCCTCAGCGGTCAGTACGATCTGGCTTGCGTCCATACGGATATCTCCCCAACTCTGATCAAACAATCAACTGTCAACAAAACGAAAAAGACCGGCTAGCCTGCGGGCAAGCCGGTCAGGTGCTCACCCCAAAGGGATGGGACTACTCTGCGTCCGCGTCGCTGTCCTCTGCCTGCTTCTTCTTGGCAGCAGCGAGCTTGGCCTCGAGCTCAGCGATCTCCTTGTCCTCCTCGGACTGCTCGACCACGACCTCCTCGGCCTGCTTGGTCTCGGCCTTATCGTCGCCCTCCATACCCTCGCGGATATTCTTGACGGTAGAGCCGAGGGACTTGCCGAGCTTCGGCAGGTTCTTGGGCCCGAAGATAATCAGGACAACGACGAGAATAATGATGAGCTCAGGAGCCCTCAGTCCAAACATGTAGACCTCCACAATACAGCGAGACAAGCTCGAATGAGTATACCGCGGGTATCGCGGTATCACAACAATAGCTAAAAAAAGGGACCGCAAGAAGCGGTCCCTCCTCATGCTCTGGTCGGGTTGACTGGATTTGAACCAGCGACCCCTGCGTCCCGAACGCAGTGCTCTACCAAACTGAGCCACAACCCGTTAGCTCGACTATAGTAACAAAGATTTCCGTCGTGTGCTAGAGAAATTTTTACTTCTTTGGCACTTCGACGCGAACCGTGTTGGGAATGAGCTCCGTCGTGCAGGACCACCAGCCGTTTTGCTGGGCAGCCTCGGCAAGCCTTTCGGCCGTGGCGGCGGTGTCGCAAATGGCAAACGAGCAGGCACCCGATCCGCACACATCTACAGCAACGGTGCCGTCCTGTTTACGCAGCCAATCGAGAACCGTTTGAATCTGCGGCTCCATCTGTGCGGAAATGACACCCAAGTTGTTATGGATGAGCGCATATGCCGTCTCGGCATCACCAGCACGCAAGGCAGAAGCTATCGCGCCGGGCTTGTCCGCAGGCACCGGGGCCTCGTCAAAACGTCGATAGGCCTCAATTGTCGAAACGCTCGCCTCGCGCGGCTTGACCAACACGACGGGCGTTGCGGGCAGCGCGGGGTACTCAGTTGCCAGCACGTCTCCCCCACCTACGTAGAACGCAGGGCTCGCATGCAAAAAGAACGGGACGTCAGCACCAATGCCCCGCGCAATGTCGTCGAGCGCTGGGTCGGTGCGATCAATGCCCCAGAGCTCCGCCACGGCGACAATGACCGCGGCCGCATCCGTCGAGGGGCCGCCCAAGCCGGCACACAATGGAATGCGCTTCTCAATCGTCACGCAGATGTTTGCCTCGCGACCATAATGATCGGCCATAGCAACCGCAGCCCGATACGCCGTATTCTTTTGCATGGGAAAATCTGATGCCGGAACCGTCTGAACGGCCAGCGCCTGTGCCGGCGTGACCGTCACGGTATCGGAAAGACCGACGGCTGCCATCAGGGAATCGACCCTGTGGTAGCCGCGGTCATCGCGCTCGGTATGAACCCCCAAGTAGAGGTTAATCTTTGCCGGCGCGGAAAGGGTCAGGGACCAATCGGTCACCGCTAGTGCTCCTCGAGCTGATTGCCGAGCGGGGTAAAAATGTGCTCGCCGCTCTCGGGGTCGAACAGCTCGACCTGACCGGTGAGGACATCGATATACTGGTAGGACTGACGCGACTTACGGCCACGGCGCTCGTCGACCTCGACAATGAAGACGGCGGGGTGGACGCTCTTGATGGTGCCCATGCGCTCGACGACGCGGGTACGGCCCATGTTGGCCTTAACCTTAACGCGATCGCCCACCATATCGGTCAGCTTCTCGTGGATGTCGTCGACGTGATTGACTTCCATCTCTTCCATGAACAGGGCCTCCAGAAGGTGCAATTCAAAAAGGGGATAATACCCCTAAGATAGACAAAACTCTAATACTATAGCACCCTGTTACAACCCCGCGCAAGTAGCTAATTTTGCTACTTACAGATTGTCGGTATCGAGGACGATGGTGAATGGGCCGTCGTTGACCAAGTCGACTTTCATATCGGCGCCAAAGATGCCGTGCGCCACGTGCTCAACGTCCTGGGCGACGAGCGTCAGGAAGTACTCGTAGAGCTCGTTGGCGACATCGGGGGCGCCGGCATCCGTAAACGACGGACGGCGGCCGTGGCGGCAGTCGGCAAACAGCGTGAACTGCGACACCACGAGTACCTCGCCGTCGACATCGGCAAGTGCCAGGTTGGTCTTGCCGTTCTCGTCCTCGTTGATACGCAGCCCGCGGAGCTTGCCCCACAGCTTGTCGGCCTCGGCACGCGTATCGCCATGGCCCACACCCAGCAGCACCAGGTAGCCGCGTCCAATGCGACCCACGCACTCGCCGTCGACCGTCACGCCGGCGTTGAGCACGCGCTGCACCACCGCGCGCACGGCCTACTCCTCGCCCGTCAGTTTGGCGGATAGGTGCTCGAGCGCATGGAATCGATGGCTGATGGCGTTCTTCTCGTCCGCCGTCAGCTCGGCCATGGTCTTGCCCGGCGTGTCGACCGGCAGGAACAGCGGGTCGTAGCCAAAGCCGTGATCGCCGCGGCCCTCGTGTGCGATAGTGCCCTCGCAGGCGCCCTCACCATAGGTGACCAAACCGTCCGTGTCGATGAGCGCAACGACGCTCATAAAGCGCGCGGTGCGATCCTCGTCGGCCACGCCTTCCAGGTTAACGAGCAGCTTGGCGTTGTTGGCGGCATCGTCGCCATGCACGCCCGCATAGCGCGCGCTATACACGCCCGGCTCGCCGTCCAGGGCATCAACGACCAAGCCCGAATCGTCGGCAATGGCCATGAGCCCCGTCTCCTCGACCGCAGCCTGCGCCTTGATGATGGCGTTCTCCAAAAACGTCGTGCCGTTTTCCTCGGGATCCTCAAAATCGCCCAGCTGGCCGAGCGCCACAAAGCGCACCTCGGGCATGACCTTGCCCAAAATGGCCTCAATCTCGGTGAGCTTATGGGCGTTGCCGGTTGCCACGACGATAGTTGCAGCCGGGTCGAGAGTGTCGATGTCGATCTTCTCAAGTGCCATAACTGGCCTCCTTGTCTCTATAGCAAGCTGCGTGAGGGGCGTTCGGGCACTTAGCCTCTCCCCTCTCAGGCAATCAGACCTTTCAACGCAGCATTTCCGCAGATAAAACCTACCAAAATAAACCTGTCCCTATTTGGCAGGTTAGGCGATGGCTTGGCGCTGAAGCTCGATGAGCTCGGCGATACCCTTGTCGCCCAGGTCGAGCAGGGCATTGAGGCGTTTGCGGTCGAAGGGCGCCTGCTCGCCGGTGCCCTGGAGCTCGATCATCTCACCGGTTTCGGTGGCGACGAGGTTCATGTCGACCTCGGCATGGCTGTCCTCGGAATAATCGAGGTCAAGCAGCGCGTTGCCGTCAACAACGCCCATGGAGATGGCAGCCACCTGGCCGGTAAGCGGGATGCGCTCGATCTTGCCCGCCTCGACCCACATGGCGAGGGCGTCGTGCAACGCCACCCAGGCGCCGGTGATGCTCGCTGTACGCGTGCCGCCATCGGCCTGAATCACATCGCAGTCAACGGTGACGGTGTACTCGCCGAGCGCCTTCATGTTGACGACGGTACGCAGGCTGCGGCCAATGAGGCGCTCGATCTCCATGGAGCGACCCTTGCGGTTGGCGTGCTCGCGCTTGCAGCGCTTGCCGGTCGACGTCGGCAGCATGGCGTATTCCGCGGTCACCCAGCCGGCCTTAGCCCCCTTTCGCCAGCCCGGCACGCCCTCCTCGATAGTGGCGGCGCACAGCACGCGCGTGTCGCCGAATTCGGCCAAACACGAGCCGTGGGCGTGCTTCATGACGCCACGGGTGAGCTTAACGGGGCGCAACTCGTTGGCGGCGCGGCCGTTGGCGCGGTTGACCTGCATGTACTCCATAGAAATATCCTTTCGGCAAAAGATGTGGCGAAGGCTTTGGCGGCTGCCTTACATCTATTTCAGCTCATCGATATCGATATGTTCGATGCTCTTGAGCGGCTGACCAAAGATAAAGCTGCCCGCCACCGCAAACTCGGCAATGTTATCGGCCGTCGTGGCAAAACGATGCTGCGGCTCGGCGGCGTCGCCCGCCAGCTGCTCGCGGCGCGTGAGGATATCGGTCAGCTCGCGTGTGGTCTCCTCGGCGGAACTCACGACGCGCACCCCAGGCCCCAGAGCATGGCGGATAGGTCCCACCAACAGCGGAAAATGCGTACAGCCGAGCACCACGGTATCGATACCGTGGTCGCGCAGCGGCTCAACCGTGGCACCCACCAGCGCACGCACGGCAGGCGTATCGAAGATGTCCTCGTTCTCAAGCCACTGTTCCTGCAGATGCGCACCCGAGGCGAGCTCGTGTTCGACAACCTCGACAAAGCTCGAGGCAGGACAGCCGTATACATCGACGCCGGCATCTAGATCCTGAATGGCGCGCGTGTAGGCGCCCGAGCGAATGGTGAGGTTGGTGGCGAGCACGCCCACGCGACGCGTACGCGTGCTGTTGATTGCCGCACGGGCACCCGGCGCGATCACACCGATCACGGGAACGTCGAGCACCTGCTGGGCCAGACGCAAGGCCGCAGCGGTCGCCGTGTTGCAGGCGATGACCATAATCTTGACGTCGTGCTTCGAAAGCCAACGACCCGCCTGCAACGCAAACGAGCGCACTTCATCCTCGGTGCGGGTGCCGTAGGGGCAGCGCTTGGTGTCGCCAAAGTAGTAGACGGACTCGTGCGGCAGCGCCGTCGCAATCGCGCGCGCAACCGTCAGACCGCCCAAACCAGAATCGAACACGCCAATCGGGCGCGTGTCGCCTGCCGGATTCTCGATATCGGACATTACCTCACCAGTCTCTCTCGAAAAGACATGTCCAAGTGCAGCGACGCCGCGCTACGAACGCGCCGCGACCAGCAGCTCTACCGTCGCCGCCCAACCGTCGACAATTTTGCCGCGCGTAACGAAAGCGTTCTCGCAAGCAGCCAGGAACTCGGGCGCGCCGGCGCTCGTCAGGCCATTCTCGACCAGGCAGAACGTGCCCACGTGATCGGCCATGTAGAAGTCGGACTCGGAATCGCCGAGTGCGAGCGTCTCCTCGCGCTCGATCCCTAGGTGCTCGCAGAAGCGCGCAATGGCAACGCCCTTGTTGAGACCCGCCGGATTGATGTTGAAGGCGCGGCCGTCCTCGACGCGATCGAGCTCGAGCGTCGTCGGCTTGGACAGATGTGTCAGGTGACCGTTGCAAGCCCAGATCAGACCGCAGCCGGCCTCGTCCAGGATGGCCTGGACCTCATCGTCGGGCACATCGCCGCGCATGCCGACGGTGACCTCACGGTATTTGTAGCCGGTCGACATGTCGTTGTGGTACTCGATCTTGTGCGGCCAGCGGGCAAGGATCTTCTCGCACACGCCGGTCTGCTCGATCACCTGGTGCGGAGTAAGGCCGCAGGCGGGGTCGTAAGGCATGTCACCGGTCAGATACTCCCAATCGTTGGCTTTGAGGTCGTACATAACCAGGCCGCCCATCTCACCAATGTAGGAGTTGAGGCCGAGCACGCGCGCGTCCTCGTGGATCATGGTACGGTTGCGGCCCGAGGTGGGAACCACCTGAATACCAGCGCGAGCGAGCGCCACGACGGCCTCGACGAGTTTGGTCGAGGGGTTGCCGTCGTTGTCGCGCAGCACGCACGAGCCGGGTGCGAGCATCGTGGCATCCAGGTCGGTAAAGACGTACTTGACCTTGGCCAAGCGCTCGCGCATCTCGCCCGAAAGCTCGGCAACGGTCGGCAGGGTGTTGTGGGACATGGTTACTCCGTTTACGTAGAAGGGTTTGGACTTGGACGGCATGTTTTGATTGAGGGAACACGCTTATGGCGACAGCGCACTCAGGGCGCCGCCGCCATCATGGTTCATTAGTCAAACTGGGTAACATCGATCAGGCGATTGGCCAACGAAAGGTCGCTCTCGATGGGCACGAACTCGTCGCCCACGTGCATGAGCTCCTCGTCACCCTTTGCCAGCAGCAAGACAATGGTAGGAGCATTGGGGTTGATGTACTCCTCGCGCGCCGCCTTGAACGCCGCATGCACGGCGGCTTCACGATCGAGGATGATCTTGTTCGGCGTATCGTCGGGAACATGTTCGGCAAGCTCGCGACAGACCTTCATCGGGTCCTCGTGAGCCGGGTCCTCGTTGGCAAAGATCATCAGGTCGGAATATGGTGCGGCCTCGCGCGGAAGCTGCTCGCGGCGCTCCTGCGCCTTGCCGCCGGCAGCGCCAAACACTGCGATGACCGGGCTGGCGGGAAACGCGCGCTTGACCGACGAGAAAAGCGAGCGGAACGAAAGTTGGTTGTGAGCGTAGTCAACAACACAAATCACGCGGCCGTCCTTCGACTCCACGACCTCCATGCGGCCCGGCACACGCAGCTTGGAGAGGCCCTTCTTGATGGCATCGATACCGATGCCAATCTCGCGCGCGGCGGCGATAGCGACCAGCGCGTTTTCCACGTTAAAGTCGCCCGCGATGCCCAGCAGGACCTTCTCCCCCGCCTCGGGCTCGTCGGCACACAGGCCATGCAAGTTGAACTCGATGCTAAAGCCGACCATGCGTACGTCGCTCGCCCACAGGCTTGCCTCGGGATGCCCGACGCCAACGGTCACCAAGCGCTCGGCAGTCGACGCTGCCCCCAGCACACGGTCAACCTCTTCGGTGCCCAGATTCACCACGGCGGTCTTTGCCTGGTCAAAGATCCTGAGCTTGCTCTCAAAATAATCCTCAAACGTGGGGTGTTCAATCGGCGAGATGTGGTCGCGGCCGATGTTGAGGAAGCACGCCACGTCAAACGGCAGATTCTCGACGCGTTGGTACTTGAGCGCCTGGCTCGAAACCTCCATGACCATGGACTGGCGACCGGACGTGCGGCAGTTGGCGATATGGCGCCAGACCTCGGGGGCCTCGGGCGTAGTATTGGTGCTCTCGTAGCACTCGATGCCATCGTCGGTACTCACCGAGCCGATCATGCCGCAGGACTCGCCCGCCGCCTTGATGATGGACTGGAGCATAAAAGCGGCCGTGGTCTTTCCCTTGGTGCCGGTGATGCCCACGATCTTGACGTCGTGGTCGGGACGGTCGTAGACCTCCGTCGGCAACAAGGCCATGGCCGTGCGAACGCTGTCCACGACCAGCATCGCAGCACCGCTCTCCTGCGCCAGCGGCTCCAGAGACTCGACCAGCGACTCCTCGCACACAAATGCGACGGCGCCCGCATCGAGCGCCATGCTCAAAAACGCGGGCTTAAAGGCAGCACCTTTGCAAAAGAACACGTCACCTGCCGAGACCGCGCGCGAATCAAACGAGCAGCCGGTCACGGCACGCTCGTCAACCTGCTCTGATGCGCGCAGCTCGCCGCACACATCGAGCAGCTTGGCAAGCGTATCGACCGTGGTCACGGTCGCGGAATCCGAATGGTGCATCTTTCACCTTTCTCAGCCATTTGGCAGGGACGGTTTTTATAGTAACTGAAACGCACCCACGCAAAAACGGCTCCCGGAGGAGCCGTTACGCGCAGGCGTTCGTAAGCCGAGGCTAGGCAGCCTGAACAGCGGGCTGGTCCTCGTCGATAAAGAAGCGCTTGTACCACACCAGGAACACGAGCGGCGTATAGATCTTGCGCTGGAAATCGCCCTTGCCCGCAAAGTGCAGATCGAGCAGGTGCATGAGCTCGTCGGTATCGAAGAACTCGCTTGCCCACGGCGCGGTGAAGTACTCCTTGACATAGTCGTACCACTTTTGCTCGCGCAGCCAGTAGACAATCGGCACCGGGAAGCCCACCTTAGGACGGGTGGCCCACTCATCGGGCAGCGACTTGTTGGCAGCGTGGCGGAGTACCTGTTTGTTGCCGTTCTCGTTGATGCGGTAGCGGTCGGGAATGTGCTCGGCGAACTCCATGACTTTGCGGTCCAGGAAGGGCACGCGCAGCTCCAGCGAGTGCGCCATGCACATCTTGTCGGCCTTGAGCAGAATGTCGCCCGGGAGCCACATATTCATGTCCAGGTACTGCTTCTTGACCAGTTCGGGCTGACCCTTCACGCGCGCGTAGATGGGAGCGGCAAGCTCGAAGGCGCCGTCGCCGGTGTTGTACTCGGGCTTGAGCACGCCGTCGACCTCGCGCTCCGGCCATACCAGAGCCTGTCCCAGGAACGACTTCTCGGGGATCTCGGCACCCTTGACCAGGAAGTTATGTCCCTTGAAGTACGGCATATGCAGCGCCAGGTTACCGAGCGCGCGACGGATGGGCAGCGGCACCATCTTTTTGTACTTGCGCACCGGGACCGTATCCTCGTAGTAGGCGTAGCCGCCAAAGAGTTCGTCGGCGCCTTCGCCCGAAAGCACGACGGTAACGTCCTTGCGGGCCATCTCGGCCAAGAACCACAGCGGCACGGAAGACAGGTTGGACTGCGGCTCGTCCATGTGATACTGGATGTCCTCGAGCGCACCGAAGAACTCGTCGGCGGTAATCATCTTGCGAACGTTCTCGACGCCGAGCTTATCGGAAAGCTCCTTGGCGTAGTTGGTCTCGTTGAAGTTCTTGTAGTCAAAGCCCACCGAGAAGGTCTTGTCGGGCATGAGGCAAGCGGCGATGTAGCTGGAGTCGACGCCACCGGAGAGGAACGACGCGACCTTGACGTCGGCGATGCGATGGGCCTCGACGCTCTCGTGCACGACCTCGTCCAGCTCGTCGACATACTCTTCGAACGGCTTCTCGACGGCAGAGTAATCGCAATCCCAGTAGCGCTCGATGTTCATCTTGCCGGTCGGGATATCGACGGTAAAGTAGTGCGCCGGCGGCAGCTTGTAGACACCCTCGAAGAAGGTCTCCTCGGTTGCCGAATACTGCAGCGTCATGTACGGACGCAGAGCCTTTTTGTTGACCGCCTTGTGGAAGTGCGGGTAGTCCAGGAAGCTCTTGATCTCGGAACCAAAGAGCACGCCCGGAGCGCCGTCGCCCGCATCGGCCATGGGATAGTAGTAAAGCGGCTTGATGCCAAAGATGTCGCGGGCGCCAAAAAGCTTGTTCTTCTTTTTGTCCCAGATGACGAAGGCGTACATACCGCGCAGGCGATCGAGGACGGCCTCGCCCCACTCCTCGTAGCCGTGCAGGAGGCTCTCGGTGTCGGCGCCGCAGTGGAACTTGTAGCCCTTGGCCTCGAGCTCGGAACGGAGTTCTTGGAAGTTGTAGATCTCGCCGTTGAAGACAATGACGACGCTGCCGTCCTCATTGGCCATGGGTTGAGCGCCGGCCTCGGTCAGGTCGAGGATCGACAGGCGGCGGAAGCCCAGGGCAACGCGGCCGTCGATAAACTGACCGCCCATGTCGGGACCGCGATGGACGATGCGGTCCATCATCTTGGTGAGCACCTCGGATTGGTTATCCGTCCCACCGACAAAACCGACAAAACCGCACATATACTATCCCCTCTGCTGTTGCTGGGCATCAAATCGAATCAGTAGCTTTTGAGTATACCCGAGGGCGTAAAGAGGGGCGGAATGTTCAGGCAATCTCAACTGAATCAGCTCCGCTGTGACACGCGCGAGTTACCTTTAATGGATATGAGGTGAATGGGGCGATTGTTTTGCTATACTCTCTCCGCACGGGCGATTGGCGCAACGGTTAGCGCAGGTGCTTTACACGCACAAGGCTGGGGGTTCGAATCCCTCATCGCCCACCACTGATTTGATAGGCTCCCAGCAATGGGAGCCTTTCTTTTTTGGGCCCATCGCAGAGGGATTCGAACCCCACAGCTCACTCGTTTCAAGGGCAGTGGTCAAAAAATGCCAAATATGAGTACTGCTACCTCTTTTGTAACAGCATTTTCGAGGTCCCAAAGGGCAAATCTGACAGCAAAACTGGACATATGCGGTCCAATTCGTCAAATTGTGTCTAATTTATATGCTACAGAATTAGTGCCCGTACTCATATTTGGCATTTTTTGACCAGAGGGACTTTTGACCATCGCAAATCAGCAACAAAACGGGCTCCGGATCGCCAAATCATGCCGCATATGACACACCCAGCAGTCCGGAACCCGGTCCAAATTGAGTTATTGCGCCGCGTTAGACCAAGACACCCGACAGGATCTCGATCAGACTGTCCACGTCGGCTTCCTCGCAGACGAGCGGCGGCAAGAAACGCAGCGTATGAGCACCCGTAGCGTTAATCACGGCACCGGCGGCCAGCGCGCGGGCAACAATATCATGCGCGTCGCCCGCGGCATCATCCAAATCGCAGCCGAGCATCAGGCCACGGCCACGCACCTCTACCACATGCGGAAGCTTAGCCAGCGCCTGCTCCATATAGGCACCCACCTTGGCAGCATGCTCGGCATAATCGCCGCGCACAAGCGCGGAGAGCGTCGCGGCACACGCCGTGATGGCCAGGCAGCTACCGCCAAAGGTCGAGCCGTGGTCGCCCGGCTTAAACACGTCAGCAATCTCCTTCTTTGCCACGACGGCACCCATGGGCACGCCATCAGCAATGCCCTTGGCAAGGCTCATGATGTCGGGCTCCACGCCATAGGTTTGGAACGCAAATGGCTTGCCGGAGCGGAAGATACCGCACTGGACCTCGTCGGCGATAAGCACGGCGCCCACTTCGTGTGCCAGGTCGCGCGCTGCCGCCATAAACTCCTCGGTCATGGGGTGCACGCCACTCTCGCCCTGGATCGGCTCGAGCATCACGGCACAAATTTCGCTCCCCAGCTGCTTAAAGATCGCACGCAGCTCATCGACATCGTTGGGCGTGCAGGCCACAAAGCCACCCGGCAGCGGACGGAAACTATCCTGCAGCCAATCCTGCATGGTGGCGGCAATGGTCTCGAGCGTACGGCCGTGAAAACCGCCGCGCATGCACACGATGGTGTTACCGCCGTTACCGGCACGCTTGGCGTACAGGCGCGCGAGCTTCATCGAGCCCTCGTTGGCCTCGGCGCCGGAGTTAGCAAAGAACGTCTCCCACACCTGCTCGCCTGCAGCCGGGGCACCAAGAGCAGCTGCCGTGGTCTCATCGCCGGCGGCAATGGCATCGGCAAGCACGCGCGCACCATCTACGTCGTCGTTAGCAAGCTTGGACAGCAGCGCCGCGACCTGTCCACGCTGCTCGATGTAGAAGTAATTGGAGACATGCATGAGCTTTTTGGTCTGTGCCTCGAGCGCCGAGAGCACAGCCAGGTTGCCATGACCTAGGCTGCACACGCCGATGCCGGCAAGAAAGTCGAGGTACTCACGGCCATCGTCGCCGGTGAGCTTCATGCCGTGACCCTCGACAAACTCGACCGGAGAGCGGCCAAAGGTATGCATAACGTAATGGGATTCAAGCGATTGCTGAGCTGCAAGTGACATGGGATGCCTTTCGTTGGGCGCCGGACGGCGCAGACCTATGGGTGCAGGAATGGGGCGGCTGCGGGTCAGCTAGACCGTCTGAAGCTTCTCGACCTCGTCAAGGTTCTCGGTCAGACGCGCAGCAAACGTCGAAAGCGGATGCGGATGCGTATCGAACTCGTAAGCCGTCTCGGTGGAATGGATCACGGTGCCGACGCCGGCATCGGTCAGCAGCTCCAGGAGCAGCGAATGCGGCGTAGTACCGTTAATGATGTGGGCACGAAATACGCCGCCGGTAAGCGCATCGACGGCCGCACGCAGCTTGGGAATCATGCCCTTATCGACCTCGCCGCCGTAGAGCATTTCGTTAACCTCGTCGAGCGTCAGGTTGGAGATGAGCGAGTCCTTATCACTAAAGTCCTTGTACAGACCGTCGACGTCGGTCAAGAAGATCGCCTTGTGCGCATGAAGCGCCGCCGCAACGGCGCCGGCGGCGGTATCGGCGTTGATGTTGAAGAAGCCGCCGTCCTCCCCCGCCGCGACCGTGGCGATGACGGGGATGTACTCGCTGTCGAGCAAGCGCTCGATATAGTCGGTGTTGACGTGCGTGACCTTGCCTACGCGGCCGAGCTCTGGGTCGAGTGGCTCGGCGATAAGGGTACCGGCGTCGCTGCCGGACACGCCCACGGCCAGGTTGCCGTGGTGGTTGAGCGCCGCGACCAGCTCCTGATTGACCTTGCCGCCCAGTACCTCGCGCACGATGTCCATGGTGGCAGGCGTAGTCACCCGCTGGCCGTTCTTAAACTCGACGGGGATATCGTAGTGGCTGAGCGCCTCGTTGATGGCCTTGCCGCCACCGTGCACGATAACAGGGCGCATGCCGATAATCTTGAGCAGGACGATATCGCTCATCACGTCACGACGCAGCTGCTCGTCGACCATGGCGGCACCGCCGTACTTGATAACGACCGTCTTACCGGTCAGGTTCTTAATCCACGGCAGCGCCTCGAACAGCAGCTGCGCGGTAACTTCGTTGGATTCGCTCGAGCGACAATCGCGTGCGAACTTCATAGTCTGCCTCGTCTTTCGTGTAGCTATCGCGCCGTACCCTCGTTGCCCGCGATTGCAGCGGGACGCACGGCACATCGGGAGTCTAGGAACGGTAGTCGCCGTTAATGGAGATGTACTCGTGCGTGAGGTCGCAAGTCCACACGGTGGTCGCCGCGTCCCCTGCGCCCAGGTCTGCCGAGATCACAATCTCGGGCGCCTCAAAGCGACGCAGCACCTCGTCCTCGTCAAAGGGAACGGTCAGGCCATCGCGACAGACGGGCATACCCATCATATCGATGGAAACATCTTCCTGGTTAAACTGCACGCCGCACTTACCGAGCGCCATGGCAACGCGGCCCCAGTTGCAATCGTGGCCGGCGATGCAGGTCTTGACGAGCGGCGAGTTGGCAACAGCACGGGCGGCGATATCGGCCTCCTCGTCGTTTACGGCGCCGGTGACGTTAACCGTCACGAGCTTGGATGCGCCCTCGCCATCTGCGGCGATGTTGCGCGCCAGGCTCTCGCACACCTCATGCACGGCAAAGGCCAGCTCGTCGAAGGCGTCAGAGCCCTCGACAATAGGCTCGGCATTTGCGGCAGCGCCGGAAGCAAGCATGATGCAGGTGTCGTTGGTCGAAGTATCGGAGTCGACCGTTACCTTGTTGAAGGTTTGTTTGACGGTAGAGAGTAGCAGGGCGTGGAGCGCCGCCGGCTCGACGGGGGCATCGGTAGTGATGACCGCGATCATGGTTGCCATGTTGGGCATGATCATGCCCGAGCCCTTGCACATACCGCCCACCGTATAGGCATTGCCTGCGTGCCCCGCGGCCTCGCTGCGGTAACACACGGCATACTCCTTGGAGTGTGTGTCGGTCGTCATGATGGCGCGAGCGGCATCGGCGCCACCGTGGGCTGAGAGCGCCTCGTAGGCAGCAGGAATGGCGGTCTCAAACGTGTCGATCGGCAGAATCTGGCCAATCACACCCGTGGAGGCAACCAGAATCTGCTGGGGCTCACAGCCGATAACCTGCGATGCGATGTTGCAGGTCTCGCGCGCGCAGGCAAGGCCGGTCTCACCCGTGGCGGCGTTCGCGTTGCCGGAGTTGATTGAAACACCAGCGATGATACCGTAGCCCTTGTCCGCACCGCCCAGGTTGGCACGGCTCACCTGCACGGGCGCCGCGCAAAAGCGATTGGTGGTAAACACGCCAGCACCGGGACAGGGTTTATCGGGCACGACGAGCGCGTAATCCAGACGCTCAGGGTTCTTGCGGAACCCAGCATGGATGCCCGTGGCCTTAAAGCCGGCCGCTGCCGTAACGCCACCCTCGACGGCGCGAATCTTGATATCAAACAGCTCGGTATTCATCGTCTTTATGACTCCTTATGTCAAACAAAAAACGGACATCGGTTGGTGCGCCATGCCAGTCGTGATCATGAGACCAGCTTAAGAGTGGCGCCCCACTCGATGCCCGACTACCAAATCGTTAACAATCGAATGTGCTACACCGGGCACGCCACTGTGGGCAAGCCTCGTCGCTCGTCAAAGCCAAAGACGATATTGGCACACTGGACCGCTTGGCCCGCAGCGCCCTTGCACAGATTGTCGATGGCGCCCGTCGCCACCAGCACGCCCGCGCGCTTGTTGAGCGCGAGGCCAATCTGGGCGGCGTTGGTTCCGACGACCGAAGCCGTCTTGGGCTGCTGGCCGGCGTCGAGCACACGCACAAAGGTGCGTCCAGCGTAGAACTGCTTGTAATAGTCGACAACGTCCTCAAGGGTCAAGGTATCGATAGCCTGCGGCGTAAGCGGCATCGTCACCGTGGAGAGCAGGCCGCGCTTGAGCGGTGCCAGATGCGGGGTAAAGACGACGCGATCGGTTAAGCCAAGGATTTGCTCAATCTCGGGCGTATGACGATGTTTACCCACGCCATAGGCTTCCAGGTTCTCGTCCGCGCTGCAAAAGTGGGTGCGGGCGTTGCAGGACTTGCCGGCACCCGTCACACCGCTGATGGCATCAACGATCACGGGGCCGCTCTGGGCAACCCAGCCAGCGCGCACGGCGGGCGCGGCGGCAAGGCTCGTTGCGGTGGGATAGCAACCGGCGCAGGCGACCAGCACGGGTTTGCCGTCGGCATGGCTGGAAGCAGCGGTCTCCAAGTCCCGGCAGAATAGCTCGGGCAGGCCAAAGGCACGGGTCTTGAGCAGCTCGGGGCTCGTATGCTCGGCGGCATACCACGTCTCAAAGACGGACGCGTCGTTCAGGCGGTAGTCGGCCGAAAGATCAAAGCAGGAGACGCCCGATGCAAGCAGCGCGGGCACCTGTGCCATGGCAGCCGTGTGCGGCACGGCAAGAAAAACCGCATCGCAGCTCTTAAGCTCGGGGGCGTCATGCGTGGTGAAAACCAGATCGCTCACGCCAGCAAAGCTCGGATACACCGCGGACAGCGGCTGGCCGGCATCGGCGTTGGACGTAATGGCAACAAGTTCAAACTCGGGATGGCCGAGCACGAGGCGAATGAGCTCGGCTCCGGCATATCCAGCCGCGCCGACGATTCCAACCTTCAATGACATATCAGACTCCTTGTCTGCGATTTATGCACCGATGCGCATTTCGCAGTGGTCGTTATGAAGTGGGTTGAAACTTTAGCACCAAAAGATGCATGAACACGTAAATGGCTTGCATATTCATGCATTGAAACAATCCCGACACATTCGCTTGAAGGAATTGACAAATGGAGCGGGCCCCGTATTGACCGGCGCTCCTAACGGCACCGGGCAATACGGGGCCCGCCCATGCGAAAACCAAGTTGTTAGGATGAGCCAGCCGGCTAGAGCTCGACCGGCACCCATTCGTCGTGATTGCAGATAAAAGCCTCGGGATCCTCGACGCTAAAGAAGACGAGCGTGGGGTCGTTAGGCCCCTCATAGTGCTCGCCCAGGTGCTCTAGATGCTTCCACCCGGCTTCGCGCATTTCGTCTAAAGCCCGGTCATCCAAGCCGGCACGCCCGCGCAAGATGAGCCAACCATGGCCCGGCCACCAACTCGTGGCCTCAAAGCGCTGGTTTTGCAGCAGCTCCTGCCACACATCTTTGGTGCGCGCCGTCACAAACCACAGCTTGCCGTCCTGAATCTGTGCAAACGAGAACGGACGCACATGCGGCTGCCCGTCCACACTCGTCGCCAGATACCACGCCGGCACCGACGTCAGATACTCCAGCACCGTATTCAATCCGTCCATGTGTCCTCCTGTACCAGCTAGTTTGTGAGCCTGGTTGTGCGAGCTAGAGCTCCAGGCGCTCCTCGCTGCCGTCGATATCACAGAAGCGCGCGGCAATATTGCGGACCGAGAAGAACGCAAGGCGGCCGTCGTTGGCACTCTCGTGTTCCTCGCCAATGCCCACCATGTGCTTAAAACCCGCTTGACGCACCTTGTCGCTCGCAACTGCGTCGTCCTCAAGTGCGGCTTCGCCGGTCAATACGATCCAACATTCCCCCGGCTTCCAGCCCGAGAGCTCAAACTTGGGATTCGCACTCAGCTCCGCCCACACGTCCTTGTCGCGCGACGTGCAAAACCACAACTTACCGTCATCGACCATGGCAAACGAAAACGGCCTCACGCGAGGCTGATGCCCGTCACTTGCATCGGTCGTGGCCAGATACCACGCCGGAATGCGCCTGAGATACGAACAGGCGCGCTCAAGCTGAGCCGTGCGGTCGTTGTCGGTCATAGGGACCCCTTTCTTGCGCCCGAATCGCGCCTAAACAAGTTGAAGATTGATGACGATGACGCAGATGAGCAGCAACGCCGTCACCACCGCCGCCAACGCATCGCCGCGGCCAAATGCAAGCGCATGCAGGCGCGTGCGGCCCTGCTCGCCGTGATAGCAGCGTGCATCCATGGCGGCAGACAGCGTCTCGGCATGGCGGAACACGCCCGTGAACAGCGGAATCGCCACACTGCCGAGCATACGCACGCCGCCGAGCGGACCGCCCGTCACGCGCGCGCCGCGGCTTGCCTGTGCATCGGCCGTCTGCTTCATCTCAGTGGCAAACTGCGGCATAAAGCGTAGCGCGATACCCATGATCATGCCGAGCTCGTGCGCAGGAAGTCCCACACGCGCAAACGGCGCGAGCAGGCGCTCAAAGCCCGCGGTGAGGTCGAGCGTCGGCGTGGTGAGCGTGATAGCGCTCATACCGGCCATCATCAAGGTCAGGCGGCACGCCATAAAGGCGGCGGAATGCAGCGAGCCCTCGCTTATCTGCAAAAAGCCGAGCTGCCACAGAATGCGCCCGCTCTGGTCGGTAAACAAGTTGAGCACCGCGACCACGACGACGATTGCCAGCAGCGGCGCCATCGACGACAGAACGCGACGAACCGGCACCCGAGACACGGCATAGATCAGCACGACAAACATTGCGACAGGGGCCAGTCCGCGGAAGCCGCCGACGGTCAGCGTCGTGATCAGAAACACAAAGCCCAAGAGCAACTTAGTTCGCGGGTCCAGGCGGTGGATCGCACTATCGCCGGGATAGTAGCTGCCAAACGAAAACGCCTCCATTAGCAGCCCTTCTCTCGCGCGACCGTCTTGAATTTAGCAATGTCCGCGACGTTAGAAGGACCGCCCGAGCAACCGATTAGCAGGTCCACCAACTCGTCTGTCAGCGACTCAACCGTATAGAGGCCGTCAAAGCGCAGCGGCACGCCCGCCTCCGTAAGCGCCAGCGCCATACGCTGGGCGGCGGGAACGCCCAAGCCGATTGATTTAAGCTCATCGGCATGCGCAAAAACCTGAGCGGGCGTGCCCTCGGCAAACACCGCGCCCTCGTTCATCACGACAATACGGTCGCAGCAATTGGCCAGGTCATCCATACTATGCGAAACCATGACAACGGTCAGGCCATCGCGGTGAAGTCGATCGATAAGCTCAAGGAAATCCCTGCGCGCAGCCGGATCGAGCCCCGCCATGGGTTCATCGAGCACCAGGACCTCGGGCTCCATGGCAAGCACGCCAGCAAACGCCACGCGCCGCTGCTGCCCGCCCGAGAGCTCAAAGGGACTCTTGTCGCCGACCGTGGAAAGATCGAGGCCCACGCGCGTAAGCGATGATGCGACACGGCGTGCGACCTCGTCTTGCGGCAAGCCAAGGTTATGCGGACCAAACGCCACGTCCTGCGCCACGGTTTCGGCAAACAGCTGACGCTCGGGATACTGAAACACCACGCCGACCTTGGCCTTAACCGCGGCGGCGTCTTTCTTGTTTGACAGATCGAGCCCCAGCGCGCGAACGGATCCCTCCTGGGGGCGAATCAAACCGTTGAGATGCTGAACCAGCGTTGATTTACCCGAGCCGGTATGACCCGCCAGGCCCAGAAACTCGCCGCGACGCACCATCAACGATACATCACTCAGTGCCCACGGGCTGCTGGGGTCGTTTCCCCAGAGAGCCTGTTTGCTCGATTTGCCCGCAGTGGCCGAGCGCTTATGCCAGCGGCGGCGCTCGCGCGGACTGAGCGAATAACTGTACGAAACACGGGATAGCTCGATGACGGGCTCCGACGCGTTGCCCTCGTTGTCTACCGGAACAGTGCCGTCAGCGATTTCCAACTGGGATACGGAAGACTGCCCCGCGATGTCTGCCCCACTTCGCTCGGCATAAGCCTGCGCAATCTCGGCGACCATATCCGCCTCACGCACCTGTGCGCAAACGGGCACGCCCTTCGCACGAAGCGACCTGCCCAGACAGCACGACGCCGGCATATCCAGGTTGAGCTGCGCAAGTTCGTCTGCCCGCGTCAAGATTTCCTCGGGCTTACCGAGCATGGCAACGCGCCCCGCCCGAAACACCGCGACACGATCGGCCTCGGCGGCCTCTTCCATAAAGTGCGTAATCATCACGATGGTCATGCCGCGAGCGTGCAACGCGCGGCAAGCCTTCATGAGGCCCTTGCGTCCACGCGGATCGAGCATCGAGGAAGCCTCGTCCAATATGAGCACGCGCGGTTCCATGGCGAGCACGCCGGCAAGCGCCACGCGCTGCTTTTGGCCGCCCGAAAGCGCATGGGTCTCGTGGCACTCAAAGCCCACCAGGCCCACGCCCTTCAGCGCCTCGCGTACGCGCTGCGCAATTTGCGCCGATGGCACGCCAAGGTTTTCGGGACCAAACGCAACGTCATCTTCGACAAGCGTTGCCACCAGCTGATCATCGGGATTCTGGAATACCATGCCCGCGGTCGAGCGAATGTCGTAGACCAGCTCGGGATCGGACGCATCCATGCCGTTAATGCGCACCGTGCCCGCATCGGGCTGCAGCAGCGCATTCAGATGCTTGGCAAACGTCGACTTGCCCGATCCATTGCCACCGAGGATGCAGAAAAACTCGCCGTCCTCGATATTCAGATCGACGCCGTCGAGTGCCGACACGGCACCGTCATAACTAAAGGAAACGCCCCGACACTCAATCATGCGCGGCCTTTGACCTGGTCCTTTTTAGGCGTGATGAGGTTGGAGACCGCCTTGTACACCGCAAGCGTCAATACCGAATTAAGCACGGTCTTGATAAGGTTAAACGGCAGCACGGCAGGAATCATGAGCGGGGCGATCACATCGACCGAGCCATACCAGAACCAAACGCCAATGGTAAGGTTCGCGACCATGGACAGCACCGTAGCGGCAATGACGCCGAGCACCAGACCAATCACGGCACCCTTATAGGTGTGCATCTTCTGGTAGACGATAGCCGCGGGCAGAATGTAGCCCAGCGTGGCAACCAGGTTCATAAGCGCACCGACCCAGTCGCCCGTGGTAAGCGCATGGATAACAATCGCCATAGCGGCAACAGCGGTGCCGGCACCAGGGCCATACGCAAATCCACACACCATCGCCGGCACCAGCGACGGGTCATACGTCAAAAACGGCGCCGAAGGAAGGATGGGCAGCTGCACGTACATAAACAAGGCGCCCAAGGCGCACATCAACGCCATGGTAACGAGCTGTTTGGTGCTCCACCTATTCGTGTTCTCAAAATGGATATGCTGTGACTGTTCAGACATAAGATCACCTGCCTCTTTCATCCGGACTCTAACCGTTGGTACTGGGATCTCACCAGTTCAGCCGGCATGCGAACCAACGCACGCACGGGTCGCGGGCTCATCGGCTCGGCCGCAGGCATCTCGTCTGCGCCACGGCACCCCTTTGGCACCGCCCGATTTACCGCCAGTGGGGAATTTCACCCCGCCCTGAAACAGCAATTGCAAGTGTAGCACGGGCAGGTATTCGCGCAAGTATGCCAAGGATAATTTATGGTGGGGATCAGTTGCCGTAACAACCACGTTCCCCACCCATCCCAAAGTAACGCGCCTTTCGCGCAAAGCGCGAAACAGCGAAAGGAACACGTATCCCTATCAACCACGTCCTTCTCCGACCGCCGACCTCAAGGCCGTAAACGCAGGGAATCCGGGGGCGTGACGGGGGTTTCTCTCCGGAACATTCCGCACTGATATTTTCTGTATTGAAGACGTCGATGATGCACCCGTATACCATTGACGTCGACACCATCAGATGCGGACCGCGCGGTGACCCCACATTCCGCTGGCGCCCATG
>CABUTO010000040.1 GCA_902494535.1 uncultured Collinsella sp.
ATTCATATGGTTTTAGTATAGGAAAAGGAATTTCTCGGGGCCGCCTCTCGGCGGCCTTGCGAAAAACAAATCCAAGTTAGACCATTTCAAATGGTTCGATGTCTGCCCGGATGCGACACATCTGGTGTGTCCATCCTCGCAGTATCCGGTTCTCAAGGTGCACGCACAGCGGCTGATCCGGTCCGACCGGGCCGCGCGGCAAGGAGATATATTGCCAGACCGGAGGGGCCCCGGGGGCGGGAATCTGGGCGTACACATTTCCTACACATCTTGTGATCCGACTAACGTTTGCCAGCCGTTAACTACCGCTCGCCGAGCATCTCTTTATATAAGGCAGTCTCATGGTTAAAGCGGATACGTCCCCCTAGCTAAAGCACAGCCAGCATCGAGCAACTCATCACGTTCTTCCACCGAGAACCCCTCGGCGTAGACGCGCACCACTGGTTCGGTCCCGCTAGGACGGACCAGCAGCCACGTGTCATCCTCGAATGCCAGACGCAAGCCGTCCATATGACTAACGTTTTGCGGCACCTTGCCACAAATCGACTTGGGGTTTACGCCCGGCAGCAGGGTTCGTAACGTTTCGGCATCTTCGGCCTCAAGGCGCAAATCGCGTCGACCGTAACTCGTCTTACCAAAACTGTCCTCGAGTTGGTCGACCAGAACGCCCAAAGGCGCGTCCGTCTTTGCCATAAGCTCACACAGAATCAGACAGGCGAGGATTCCATCGCGCTCGGGCATATGCGCGGCGATGCCGATACCACCGGCTTCTTCACCGCCTATGAGGACGCCGCCCTTCTTCATCTCTGCCGCTATATATTTGAAACCGACTGGTTTGACGGTCACGCGGCAGCCAAGCGCCTCGGCAATGCGACGCACGAGCGTCGAACACGAAAGATTGACGACGACGCGCCCCTCCAAATTACGAAATTGAACCAAGTCGCCCAAAACGAGCGCCATGATCTGATGCGGATGTATATATCTGCCGCGCTCGTCAACCGCGCCGATACGGTCGGCGTCGCCGTCGGTCACCAGGCCAGCGCAAGCTCCGTCCTCGATAACCGTGCGCTCGCAAGCGTCCACCCAAGGCTCAACGGGGTCGGGGCAGATATCTTCTTGGTCAGACGCCTGCCCGGCGTGAATCTCGTGCACCTCAACGCCAAGCTCGCGCAGCAAGTCGGCTAGATAACCCTGGGCTGCGCCGCCCATGGGATCGACAACCACGCGCAGGTGCGCGCCGCGGATGGCTTCGGCATCGACAAACGATGCCACCGCCTGCATATAGTCAGGAATGATATCCGCGGTGCGATATTGCCCCTCGATCCCCATTGGCTCGGGAGCCATGGTCTCTTCGAGCTCTTCGATGACATCCTGGTTGGCGGTCGAGCCGTCACCCATGCGAATCTTGAGGCACAGATAACCCTGCGGATGATGGGACCCCGTCACCATGAGCGCGCCGCACGCCTCACCGTCATAAGCCGCCGCCCACGTAAGGGCAGGGGTCGGGACAGGTCGCGAAGCGAGCACGGCGTCTAGCCCGTGCGCTGCTAGCACGCCCGCCGCAAGCTCAGCGAACTCGCGCGCCAGGGGCCGGGTGTCGAACCCTATATATACCGTTTTGCCCGGATTGGTCTTTTGCCACAACTCGCCGACGGCATCGGCGATACGGGCAACGTTATCGGCAGTGAAGTCCTCATCGACGCGAGCGCGCCAACCGTCAGTTCCAAAATGAATTATCGCGCACACGCGCAGACACCTCACAGTGTTTGGATCATGGTACGCATGGGGTATACCCGCAACATGCACTCGGCAACCTGCCGGCACCAGCATTCACCATTTGGGCAAATGCTGCCGAGGACATGCAAGCAATAAAAAAACCGCCCCGTATGGAGCGGTTTGCCCTTTATATATCGAGCGCCTCGGCCATCGCGGCCGTAGTGATTGCCGTGGTTCCACAGCAACTGCCCACCATTGCGGCACCGGCATGTCTCCATTCGATGCATGCGCGCGCGAAAGCTTCGGGGTTCTCGTGCCATACGGGGCCATCCTGAGTCTGGACCGGATCGCCTACGTTGGGACGCACCGTGACGGGAGTAGTCGCCGATGCAACCATCCTGGGCACCGCCGCGTTCGCGGCCGCAAGCGAACAGCAATTAACACCAACCGAATTTGCGCCGTGTTTTTCGGCGTACAAAACGGCTGCCTCGATGTTGAGGCCATCGCCCAGCAGGTCGCCTTTATCGTCAACGACAAAACTCACCAGAACAGGCATGCCGTCGGCGGCATCTCGGGCGCCGGCAAGCATGGGCTGCAGATTACGGATAGACGTCACCGTCTCGATCAGCAGACCGTCAACACCAGCATTGAGCAAGGCGTGCGCCTGTTCGCGCGCAATGCCGCGGATTTCACGATACTCGACAGAGTCCTCGGCAAACCACTCAATACCGATCGGGCCCATCGAGCCCAGCAGTAGCTGAGGGTGCGCCTGGCGGGCATCGTCGACGGCCCCGCGATTGACCTCCGCCACGGACGGCGCAATCTGGTCGTGCTTGAGGGCATAGCTCGATGCCTGAAAGGTATTGGTAATGAGCACCTGCGCGCCGGCGGCGACATACAAGCGATGGATACGAGAAACGGTCTGCGGCTCTGCCAGATTCCAAAACGCCGGTGGAATGTCGGCGGCATCGTACTCACTCAACAAAACACTGCCCATGGGGCCCTGCGCCAACAAGGTCTCGCTCGACAAGCGGCGCGTAAGTTCCTCGGCACCAAAGCGGTTGTAATAACTCGTATCCATATATATCCCGCTATTCCTCGACGCTGATTCCCTGCTTTTCGAGATAGGCGAGCCAGCGGCTCATCGTGTCCTCGGATAGCGCATGCTCCATCATGCAGGCCTCGGAATCGGCTCGCTCAAATTCGACACCGAGCTCCTGAACCAAAAACGTGCGGATGAGGCGATGACGGTACCAGATAGCCGTGCCAACCTCGCGGCCGCGATCGGTCAGGATCACCTTGCCGTAGTGCGATTGCTCGACAAGCTCGGATGCCTTGAGCGCCGAAACCGCTTTATTGACCGATGCCTTGGAGACGCCAAGGCGCTGCGCGATGTCGACCGATCGCACGCCGTTGGTTTCCCCCTCTTCGCTTTCAATGCGAACCATGCACTCCAAGTAGTCTTCGTTCGCCACCGTCAGATGTAGTTCGCGCGAGCTATTTGTCGTATCCATGATCTTCCGTCCCTTCTGCATTCAATGGCTGATTCTACCCCATCCAAGCGTCGTGGTATGCCGTGGCATACCGTGCTAGAGTTCTTGTTGCACACGACGACCAAGATTGGAGCGGTCTTTATGGAAAACACCACCACGAGCCCCGATGTCCTCGAACGCTTTTTGCGCTACGTCCAGATCAACACGCAGTCCGAGGATGCAAACTGCGACCAGGTACCCTCGAGCGCCGTTCAGTTTGACCTTGCCAACGTGCTGGCTGAAGAGCTGCGCGAGCTTGGTGCGGAAGATGCCCACGTGACCGAGCACGCCTATGTCTGCGCGCATATCCCCGCAAGTGCGGGCGCTGAGGACAAGCCCGCCCTGGGCCTGATCGCCCATCTCGACACCACCGAAGTTGCACCGGGCGCCGGCGTGAAGCCGCACATCGTACACTACGAAGGCGGCGACCTGGTCTGCGGCACGGTTGACGGTAAGCCCGTTGCCATGGGTACCGCCAAGCTTCCCGCCCTGAATGACCTCGCGGGTGAGGACCTGGTCTGCAGCGATGGCACCACGCTGCTGGGCGCGGACGACAAGGCGGGCGTCGCCGAGATCATGTCGCTTGTCGCGCGTATCGCTCAGGACCCTTCTCTGCCCCATCCCGCACTCGGCATTTGCTTCTGCCCTGACGAGGAGATCGGCCACGGAGCCGAGCTGTTGGATATCGATACCTTTGGCTGCAAGTACGCCTACACGGTCGACGGCGGCCCCATCGGCGAGCTGGAGTGGGAGTGCTTTAACGCCGCCGAGGCGACCGTCCGCTTTGAGGGCCAGTCCATCCACCCGGGCGACGCTAAGGGCCGTATGGTCAACGCAGGCAATCTGTTCTGCGACTTCAACGCGTTGCTCCCCTACGTGCAGCGCCCGGAGTATACGGAAGGCTACGAGGGCTTTTATCACCTTGAGGGTGTATCTGCGACCGTCGATCACGCCACAGCGCGCTATATCGTCCGCGACCATGACGCCGCCAAGTTCCAGCAGAAACTCGACCTTATTGATGCCGCCGCCCCGATACTCAACCAGCGTCTGGGTGAGGAGCGCGTGACGGTCGAGATTAAGCAACAGTATCGAAATATGGCCGAGATCGTTCGTGACTATCCCGAGCTTATTGATGTTGCCAAGGAAGCCTACCTTGCCTGCGGCGTTGAGCCCCAAGTGCTGCCGATTCGTGGCGGCACCGACGGCGCCCAGCTGTCGTTCCGCGGTCTGCCCTGCCCCAACCTTTCCACCGGCGGCTATTGCTACCACGGCGTCAACGAGTTCGTCCCGGTCAGCTCGCTCGTCAAGATGACCGACGTGCTCCAGGAGCTCGTCGCCCGCTTTGCATAAGCCTGGCTGCATAAGCCCAAAAGACGAATCGCCCCGTCCTCAACCGAGAACGGGGCGATTTTTTTGCTGCAACGAGAACAGGTTGACGCACGCCAGCCTCTTAACGCAAGGAGTGTCCCAATCTGCCGGCACATAAGGAACGTCCCCAAGTGCCAAGTGCATCAAGAGTGTCCCCTTTGACCAGTCGTTTAAGAACGTCCCCAACGACTACGTCGATGTTTTGGCAACGACAGCGAGCGGGTCGCATTTGAGACAAGGTGACGTGAAACGAAAGGGCGCTGACCTTCTGGTCGCGCCCTTGAAGTTGAACGTCAGATTGTCCAAATGCGGCCCGCGCAGCGTCAAGCGGTTATGCGGTTTGGTAAAACCGCGTAACTCTAATAGTTGGCTTCGTAGCCGTTGCCGTCGCCGGTGGGCTCTTCGTAGTAGTCCGAATCGCTCGAATCGCTTGAGTCATCGGAATCGTCAGAGCTGACCGATGAGGTTGCGGTACCGTTTGCGTAGTCGTCAGACGTGTTGTTGTTCAGGTCGCCGATCGTAGAGCTGGAACCGTCGGAAAGACCCATGGTGTTGGGACCCTTGGGATCCTTGCCGGCATCGACGCGCTCCATCATTTCCTTGAGCTCGTCCTCGTAGACAAAGACGTAGCTCACACCGTCGATCATGGTGCTGTCGTCGGCATACGAGGGCAGGTTGGCCGAGTAGATACCGTCGACATCCATACCGCGCATGGCGTTGACCGTAGCCACGATATCCTGAACGCTCATATCGGTTACGAGCATATCGGACAGCGAATTAACCAGGCCAAAGATCTTCGTGGCATCGAAGTTATTGAGAATCTGGTTGGCAAGGGCGCCAAGCACCTGACGCTGGTGGCGCATGCGCGTGTAATCGCCGTCGGCATAGGTGTAGCGGCAGCGGGCATAGGTAAGGGCGGTGGCACCGTCCATATGCTGCTGGCCAGCGGTAATCTTAATATCCAGGTGCTCGGGGTCGTCAACATCATCGGTTGCGTTAATGTCGATACCGCCAACCGAATCAATCAGCGCCTGCATACCGTCGAAGCTGACCTCGGCATAGTGGGAAATCTGAACACCGCACAGCTCGTTGACCGCCTCGACCATGGCCTCGGCGCCGCCCACGGTATGGCAGGCGTTGATCTTCATGGTCTCGCCCTTGTACTCGACCTTGGTGTCGCGCGGAACGGAAATGAGCGTCGCCTGCTTTTGCGTGGGGTCGATGCGTGCCAGGATAATCGAGTCGGCGCGATACGTATCCTCGCCCGGACGGCCGTCGGTGCCAAGAAGCAGCACGTAGAACGGATCCTTTGCCTCATCGGTGTCAACCAGAACCCGACGCAGATTGTCGGTAATGACATTAGAATCGCCGAGCTTGCCCATAATGGTGGCAAACCACAGGCCGGCAGCGGTAGTAGCACTCAGCAGCACGCCAAGCACGACAATGAGCGCGACGTGACGAATCGTGTGGCTACGACGACGTTGGCGAGCGCGCTCGGAATAGCGAGCCACGTTATCGCGACTGTAGATCTTGGCCTGTGCACCAGTTGAGGGTCTTCGGGCGGTGGTATCCGCGAGGGGCTTTTTATTAAACATAGGCAACCTGTATTAGTAGATGACGGGATCGGGGACGGAAGCATGCTCGACATGCGCGCCGAGCGCCTGCAGCTTTTCGACAAACTGCTCGTAGCCGCGCTTGATGTGATGGATGGCCGAAACCTCGGTCGTCCCGTCGGCGATCAAGCCCGCTACGACGAGGGCCGCTCCGCCACGCAGATCGGGCGAGGTAACCTGTGCACCCGAGAAGCCCTTGACGCCATGAATCATGGCATGATGGCTCTCGATACGAATGTCGGCACCCATGCGCACCAGCTCAGAGGCAAACATAAAGCGATTCTCGAAGATGTTTTCGGTAATAACGGAACTGCCGTCGGCAAGGGCGGAGAGCACCATAATCTGCGCCTGCATGTCGGTCGGGAAACCGGGGAACGGAAGCGTCTGGATGTCGACCGGCTTGATACGCTCGGCACGGTTCACATGGACGCCATCTTCGACGCGCTCGCAGTCGATACCCATGAGCTCCATCTTCTTGAGCACCATGCCCAAGTGAATGGGGCAAAAACCCGTGACGTCGACACCGCGATCGTCGGCCATCAACGCACCGGCAACGATAAAGGTACCGGCCTCGATGCGGTCGCCCACCACGCGATGGGTAACGGGATGGAGCTCTTCCACGCCTTCGATAGTCACGACGGGCGTACCGGCGCCGACAATCTTGGCGCCCATCTCGTTAAGCATGTTGGCGAGATCGACGATCTCGGGCTCGCGGGCGGCATTATCGATAACCGTGGTGCCCTGTGCGCGCACAGAGGCCATGATGAGGTTCTCGGTCGCACCGACGCTGGCGAACTCGAGCGTGACGGTGGTACCGCGCAGACCTTGGGGCGCATTAGCGTTGATGTAACCGTGGGCGGTATCGAACTCAACGCCCAGGGCCTCAAGACCAAGAATGTGCATATCGATCTTGCGAGCACCCAAGTTGCAGCCGCCCGGCATGGCAATTTTGGCGCGATGGAAGCGGCCCAGCAGGGGTCCCATGACGGCGGTGGAAGCGCGCATCTTGGCAACGAGCTCGTAGGGGGCCTCCCATGAATCGACCTGAGAGGTATCAATCTCGAGCGTGTGCTCGTCGAGAACATCGATCGTAGCGCCCATGCCTTTGAGCACCTTGCCCATCACGTGGACATCGGAAATATCGGGCACGTTCTGCAGCGTCGTCTTGCCCGGCGCCAGAAGCGTTGCCGCCATGAGTTTGAGCGCGGAGTTCTTGGCGCCCGAAACGGGCACGGAGCCTCCGATGGCGTGGCCACCCTCAACGCGGATAATATCCAAGGTCTACCCTTTCAAAAAGCATGCCCGGGGTGGCTGGGCCATCCCGGGCATGATGTGTTCGCAAATGGTCGAACGCTAAATCGTTTGACTATTGGGCAAGCTTGAGCTTACACCATGCGATTTCATTATAGAGGTAGGCGCGGCGTGCATCATCCTCCGACAAATTACCCAGCTTCTCTTCAAAACCTTGAATATCAGCTTTAAGCTTGTCGGCATCGACGGTCGCCAAATCGCAAGCGCGCTCGGCGAGAACGGTCACGACATCGTCCGCAACCTGGGCATAGCCGCCGGCCACGGCAAACGTGTGGTCGACAGTGCCCATGGCCTTATCGGAAACGCGAACGTAACCGCGGTCGATCGTGCAGATCTCGCTGGAGTGAGCAGGCAGAACGCCAAACTCGCCATCCGTGGACGGAATCGACACAAACGCAGCGTCGCCCTCATAGGCGCAGCTCACGGGGCACACGATGCGGATACGCATAACCTACTTCTCCCCCATCTTGCGGGCGCGCTCGCGCACGTCCTCAATCGTGGAAGCATAGCGGAAAGCCTGCTCAGGCAGGTCATCGGCCTTGCCGTCGACAATCTCGGCGAAAGAGCGGACGGTATCCTCGACGCGGACGTAGACACCGGGGTTGCCGGTGAACTTCTCGGCGACGTGGAAGGACTGCGAGAGGAACTGCTGAATCTTACGGGCACGGTTGACCGTAAGGCGCTGCTCCTCGGACAGCTCGTCCATACCCAGAATGGCGATGATGTCCTGAAGGTCGGAGTACTCCTGCAGGAGCTCCTGGACCTTGACGGCGACACGGTAGTGCTCCTCGCCGACGATCGAGGGATCGAGAGCGTCGGAGGAAGACGCAAGCGGGTCGATAGCCGGGAACAGGCCGAGCGACGAAATGCTACGCGAAAGAACCGTGGTGGCATCGAGGTGCGTAAACGTCGTGGCAGGCGCCGGGTCGGTCAGGTCGTCTGCGGGGACGTAGACAGCCTGGACGGAGGTAATGGAGCCCGTCTTGGTCGAGGTAATGCGCTCCTGGAGGTCGCCCATCTCGGTTGCCAGCGTGGGCTGGTAACCAACGGCGGACGGCATACGGCCCAGCAGTGCGGAAACCTCGGAACCTGCCTGAGAGAAGCGGAAGATGTTGTCGATGAACAGCAGAACGTCCTGGCCGCGATCGCGGAAGTACTCAGCGGTGGTAAGGCCGGCCAGACCGATGCGCAGACGCGCTCCGGGCGGCTCGTTCATCTGACCATAGACCAAGCAGGTCTTGTCGATAACGCCAGACTCGCTCATCTCGAGGAACAGGTCGGTGCCCTCGCGGGTACGCTCGCCGACGCCGGTGAACACCGAGGTGCCGCCGTGCTCCTGGGCGAGGTTGTTGATGAGCTCCTGGATCAGAACGGTCTTGCCGACGCCGGCGCCGCCGAACAGACCTGTCTTGCCGCCGCGGATGTAGGGCTCGAGCAGGTCGACGGCCTTGATGCCGGTCTCGAAGATCTCGGTCTTGGTGGTGAGCTCGTCGAAACAGGGCGCTGCATGGTGGATGGGGTAGAACTCCTCCACCTCGGGCATAGGCTTGCCGTCGACGGGCTTGCCCATGACGTTCCAGATGCGGCCAAGCGTCTTGGGGCCAACGGGCATCTTCATGGGCTTACCGGTATCGGTGGCGATGAGACCACGCTGCAGACCGTCGGTCGAGGACATGGCGACCGTGCGGACGACGCCGCCCGGAAGCTGGCTCTCAACCTCGAGGATCGTGCTCAGGTGACCGATCGGGGTCTCGGCCTCGACCGTGAGCGCGTTGTAGATCGGGGGCACCGCGCCGTCAAACTTGACGTCGACGACAGGGCCGATGATACGCACGATGCGACCATCACCGGCAGTCGTCTTCTTGGTGGCTTCCTCGACCGCAAGCTTTACGGTGTTATTTGCCATTACTGTTCCTCCAATGCTGAGGCTCCGCCGACGATCTCGTTAATCTCGGTCGTGATCGAAGCCTGACGCACGCGACTATACGTGCGGGTAAGGGTCGAGATGATCGCGGTGGCGTTTTCCGTCGCGGAGTGCATGGCCTTGCGGCGTGCACCCTGCTCGGCGGCCGCCGAATCGATCAGGGCCTGATAGATGACCGTCAGGATATACGACGGTACAAGCTTGCCGAGAACATGCTCGGGAGAGGGCACGAACTCGAACGTGGACGAGATGCGCTTAGGGGCGTCGGTCTCGTTCTTACGCGGACCGTGGGCCATAGCGATCATCTCGGGATCGAGCGGCAGCAAGTGCTCGACGCGAAGCTCCTGATCCACGCGGTTCTTGGCGTGGTGGTAGACAAGCTCGACGCGGTCAAGCTCGC
The DNA here is from genome assembly GCA_902494535.1 of uncultured Collinsella sp. Taxonomy (GTDB): domain Bacteria; phylum Actinomycetota; class Coriobacteriia; order Coriobacteriales; family Coriobacteriaceae; genus Collinsella. Next base: position 9,865 of record CABUTO010000040.1, read on the forward strand.
CGGCACGATACGCATCGCAGATATGAGAGGAAATCATGCGAGCCTGATTGAAATCGGGCTCGGAGGAATTGCCCTCAAAGTGCATGACGACGTTTGCGCGGTCGCGGAAATACGTGGCCGGCTTGCGTCCACACGCAATGATCTCGCACTCGATGCCATCGTTCGCCCAAGAAGCGGCGAGCTGTTCGGCCGTGCGCTCCACCGTCGTATTGAAACCGCCGGCAAGGCCGCGGTCCGAGGCAATAACGACAATCAGGCCATGCTTGACGCTCTCATGCTTCTGCAGCATGGGATCGGTGCCCGAACAGGAGGCGTCGCCGGCGACCGTCAACATGACGTCGGTCAGCGCCTCCTTATAGGGCTCGGCCTGCTTGGAGCGATCGAGGGCACGACGGATCTTGGCCGTAGAGACCATCTCCATCGTGCGCGTGATCTGCTTGGTCGTGGTAACCGAGGAGATTCGCTTCTTAATGTCGCGAAGGTTGGCCATGGGGCTTAGTTCTCCTCTGATCCAGAAACATCCGAATGGTGCTTGGCCATGAACTGCTGCTTGAAGTCGCCGATGACGCGCAAGAGCTCAGCCTTGGTGTCATCATCGATCTTCTTGGCGCGAACCTTGTCGAGCAGCGAGCCAAAGCCGTTGTCCAAGTACTCGATAAGCTCAGCGCGGAAAGGCAGCACGTCGGCAATCTCCAGGTCGTCCAGGAAGCCCTCGTTGCCTGCAAACAGAACTGCAATCTGCTCGCCAACCTCAAACGGCTTGTAGCGCGGCTGCTTAAGGAGCTCAGTCATGCGAGCGCCGTGGGTAAGCTGCTTTTGCGTGGCCTCGTCGAGGTCGGAGCCGAACTGCGTAAAGCCGGCGAGCTCCTGGTACGAAGCGAGGTCCAGACGGAGGTTGCCGGCGACCTGCTTCATAGCCTTGGTCTGTGCGTCGCCACCGACGCGGGACACGGAGATACCCACGTCGACTGCCGGGCGCTGGCCCTGGAAGAAGAGCTCGGACTGCAGGTAAATCTGACCATCGGTAATGGAAATGACGTTGGTCGGAATGTAGGCCGAAACGTCGCCGTCCTGGGTCTCGATGATCGGCAGAGCCGTCATGGAGCCGTAACCGTTCTTCTTGGACATCTTGACGGCACGCTCGAGCAGACGAGAGTGCAGGTAGAAGATGTCGCCAGGATAGGCCTCGCGTCCGGGCGGACGATGCAGCGTCAGCGACATCTGACGGTAGGCCACAGCCTGCTTGGACAGGTCGTCGTAGATGACGAGCACGTGGCCGCCGGGGTTGGTCTCGCTGGCGGGCTTGCCGTCCTCGCCGTTGTACATGAAGAACTCGCCGATAGCGGCACCGGCCATAGGCGCGATGTACTGCATAGGGGCGGAATCGGCAGCGGTGGCCGAAACGATGATGGTGTAGTCGAGCGCACCGTGCTGGGCGAGGGTCTCACGGATGTTGGCAACCGTGGAGGCCTTCTGGCCGATGGCGACATAGATGCAGACCATGCCCTTGCCGCGCTGATTGAGGATAGCGTCGATGGCAATGGCGGTCTTACCGGTCTTACGGTCGCCGATGATGAGCTCACGCTGACCACGGCCGATAGGCACCATGGAGTCGATGGCCAACAGACCGGTCTGAACCGGCTCGCACACCGGGGTACGGTCGATGACGCCGGGGGCCTTGAACTCGATGGGGCGACGATGCGTGGCGACGATGTCACCCAGGCCGTCGATAGGCTGGCCGAGCGGATTGACGACGCGGCCGAGCATGGCGCGGCTCACGGGGATATCCATAATGCGGCCAGTGGTGCGGCACTCGTCGCCTTCCTTGATGGAGTCGACGGCACCGAACAGAACGGCGCCGACCTCGTCACGGTCAAGGTTCTGGGCAAGACCGAAGACGGTCTCACCGGTATCGGAGCTCTTGAACTCCAGAAGCTCGCCTGCCATGGCGCTCTTGAGGCCGGAGACGCGCGCGATGCCGTCGCCTACCTCGTCGACCGTTGAAACCTCATGCGTATCGACCGTCGCGGAGAGGCTCGTGAGCTGCTCCTGCAGTTTCTTGGCGATATCCTGGGCATTGAGGGTTTTGGACATTAGGCTTCACCTCCGTACGAATTAGCAGAGTTTGCGAGGGTCTCCTGCGCGATGCGCAGCTGCGTCTTGACGGAAATGTCACGACGCTCGCCGCGGGCCTCGAGCACCAGGCCGCCCACGATAGACGGGTCGACCTGCTCGATAAGGAATACCTTGCGGCCGAAGTCCTGCTCGCATTTCTTAGTGATGGTTTGACGCAGCTCGTCGTCGAGCGGGATCGCCGTGGTGACGGTCACGCCCACTACATCCTCGTCTTCCTCGGCAACATACTTAAAGGCAGCTGCCACCTTGGGAAGAAGGTCGAGCTGGTCGCGCTTGGACATGGTGTCGAGCACGGCGATGATCTCGGGGCTGGCGGAAGCCAGGCGCTCGATCATCTCGAGGTCCTCGAACACATGGTTCTCGGCCTTGGCGGCTTCCATGAGGGAGCGCGCGTAGGTCTCGAGCACCTTGTCCTGATAGCGGCTAGTCGGCATTCAGGCTACCTGCTTCCTGGATGTAGCGCTCGATGAGCTTCTTCTGCTCGGTCTCGTCCTCGAGTGCCTCGCCCACGATCTTGGTGGCGACGGCGACGGACAGGTCGGCGATGGAGCTCGCGGCACCGGCGTAGATGGACTTGCGCTCGTCCTCGACGGTCGTGTGGGCCTTGGCGATAATCTCCTCGGCCTCCTTGTGAGCAGCCTCGATGATACGGGCGCGCTCGGACTCGGCGTCCTTACGGGCCTCGAGAACGATGTCGGCAGCCTGACGACGGGCGTCGGTGACGATCGAGTCGGACTCAGCACGCTTGGCGATAGCCTCCTGCTTGGTCTTCTCGGCCTCGTCGAGGCTCTCCTCGATCTTCTTGCCGCGCTCCTCCATGGTTTTCATGATGCCCGGCAGGGCGACCTTGGCCAGCACGATCCAGATGATCAGGAAGGCGATAAGCGCCGGGATGAACTCCGCCATCTTAGGGATGAGGATGTCCGCACCGGCAGCGCCGTCCTCGGCGAACGCGGAAACCGGCATGAGCAGCGCGGCCGCGGACGCGGAGAGTGCGATCGCGCTCTTCTGGGATGAAAGATTCATACTTGACGCTCCGTGCTATTTAACGATCAGCGCGACAACGAAGCCGATCAGAGCCAGAGCCTCGCCGAAGGCGGAGCCCATGATGAAGACGGTGAACACGCGGCCCTGGACCTCAGGCTGACGGGCCATAGCACCCGTAGCACCCAGAGCAGACAGGCCGATAGCAAGACCAGCGCCGATAACACCGAGACCGTAACCGATAACTCCCACGATTCCTCCTTTGTCGTGCGTGTCTTATTTCACGCAGGATAACCTTTTTATAACTGCCGGGCTCCATGGGTACGGGCACCGGCGGTTAAACGAATTGCCTTACCTTTAAGACGCGAACGGGAGACTACTCCTCCTCCGCGACCTCCTCTGCCTCGGAGACATACACGGCGGTAAGGACCGTGAAAACGTAAGCCTGGATGGCGCCGACCACAAGCTCGATCGCGTAGATCAGGATGAGGATGGCAAGCCAGGCAAGCGAAGGCAGGGCGCCGACGGCGTGAGCCGCGGAAGCCTGCTGAAGCAGCGGCTGCATGAACATGCTCGCCATGATGGCGAACGAGCCCATGACCACGTGCCCTGCGAACATATTGCAGAACAGACGGACGGCGAGCGTGATGAGGCGCAGGAAGGTCGAAAAAAGCTCGACGACCCACACGAGCACGTTCATCGGGAAGCTCACGCCCTCCGGGGCGAGGCTCTTAATGTAGCCGATCACGCCGTGAGCCTTGCATCCGTAGTAGATGAAGTACACGAAGGCGAAGATGGCGAGCGCGGCGGTGGAGCCGATTGCGCCGGTGCCGGGCTTCATTCCCGGGATCAGGCCGATCATGTTATTGATCAGGATGAACAGGAAAAGCGAGCACAGGAACGGGAAGTGCTTCTTCCAGTTCTCACCCACGACGCCCTTGCCGATATCGTTCTCGACGTACTCGATGATGTACTCGAAACCGTTGACGAAGAAGCCCTTGGGGACCAACGTCTGCTTCTTCTTGAACACGGCCAGGACGATCAGGAGCACGATCGTGGAGACGATCAGCCAAAACGAGTACTGCGTGATGCCGCAGCTCAGATCGCCCGCGACGGGGGTGGAGCTGAACTCGCTGACCAGATGATTAATCTCATCAGGCAGCTTTTCAAAAATTTCCACGACTTACCTTTCGACCTCATGAGGATCTCGCAGCGCCTTGGCGACGCGAACCGTGCAGACGGCCATAAAGGCCACGAAGCCGATCGCCTCGCCCAAGAGGAACATACGAAACGCCTCTCCGAACAACGCGAACACGACCAGGGTAAAGACAAGCAACGCGATTGCCGAGACCGCGAGACTCACCATACCCTTGAGCATGTCCGCATTCTGCTTATCGTCAAGAACCGGCTTGAGCGTAAAGACAAAGGGAAGGAAGGCAATCGCGCCCGCGATGGCACCTGCAACGATAGCGAGCAGATCGGCTATCTGAAACACTGGCGTCCTCACTTTCCTTTTTTATCGCCTCACAGGACAGTTCCCGCCAAACATTGGTGACTATTGTACGAGCCAATCGCTAAAGTACAACCGAAAAAGCATCGGTTAATACGCACCTGTTCGTTTTCTTAAGACCTTCTTTATGCCGCAGGTACGGTAATACGTTTTTCTCGAACCCTGCAGGGCAAAACGTCCGTTAACAGGAGTGCGCGCGGTCGTCTTTTGCTCGCCCGCGCGCACCATTTCTTCGTATTTTCGACGTTAGCCGGTATGGCCCAGAGATTACAGCGTGCCGTAGATGCGGTCGCCGGCGTCGCCCAGGCCGGGAACGATGTAGGCAGCTTCGTTGAGATGGTCGTCGATGGCGCAGGTATAGATATGCACATCGGGGTCCTTCTCAGTCAGCGACTTGAGGCCCTCGGGGGCCGCGACGATGCACAGCATGCGGATGTCCTTGACACCGCGCCCGCGCAGGTAGCTGATGGCCATCTCGGCCGAACCGCCCGTGGCGAGCATGGGGTCGACGACCAGGCAGATGCGCTGGTCGATATCCTTGGGCATCTTGCAGTAATACTCATGCGGCTCGTGGGTAACCTCGTCGCGCTCCATACCGATGTGGCCCACGCGAGCGGAGGGTACCAAGTCGAGGATGCCATCGACCATGCCGAGGCCCGCACGCAGGATGGGCACGATGGCGAGTTTCTTGCCGGCGAGCTGTTTGAACGTGGCGGTAGTGATGGGGGTCTCGACTTCGACGTCTTCCATGGGCAGGTCGCGCATGGCCTCGTAGCCGTCAAAAAGTGCGAGCTCGCGCACAAGCTGGCGGAACTGGTTGGTGCCGGTGTTTTTGTCGCGCAGGATCGACAGCTTGTGCTGGACGAGCGGGTGGTCGACAAGCGTCACACGGGACGCGTCGTAGGTGACGGTCATGGGTTGATTGCCCCTTTCGTTGCGGCCGCAAAACGGCCTTGCTGACAAGGCGCGAAGCAATGTTGCCGCTGCACGCCATGCATTAGTTTAGCGGTTTGTTATATCGAGCAGCCCATCACAGCCCTACTGTGCGGTGCTGAGCGAGCGCCTGACTGCATCACGCCAGCCCGCAAGGTTTTGCTCGCGGCGCTCGGCGGACATGTGGGGAAGGAAGGTCCTAACGATCTGGGCATTTTGCTCCAGCTCTTCCAGGTCTTCCCAATAGCCGACGGCAAGACCCGCCAAGTACGCGGCACCGATTGCCGTGGTCTCCACCGTCTCGCATTGCAGCACGGGGATATCCAGCAGGTCGGCCTGGAATTGCATGATGAACTCGTTGCGTGAGGCGCCGCCATCGACGGACAGGCGCTCAATCGAAAGTCCCACGTCCTGCTCCATGGCGCGCAGCACGTCATAACTCTGGTAGGCCATGGACTCGCAGGCCGCACGCACAATGGTCGCGCGACTCGAGGCACCGGTCAGGCCGCACACGATACCGCGGGCACGCGGGTCCCACCAGGGAGCGCCCAGGCCAGCGAAGGCGGGGACGAAGTAGCAGCCCTCGTTGTCGTTGATCGAAGCGGCGAGTTGCGCGGACTCGCTCACACTCGAGATGATGCCCATGTTGTTGCGCAGCCAGTTCATGGTTGAGCCGGCGGCAAAGATAGAACCCTCGAGCGCATAGCTGATCTTGCCGTCCGCGGCGATACCGATCGTGGAGACCAGACCGTTCTTGGATTCGACGACCTCGTCGCCGGTGTTCATGAGCATAAAGCAACCCGTGCCATAGGTGTTTTTGGTCTGGCCGGGATGGAAGCAGCAGTGGCCGAACAGCGACGCCTGCTGATCGCCCGCCACGCCCATGATGGGCGGCATGTTGGTCATGATGTCGCTCGCGACGCGGCCGTAGTCGCCCGAGCTCCAACGAACCTCGGGCATCATGGAACGTGGAACGTCAAAGAGCGCCAGCAGGTCGTCGTCCCAATCGAGCGTATGGATATTAAAGAGCGCCGTGCGGCTGGCATTGGTGTAGTCGGTGGCAAAGACCTGACTGCCGGTGAGGTTGTAGATGAGCCAGGTGTCGATGGTGCCGAACATGAGGTCGCCCGCCGCCGCGCTCTCACGCGCACCGTCGACGTTGTCGAGGATCCACTGCACCTTGGAAGCCGAGAAATACGGATCGAGCGTGAGTCCCGTGCGGGAGCGCACCAGCTCTTCTGCGCCCCGCTCGACCAGCTCGTCGATCAGAGGTGCGGTGCGACGGCATTGCCACACGATGGCGTTATAGATGGGTTGGCCGCTTATGCGGTCCCACACCACCGTGGTCTCGCGCTGGTTGGAGATACCGATGGCGGCGATGCGGTCAGAATGGATGCCGCTCTTAAACTGGACCTCCATCATCACGCCGATCTGGCTGGCAAGCACCTCCATGGGGTCTTGCTCTATCCAACCGGGACGCGGGAAGCTGGTTTTGACGCTACGACGTGCCTGCGCGACGATGCAGCCGTACTCGTCGACGATGGTCGCAAGTACCGAGGTGGTGCCGCAGTCGAGCGCCATGATGTAGGAACCGCCAAAGTTAAACGAGGCATCTTCCATGCCCAGGCTGCCCAGATTCAACGACATCGCTTACACCTTTCTATTGCATCGGGTCGGACAGGACCCGTTCGATCTCTGATGCGGGAAGTGCGCCTTGGCGCAGGATCTGGAGCCCGCCGTGCTGGAACGACACGATGGTCGAGGCGTCGCGACACGGGGTCTCGCCGGCGTCGACGGCAACATCGACCCCCTCCAGGATGCGACCTTCGACGGCGGCAAAGCTTGCCGGCGAGGGCGCGCCGTGTGTGTTGGCGCTCGTGCAGGCAAGGGGACTGCCGCAGGCGCGGATGAGCGCTTGGACCACGGGAGAGGCCGAAGCGCGCAGGGCCACGGTGTCGTCGGCAGCACGCATAAAGGTCGGCACGCAGGGAGCCGCCTTGACCACGATAGTCAGGGCTCCCGGCCAGCATCGTCGCGCAAGTACGCGGGCATCTTCCGGGATATCCACGCCATAGCGGTCGAGTGCTTCGGCATTATCAACCAGCCAGGCGACCGTTTGGGTGAGCTTGCGCTGCTTGAGGGTAAAGATGCGGCGGTAGCCGGTACCGAGCGCAGGGACCGCGGCGCCATTGACGACAGCCTGCGGATCGCGCGGCCACGATGGGAATTCGCTTGTATCTTGGGGTACGGCGTCCGAGAAGGCGTTGACTGCCACGGCGACACCGTAGACGGTCTCGGTCGGGATCAAGGCCAGGCCGCCGCGGGCGAGCACCTCGGCCGTGCGCTCGACGGCGAGCCGATGCGGCTCGCGCGTTCCCTCGTATACCCGATAGACCGTCTGCATGTGTATGCCAGCCCCTTACGCTCTGGTGAAAGTTTGTTTACTGAGGGGCATTCTCGCACGAAACATTCAGCCTATTTGCCCAGAGCGCATGTTGGTTTGGTGAGCGGCTCTAGTAGTCGGTGAAAGTGAGGGGGTTATTGGACTGCGACGAACTTCTTTGGCCTGCCGGCGTGGCGTCTTTGGGCGGCATAGCGCTCGATGCTGTCTATCGTTATCATCCGACGGCCGTCGACGAGTTCAACATCGAGCTTTCCGGCTTTGACCAGCGCGGTAATCCGCGGAGCGGAGACTTTGAGATCCAGCGCTGCGTCTTTAAATGTTCGGCACGCCGCTTCCCGAGCGTCCTCGTGGTCGATTTCGACTGAAAGGGCCACGACCTCGGCCGAGCGTTCGTACCCTGCCGGAATCAAACCGTTGTTGAGGTCGTCGGCCAAAAACGCCATCAGCGCCTCAGCGGCATGGGCAATCGCTTCTTCGCGCGTATCGCCATCGGCAAAGGCGCCGGGAATCTGCGGGAAGCTGGCGCAGTAACCGTCGTCTTCCTTTATGAGAACGCAGTCATAGGTAAATCGCTGCCTCATTTTGCCTCCAACTACCATCCAGCTTGGCGACGAATACTTGCCCACGTGCCCTTCTTTGGTCGATCACCACCAGAGCCGTTCACGGTGACAACACGATCGCCAGAAACATACTTAGCATGACTACCGACTTGCGCGACCTTCACGAATCCATCGTGCTTGAGTAGGGCAATGATTTCCCGAAAGGTAGGAGGTTGCATGGGCCGACCTCTTTCAGCCGTCCTAATTATAAACTAGTTTATAATTTTTGCTAACCAGTTAATAAATATTACTGGCGCTGTTTGGGCTCGGTGACGATGGCTCGGACGATACGGGGACGATCGGTGAGGTCGTGGACGATGCGCACGTCCGACAGACCCGCTTGACGACAGAGCTCGGCCGCGGCATCGAGGGCGCCCTCGTAGAGCTCGCAGGCAAACAGGCCGCCGGCGCGCAACATGTAGGGCGCCGCGTTGAGCAGGCGGCGGAAGATATCGAGGCCGTCGGCACCGCCCTCGAGCGCCAGATCGGGCTCAAAGTCCTTGACCTCGTGCGGCAGCGAGCGCATGACGCCGGTCGGGATGTAAGGTGGGTTGGAGACGAGCACGTCAAAGGTGCCCCACTCTTCGCGGGGAATGGAACTCACCAGGTTGGTGAGGCTAAAGGCAACCTCATCTGCCGTGAGGCCGAGGGCGTCGCGGTTTTTGGTGGCCAGATCGATGGCGCGCGGCTCGATATCGGTGGCGGTGCAGGTAACGTGACCGCGGCGCTCCCAGGCAAGGGAGAGCGAAATGCAGCCTGTGCCGCAGCCGACCTCGAGAACGCGGGCAGTGCAGGGCTCGGTTGGGGCAGGCGCAGCGGCATCCTGAGCTAAAGCCGTCTCCTGGTCGGCGCCCTCGATGGCGATGCCGTATTCGTCGAGCTCGGACTCGGCGGCTTCCGCGACTTCGGCTTCTGCTGCCTGCGCGGCTTCCTCGGCCTCGCGGTCGGCCAGTTCCTCGGCATAGGCGCGGCTACCCAGTACGTCGCCGCCTAGCGCCGCCTCATCGGCAGCCGTCAGGTTAGCGGCACGGCGCTCGGCGGTCGCCCGTTCGTCTGCCAGCGCGGCCTCAGCCTTGCGTGCCTCCTCGACCTCATCGTTCCAAGGCAGCTCAACACGCTGACGGGCAGCAGCCTCGGGGCTCAGCACCTCGGCATCCAGATAATTGAGGACTTCCTCGACGAGCATCTCGGTTTCGGGGCGCGGAATGAGCACACCGGGAGCGCACGCGACGTCGATCATGCGAAACTGCGTGCTGCCCGTGATGTATTGCAGCGGCTCGCCCTTAGCGCGGCGGACAACGGCCGCATGCATGGTCTCGAGCTGGGCCGCGTTAAGCGTCTCGTCCATACGCATATATAGGTCAATACGCGCCAGGCCCGTGGCGGCGCACAGCAGCCACTCGGCAGAAAGACGGGGGTGCTCCTCGCCGCGCTCGGCCAGGTACTCCTTGGTCCACTCGAGACAACGCTTGATGGTCCAGATCTCGTTTGCCATGGGGCCCTCCCCTCTTAAGCGCCGGACGGCGCGCGAATGTCGGAGCAGATTGTACGCGAGGCCAGCGCATGGCAAGGGGCGATTGAAGGCGATTATCGAGAATCGGCCCAGAATTTTGCTTGGAACCTGCCTGAAATGTTCATTCGTCGACGTCTAAATCTGCATTCGTCAAGCTTTTGGCAAGGTTGCCCAAAACTGACCAATATCTAACCAAGAACTTGCCAAATCACTTGACGTGCGACGCATCAAAAATCGCCCCGCGACTTCTTGAACGATATTTTGAGCAATATTTTCGATAGCGGACTTATGCCGTCAATTGCCTTAAGCAGGTAAGCAGCTCAAATGACATCACAGCTGACTGAATAAAATATCAAGGCGATGTCACCAATGACTCCCTACGGATCATTTGACAATCAAGGAAACGCCGATGTTTTGGCAATGTCAGACACTATGACCCAATCCGAGGGCACTAAAAAGATAGGAGCCCCCGCTCGTGACCGCGGGTCGGGGCTGCGACAATGATGTCGAAGTGCCATAGGCGCAGCCGCGCCGCAACGAG
>CABUTO010000041.1 GCA_902494535.1 uncultured Collinsella sp.
GCGTCGACGACATGCCGGGGGCGGACCGGGACGGGTTCAACGGCAGGCCCCGCCGACCGATTGCAAGCGGTCGGCGGGGCCATTGTGGCTCTTGACAGCGGATTGGGTCATATGAGCGAAAACCGTACACGCGAGCAAGGTGACGTGAAATGAAAGGGCGCAGACCTTATGGTCGCGCCCTTGAAATTGAACGTCAGATTGCCGCGTGTGCGGGTTTGCAGCGTCGAGCCGTTACGCGGTTTGGTAAAACCGCGTAACAAATTACGCCAATTTTGCTCCGACGATCTTTGCCGCGGCCGGCTTGTCGAAGTTGCCGCCGGTGGCCTTGCCGAGTGCACCCATAACCTGGCCCATCTGCTTCTTGGACGTGGCACCCAGCTCGGCGATAACCTGCTCGATCAGGGCCTCGAGCTCCTCACCCGAAACCTGCGCGGGCAGCAGGCTCTCCAGAATCTTGACCTGCTCGGTCAGGTTGTCGGTACGCTCTTGGTCGGTACCGGCCTTGATGGACATCTCCAACGTCTCGCTCGTCTGCTTAATCAAACGCTTGATCATGCTGTTGACGTCTTCCTCGGTCACATCGCGGCGCTCGTTGACCTCGATATTCTTCACCTCGGCCTTGACCTGGCGAATGATGGACAGGCGAACCTTGTCCTTGGCCTTCATGGCCGCAATCATTTCCTTCTGCAGCTCTTCGTTGGTCATCTGCAAATCCTCCTCAATAGTGCGGACGGCACTCACACGAGCGCCGCCCCATGATTACTCAGTCGTCGACGAATCGTCGGTCGAACTCTTGGTGACGCCCTTCAGGCTGACGTTGTACGGCACGTCCTTGGGCATGGGGTTAACGGTGATGTCGGCATCCTTCTTGTACTGCTCCAGCCACTCGCTGTACGCGGTGCTGGCCGCTTGCGTCTTCACCACATTGGAAACGTACTTCTTGATGGCCTTGGGCACCTGGTTGATGTCATCGACCTGATTATCGACATGGAAGTAGTCGGTGCACTTGATGATGTGGTAACCATAGGTCGACTCGACGACGTCGCTCACGTCGCCCTTGTTGAGCCCCTCGAGCGCCGTCTGGTAGCTGTCGACGAAAGTGGTGAGCTTATCCCAGCCCACATCGCCCTTCTTCTCCTTGGAACCGGTGTCCTCGGAGTACTGCTCAACGGCGTCCTCAAAGCTCAGCTCACCGGAGTTGATCTTGTCCAGGCACTCCTGTGCCTTGGCCTTGGCGGCAGCCTTGTCCTCGTCGGAAGCGTCGGAATCAACCTTGATCAGGATGTTCGACGAGCGGCGAGCATCGTTGTAGTTAGACAGGTTCTCGTTGATGTAATCGACGATCTCGCTGTCCTTGGGCTTGCTGGTGGGCGCCACGGCATCCTTGAGTTTCTGCTGCGCCAGGCTCTCCTTGAGCGAATCCTTGTAGGTGTCCTCGGTATAGCCGTAGGTCTTGAGGGTCTTCTTAAAGGCCTTGGCACCGCCCGCGCTCTTGCACGCGTCCTTCCAAGCCTTCTCGACCTCCTCGTCCGACACCGTCACGCCGTTCTCCTTCTGTGCCTGCTGAAGCAGAATCTGCTGCGTGTAGGAGTCGATGAGCTGCTTGCGGTACTTCTTGGGCGTGAGGTCGTTGTCAACCAGATACTGCGCCCAATCCTCATCCTTGGTGTAGCCGTAGGACGTGCGCATGCTCATGATCTGCTTGGTCACGGTGTCCTCGGTAAGGTTGGTGCCGTTGATAGTGGCAGCAACACCGCCGGTCAGCTTGTAGCCCGAGGTGTCCTCAGCCTGCGACATAAGGCCGGAGCACGCCATCGCCGAGACAGAAAGCAGCATCGCCAGCACGCCGATGACCACCAGAACGATCTTGACGGTCTTAGACACGTACGTCTTGCGCTGCTTCTTGCGAGAGCTGGAGGCAGCGCGGGCCTGCTGCTCGGGCGTCGGCGCGGCCTCGGAGTTCTTTTTCTTATTTGCCATAGTTGGCCTTTCGCATAACGAATCGAACAAACGCCATTGTGTCACAACGCGGCCCCCGCGACACGCTTGGTGCATTGGGGACAGGTTAATCTGCACCATTTTGGTGCAAAGGGGACAGCTCTGGCACTTGGCACTTGGGGACGTTCTTTATATGCCGGCACTTCGGGACTGTCCCTTACTGCCGGCATAGACGATATGAGCAGGACATAAAAACATTGAGAGCCCCTGCTGCATGAAAGACCGCGGATTAGGCCGACAATGGTGAGTGTCTAATCCAACCGTGGCGGCCACGCCGCATTCATGGAAGGGGCTCCCATGCTCGATACTACCACCTTCATCGGCCTCGACGTCCACGCCCGCTCGATAAAGGCCGTCTCCCTCGACGTCATGACCGGGGAGGTACGTGCCGCGACCTTCGGCTACGACGCCGGCGCCGTCGCGGAGTGGGTCCGTTCCGTGGACCCCAGGGCCAGGTGCGTGTACGAGTCCGGGGTCACGGGCTTCGACCTGCAGAAGAGGCTTTCCGGCCTGGGGGTCGACTGCGTGGTCGGCGCCGTCTCGAAGATGATCAAGCCCAGCGCGGACAGGCGCAGGAAGAACGACCGCAACGACGCCGAGTTCCTCGCCCGCATGCTGTCGGTCGGCAACGTGGTCGAGGTGTGGGTCCCCGACGACGAGTGCGAGGCCGCCCGCGACCTGACCAGGGCGCTCGAGGACGCGAGGGACGACCTCTCGCGCTCGAAGCAGCGGCTCTCCAAGTTCCTGCTCAGGCACGGGCTCGTCTTCGACGAGAGGACGCCCACCGGCCGCAGGAAGGGCAACTGGACCCGGGCGCACTGGTCCTGGATCGAGTCGATAAGGTTCGCGGAGAGGGCCGACAACGACGTGCTCGCCTACTACGTCGACGCGGTCAGGCGGGCGGCGGAGGAGAAGGCGAGGCTCGAGGGGCTCGTCGAGGCCGAGGCCCGCAAGCCCAGGTGGAGGAAGAGGGTCGACTCCCTCCGCTGCCTCAAGGGCGTAGACACCGCGTCCGCCGCCGACCTCGTGTTCGAGGCCGGCGAGTTCTCGAGGTTCAGGAATGCCCGCTCGTTCGCGGCGTGGGTCGGCCTGACGCCCTCCGAGCACTCCAGCGGGGAGAGCGACCGCAGGGGCGCGATCACCAAGGCCGGCAACAAGCACCTGAGGAAGACGCTGGTCGAGGCCGCGTGGCACTACCTGACGTGCTCGGGGCGGCCGAAGGACCTCGCCAAGGGCCAGGCCCCGGACCGGGGCGCCCGGAGGCATGCCGCCAAGGGCGTGCGGAGGCTGGTCGAGAGGCGGGAGGCGCTGCTCGCGCGCGGGGTCCACGGCAACAAGGCGAACGTGGCCACGGCGCGCGAGCTCGCCTGCTGGGTATGGGCGGTCGGCCTCATGGCCGAGGAGGCGTAGGGGGGCGGTCCCCCGCACATAAGCCAGTCACCCCGGAAGCGGTTCGATCCGAAGCCGTTGAGGCGAACCTCAGGTCCCTTTTCTGCGAGCGCCCAGGGCGCCACACGCGTGCACAGACTGTCGGTTCGACGTAGAAGCCTCAGCCGTAGCAACGGATTGCCCAGCGAGAGATCGCCGCGGGCGGATATTAAACTGCAAAGACGAGCGTCGGTAAGACACGCCGAGGTCGCCGCGGACGGGCTGATATAGGGAGAGGGCCTGACCCCATATCGTTGGGGCCAGGCCCGATTTTGCCTCTTGACAATGTCCTGCTCATATTAAAAGGAACGTCCCCAGGTGCCGGCTGTTGAGTTGCGGTGGAATAGGGACTGTTTGGTGCCCGAAAGGGCGATTTTAGTCCGTATTTCACCGCAACTTATTTAAAGGGCGCTGAGGCTGGGAGTCCAGGCGATGGTGGGGGTCGCGCCGTCGAGGGTCTCGTTGATGGTGGCGGCCATACCGGCGAGCAGGCTGTTCTCGCTTACGGTGAGCGTCTTGTAGCCGCCGGCACGCATGAGTTCGCGGATCACCACGGCGCCAGCCAAGATCACGCCCGCGCGTTTGGGCTGTACACCCGGTAACGCGGCGATGCCTTCCGCGTCCAACACAGACATTCGCTCGATAGCGGCCGAGACCTGCTCCAGCGACAGCTCGCGTAGGTGAACAAAGCTCGAATCGTACGGTTCCAGCTCGTGGACCAGAGCCACCAGCGTAGTCACCGTGCCACCCACGGCGACCAAGCGCTCTGCACGCTCAAAATTGCTCGGCAGGCCCTCAAAGTAAGCCCCGAACTGCTCGCCCGCCCATACGCCAGCGGCGGCAAGTTCACTGTCCGTTGGCGGCAGCGCCGAGAAAAACCGCTCCGTCACGCGACGGCAACCGATGCCCAGTGAGCGCGTTCCCTCCAGCGCAAAGACCCCGCGCTCAGGCGCATAGACGCCCGTCGCGAGCTCCGTGGAGCCACCGCCCGAATCGGCGACGATGATGCGCTCGCCAGCAAAGTCGTGTGCCACGCCAAAAAACGTCAGGCGCGCCTCGACCTCGCCCGGAATCACCTGCGGTTCGAGCCCCAGATCGCGCAGACCGTCCAGCAGCAGCGCGGCATTGGACGCATCGCGCGCGGCACTCGTGCAGGTGGTGCAGACGCACGCGGCCCCAAAGGTACGGGCTTCGTCCACAAACATGCGGCACGCAACGAGCACGCGCTCAACGGCCGCCTCGCAAAAGCGCCCCGTCGCGTCCACGCCCTCGCCCAAGTCGGTGATCTCGGTATGCTTGGACGATTCCACGATCGCCCCGGCCTCGACCTGCGCCAACACCAGTCGCGACGACACCGTTCCCAGGTCGATCGCCGCCACCTTATAGCGTTTGCAATTTGTCATTGCGGGCTCCCCTCCGGGCGCTATTTGCCGTTGGACACGACCGTCTGGCCCTCGACACCGTTAAACCCAAACAGCATGTCGAGCGCCTGGATGTACCACGGCGCATCCTTACCGACTTCTTCGATTTCCTTGGCAACTTCGCTGGCCTTCTTGGCGTTCGACGACTTCTTGCTCGACGACGAGTCCGAATCGTCATCCAAGCCCAGCACGTCAATTTTGGTCTCGCCGGGCATAACCAGGCCCAGGTCCTCGGATGCCGCGTCCTTAATGCCCTCCTCCGAGAGCAGTTTGTCGACGCTTTTTTGCAGCTCATCATTGTATTGCTGACGAATCTCGACCTGCTTGGCCAAGATATCGCTCGAACGCTTTGCCACGTACAGATCGCGCACGGGGAAATACAGGCTCACGAGCACCAGCACCACCACGATACCGATAAACAGCGGACGTAGAGAACCGTGCGTAAAGTCATAGATCGCCTTGACCACCGCATTGTCGTTGGCGTAGCGCATAAAGTCCGAGCCCGAAAGACGGCTCGAAGGCCTGCTCGATTTGTCGTGCGTCTGGGCCGAGAGACGCGACGCATGCGACGAACGTGCCGGGCGCACCGGTCCATCTGCCGAAGTATTCGATTGAGCATTGGGGCGCGAGGTACTTGTCGGGCGCTGCGCGGAGCGGTCGGCACCGGCGTAGGCGGACCCACCGAGCTGCACCGTGCGCGCACGGCGAGGCGACGGCTCACGCGAACCGGCGGAATAGTACCTGTTGTCGTAAATCTGATCCATGTGCGCCTTGTGCGGTTGAGGTTTGTTTGCGCTAAGTCCTTTAGTTATAGCACGAGCGCCCGCACTGCCTTCGCCAGCCTTTGCTCGACATAAAAAAGGCGCTGAGCCATATGGCCCAGCGCCCAATGGCGGCCATCAGAAGTGGAGCGGCGTCGAGTCAACCCCGCCCCCCGCGCGCACCACTTGTTTAGCGAATGTTGTAAAACGCGGCCTTGCCGGCGTAGCGCGCGCTGCCCTCGAGCTCGTCCTCGATGCGGATGAGCTGGTTGTACTTGGCGATACGGTCGCTGCGGCACGGGGCGCCCGACTTGATCTGGCCGGCGTTGACGCCCACGACCAGGTCGGCGATCGTGGAGTCCTCGGTCTCGCCGGAGCGGTGGCTCACGATGCAGGCATAGCCGGCCTCCTTGGCGGTCTCGATGGCCTCGAGCGACTCGGTGAGCGTGCCGATCTGGTTGACCTTGACCAGGATCGCGTTGGCGGCACCCAGCTCGATGCCCTTCTTGAGGCGCTCGGTGTTAGTGACGAACAGGTCGTCACCCACCAGCTGCACCTTGTTGCCAATGCGGCGGGTAAGCTCGACCCAGCCGCCCCAGTCCTCCTCGGCCATGCCGTCCTCGATGGAGATGATGGGATAGGTGTCGACGAGCTTCTCCCAGTAATCGACCATCTGAGCGCTCGTATACTCAACGCCCTCGCCCTTGAGCTCGTACATGCCGGTCTCGGCGTTGTAGAACTCGGTCGAGGCCGGGTCCATGGCGTACATGAAGTCGACGCCGGGCTTAAAGCCGGCCTTCTCCACGGCCTTGGTGATGTACTCGAACGGCTCGGCATTGGTCTTAAGGTTGGGGGCAAAGCCGCCCTCGTCGCCCACGCCGCCGCCCAGGCCGGCCTCGTGCAGCACGCCCTTGAGGGTATGGTAGACCTCGGCGCACCAACGCAGGCCCTCGGCAAAGCTCGGGGCGCCCACCGGCATGATCATGAACTCCTGGAAGTCAACGTTATTGTCGGCATGCACGCCGCCGTTGAGGATATTCATCATAGGTGTGGGCAGCAGGTGGGCGTTGACGCCGCCCAGGTACTGGTACAGCGACAGGCCCGACGACTCGGCAGCGGCGCGGGCAACGGCCAGCGACACGCCCAGGATGGCGTTGGCACCGAGCTTGGTCTTGTTGGGGGTACCGTCCGCGGCAATCAGCGCGGCATCGACGGCGCGCTGGTCGAAGGCATCGAGGCCCACGACGGCGTTAGCACACTCGTTGTTGACATGCTCGACGGCCTGCGAAACGCCCTTGCCCAGGTAGCGGTCCTTGTCGCCATCGCGCAGCTCGCAGGCTTCAAAGGCGCCGGTCGAAGCACCCGAAGGCACCATTGCGCGGCCAAAGCTGCCGTCCTCGAGCACGACCTCGACCTCGACGGTGGGATTGCCGCGGCTGTCGAGCACCTCACGACCGTAGACATCCAAAATATCGCTCATGTTGTCTCCCTCTCACTTGGAAACGGGTTGAATGCTTGGCAACGCGGCTTACACGCTGCAGCGACGTGCAGGTTCATAAGTTAGCCTTGTCGCACTTTTTGCATTATGCCCTAAGTTAGCCAAGGGATACAATCTTTTTTAAAAAATAATGGGGCGATGGGACAAGTCCGTCCCATCGCCCCCGCAGTCTTACTCCTCCGCCTTTGCGGCATCCCACAGGTCGTTGAGGCCATGAGTCGAAAGCTCAGCCAGATCCACATGGGCGTTGGCCGCCATCTGCTCCATCGCAGCCCAGCGACGGCGGAACTTGGCCGTGCTCGCGCGCAGGGCGCTCTCGGCGTCGATGCCCTCTTTGCGCGCAACGTTGACCAGGGCAAAGAGCAGGTCGCCAAACTCCATCTCGCGCTCGGGCGAGCCGGGAGCCTCGGCCTCAAACTCGGCACGCTCCTCGGCAACCTCGTCCCACACATCCTGGACCGTCTCCCACTCAAAGCCCACGGCAGCCGCCTTGCGCGACACCTTCTGAGCCTGCATCAGCGCCGGCAGGTGCGTAGGCACGCCGTCGAGCAGGCCCTCGGGCGCAGCCTCGCCCGCTGCCACGGCCTTGTCCTTGGCAGCCTTCTCGGCAAGCTTGACCTCGTCCCAGATCTTGAGCACCTCGTCGGAGTTATCGGCATCCGCATCGCCAAACACATGTGGGTGGCGGCGGATGAGCTTGGCGTCGATATCGCGTGCCACATCGGCCAGCGTAAACTCACCGGCGTCCGCCGCAATCTGCGCATGCAGTACGACCTGCATGAGCACATCGCCCAGCTCCTCGCGCAGGTGCGCCGCGTCGTCGGCCTCAATGCAGTCGAGCGCCTCGTAGGCCTCCTCGATCATGTTCTTGCCGATGCTCTGATGCGTCTGCTCGCGATCCCACGGGCAGCCATCGGGCTGACGCAGGCGCCAGATGGTCTGCACCAGATGCTGCAGCTCGGCCGACGCATCGACCAGCGTGGACAGATCGCGCGAGCCCTCGGCATTTTGCTGAGCCATGTGCTGCGCCATGGTTAGTCCTCCTCCATGATCACGTGACGGAACGCACCGCCCTCGTAGATGCCGTAGCTGTGCGTACCGTCCTTGGGAATGCTCACGCTGCCGGGATTGAAGAGCCACAGGCCCGGGTGCGCCTCGCTTGCCTCGTTAACCTTGATGTGCGTGTGGCCGTAGACGAGCGCGGAGCCCTCGGGCAGCGCGGGCGCGTGGTCGACGCTGTTGTGCATGCCGGCGCCAAAGACGTGGCCGTGTGTCAGGAACAGCTCGCGGCCGGTCTCGTCGAACAGCGTGGCGTAGTCGGCCATGACGGGGAAGTCGAGCACCATCTGGTCGACCTCGGCGTCACAGTTGCCGCGCACCGCGATGATGCGGTCGGCCAGGGCGTTGAGCAGCGGAATCACACGCTTGGGGGCGTAGTCGCGCGGCAGGTCGTTGCGCGGACCGTGGTAGAGCAGGTCGCCCAGCAGGACGATGCGGTCGGGCTGCTGGGATTCGATGGCGGCGCAGAGGCGCTCGGTCCAGTATGCCGAGCCGTGAATGTCGGAAGCGATAAGGTATTTCATGGTGGTCCTTTCGGGTGGGGTTGATGGGGCTGGGCGTGGCGTGCCACCGGCCGCGTTACTCAAATCGCAGTGCCGCGCTCTGAGCCGCCTGCATCACGCGTTGGAGCGGCACGTTGTGCTCACGGGCAAGACGGGCGCAATCCTCGTACTCGGGAGCCGCGCGCTCGCTGCTGTCGGGCAGAGTCGCCACCTTAACGGATACCTCGCCCCAAGGCGTCGCCACCTGCTCAAAACGACGCGGCAGACAGACGCGCTCCATAACCTGGCGGCGGATGCCATTGGTCGTGGTTTCCAAAAAGATGGTCATCTGCAGACGGTCAATGTCCTCGCGGGCGCAGATTACCTGCAGCTGCCAGCCGGGACGACCTTTTTTGCAGTAGAGAGGCAGCCAGTGCACTTCGCGGGCGCCCGCCTCGCGCAAGCGGTCGGCGGCATAGGCGAGTGCCTCGGGCGACGCATCGTCGATGTCGCACTCTAGCTTGACGATGGTCTCGGGCGCATCGGTCTCGCGGGACAGCGGAGATGTACTTCCACGTTGCATACGGTCCGGATCCTTTCCGCACGGGCTCGTTTTATTCACCCAAACGCTAGCACATCGGACGTGGCACAGGCGTGACTTTCGTCCGTCGCCGCCCTCGCCCCTATCCAAACGTGTACGTCAGCCTCCAAACATGTCATTTTTTGTCGGTTTTGGAGGCTGACGTACATGTTTTGAGAGCGCAAGCGAGGCCGCGCCGCGCAGCCTTTCCAATCGATTTCGGCACCCCGCGCGTACGACGCGCCGAGGCTGCGCCATTACAATGGAGCGGATTCGCTAAATGCAAAGGAGCCGCTATGCCTATGTGCCCGCTGGTCGATTGCCATACCCACACCTCGTTTTCGGACGGCCATGCCTCATTTGAGGACAACGTCCGCGCCGCTGCCGCCGCCGGCTGCCGCGTCATGGTCTCGGCCGACCATCTCACCCTGCCCGCCAGCATGGACGCCAGCTGCGAAGTGCAGGTTGTCGAGGGCGACTTGCCGGCACATCGTCTGGCCTTTGAGGATGCTCACAAGCTTGCCGCGCAGATCGCGCCGGATCTCAGCTTTATCTATAGCTTTGAATGCGATTGGTACGAGGGCTGCGAGCCTTTGGTTGAGCGCTGGTCCCAGGGCGCCGTCGTGCGTCTGGGCAGTGTGCATTGGATTGGCAACCCGGGAGATATTGCGGCAGGCGCCGCGGGCACGGCAGGGACAGAGGACGTCGCTCGCCCCGATACGCCCGATTCCCTTTGCGGTTGGATCGATGACGACACCAACCTGCATGTTTGGGAAAACTTAGGCGTGCGCGGTGTATGGGAACGCTACGTCGATGACTGGTGCCGCGCCTGCGAGAGCCCGCTCAACTTTGATGTGATGGCTCACCCCGACCTGGTCATGCGCTTTTCGAAGGAAGGCTTTGCGCCCGACTTTGACCTCGCGCCGTTTTGGCAGCAGATGGCCGAATGCGCCCACGATACGGGTCGTCGCATTGAGGTCTCGACCGCCGCACCGCGCAAGGGCCTCGACGACTATTACCCCTCGACGGGGCTGTTGCGTTGCTTCGCCCACGCCGAGGTACCCATCACCTTTGGCTCGGACGCGCACCGCGCCTGCGATATTTGCTGGAACATCCGCGAGGCTCAAGCCCACGCCTACGACTGCGGCTATCGAACCTTCGATATCCCCCACCCCACCGGAGAATGGGAGTCCACGCCCCTCGCCTAAGACTAGTGGCGGCGGGCGTTGAGTTCGCCGGCCAGCTCGTCGAGGGTGATACCGTAGCGTTCGAGCGTTACGAGCAGATGGTAGACCAGGTCGCCAGCTTCGTAGCGGATGTGGTCGTGGTCGTTGTCCTTGCAGGCCATGATCACCTCGCTCGCCTCCTCGGCAAGCTTCTTGAGCAGCTCATCCTCGACGTCGGTCAACAGACGGGCGGTATAGCTCTCCTGCGGCGATGCGTCGCGACGGCCGTGAATCACCTTGGCCAGTCCCGTCAGCGTCTCGCCGATATTTCCCGGCTGCACGTTAGCTGTTCTGACTCCCATGGTTATTTCCTCTCGTTACTGCAGCGTAAAGTAGGTACCGGTCTCATCGAACCGAGGCTTTGCGCCCTTTTTCTCAAAGAACTCGACGATGACGGCATGGGCCTCATCGAGCCTTTCTTTCTCGGCCTCGAGCCAAAGCGACTGCGCCCCGCAGGCATCAGTCAGGTGCACGCGGCATGGCACGCCCGCGCGGAGGAGCTCGGTGTTGCAGTCGGCGACCTCGAACGGCGTCACGACTTTCATCGCACTCCCCCTTCCACGCGCTTAAAGAAGCAGGTACGGTTGCCGGTGTGGCAGGCCGGACCCGGCGAGTCGACCTTGACCAGCAGCGTATCGCTATCGCAGTCGGTCCAGAGCTCCTTGACCTCCTGCATGTTGCCGCTCGTCGCGCCCTTGTTCCAGAGCTCCTGGCGGCTGCGGCTCCAAAACCACGTGGTGCCGGTCTTGAGCGTCAGCCCCACCGATTCCTCGTTCATCCAAGCAACCATAAGCACCTCACCAGTGTCATATTGCTGAACCACACAAGGAATCAATCCTTTGGCGTCGTATTTAAGATCCACTGGAGTAGTAATTTCTCTCATTTCAATTCCCCAATTTAAACATCGCCGGTCGGCGAGGGTTGTCCAGGTACCGCAGGTTGCCGCGAAAGAGGAGCGACGCGTACTTTGGTACGCGAGCGACGGTTTGAGCGGCAAGATGCGGTGCCTGGGCAAGCCGCAGCGCAGCCCGCAGCACTAGAAGTCCAACCTCACAGGAATTCCCTGCGATGCCATATACTCCTTCACTTGACGGATGCTGAAGGTTCCAAAGTGAAAGACGCTGGCTGCCAGCACGGCGTCGGCCTCGCCCTCGATCACACCCTCGGCAAAATGCTCGAGCGTGCCCACGCCGCCGCTCGCGATGACGGGAATCGGCACCGCGCGCGCCACAGCGCGAGTGAGTGCCAGGTCGAAGCCAGCCTTGGTGCCGTCGCGATCCATGCTGGTGAGCAAGATCTCACCGGCGCCGCGACGAGCCGCCTCCTCGGCCCACGCCACCGCATCGATACCTGTGGCGTTGCGACCGCCCGCCGTGAAGACCTCCCACTTGTCGGCTCCGGATGCGCCGGGTAAGCCGACGCGTTTGGCATCAATCGCCACGACCACGGCCTGGCTGCCAAACGCCGCGGCGGCTTGGCTGATCAACGACGGGTCGCGCACGGCGGCAGAGTTAAGCGACACTTTGTCGGCACCGGCCGCAACCATGGTGCGCATGCCCGCCAGGTCGCGAAAGCCGCCGCCCACGGTATAGGGAATGGCCAGCTCCTCGGCAGCATGCGCCGCCATCTCGATGGTCGTCGCGCGGTTGTCGCTCGTGGCGGTAATGTCCAGGAAGACGACCTCGTCCGCACCCTCGCGGTCGTAGGCGCGCGCCAGCTCCACCGGATCGCCCGCATCGCGCAGACTCACAAAGTTGACGCCCTTGACCACACGGCCGTCCTTGACGTCCAGACAGGGAATCACGCGCTTGGTAAGCATGGGCTACTCCTCCCCTCGGGCGGCGGCCAGCGCCTGGGCCAGCGTAAAGTTGCCCTCGTAGAGCGCGCGACCAGTAATGGCACCTTCAATCGCGCCCTCGCCCACCGCGGCAAGCGCACGGATATCGTCGAGCGTCGAGATACCGCCCGACGCCACGACGGGAAAGCCCGCAACCTCGGCCACATGGCGATACGCCGCCACATCGATGCCCGTCTGCATGCCATCGCGCGCGATGTCGGTATACACCAGATGCTTAAAGCCCAGCTCGGAAAGCTGCGCCACGGCGTCGTCGAGTGACACACCCGCGCCGTCACGCCAGCCGTTCACCTTGACCTGACCATCACGCGCGGCGATATCTGCCACCAGCAGCTCGCCAAAGCCGCGAGCCGCCACCTCGGCAAATC
Source organism: uncultured Collinsella sp. (assembly GCA_902494535.1). GTDB lineage: Bacteria > Actinomycetota > Coriobacteriia > Coriobacteriales > Coriobacteriaceae > Collinsella. Next base: position 12,677 of record CABUTO010000041.1, read on the forward strand.
CCGGCTCGGTCACGAGCACCGTGCCTAGTGCGATGCGACGAGCACCATAGCCGGCCAGCTCGTCGATGCGCTTGAGCGAACGAACGCCGCCGCCCACGTCCACGGACAGGCCGTCGACGTCGCAGATGGCCTCGATCGCTGCTGAGTTGGCAGCACACGCGTCCTCGTCCTCGCCAAAGGCAGCGGACAAGTCGACGACGTGCACCCAGCTCGCGCCCTGCTCGGCAAACGAGCGGGCGACGGCCACGGGGTCGTCGGAATATACCTTGCAGCGGCTCCGGTCGCCGCGCTCCAAGCGCACGACCTTGCCGCCGATCAAATCGATTGCGGGAAACAGAATCATCGGCCGGCCCCCTCGACGATGCTCACGAAGTTCTTAAGAATGCGCTGGCCCAGCGCAGAGGATTTCTCGGGATGGAACTGGCAGCCCCACACATTGCCGTGGCGCACGATGCACGGAAAGCTCCGCGTGTAGTGCGTGCGCGCCAGCACATTGGCGGCATCAGCGTCGTCTGCCACCGCGTAGCTGTGGGTGAAGTACATGTTGGCACCCTCGGCAAAACCGGCGAGCAGCGGATCGGCCGCACCGGCGGGCGTCATGTGCACCTGGTCCCAACCCACGTGCGGCACCTTCAGTCGGCTCGACTCCAGGCGCGTGCACGAGCCGCGCATAATACCCAGGCCATCGACCCAGGGGCCACCGGCCTGCTCGGAGGCATCGTCGTCCGCATCCGCACGCTCGTCCGCCGGCACGCCCTCGTCGCCGCGCTCAAAAAACAGCTGAAGGCCTAGGCAGATGCCGAGCAGCGGAGTTCCGGCCGCAACGGCGTCGAGCACCGCGTCCGCCTCGCCGCTCTCGCGCATAAAGGCAATCGCATCGTAGAACGCACCCACGCCCGGGATGACCAGGCCGTCGGCGTTACGGATCTGCTCCGGGTCGTCCGACGTGCAGGCGGCGGCACCGGCGCGCGCAAGCCCGCGCACAACGCTCGACAAGTTGCCCTTGTGGTAGTCGACCACCACGATCTTCGGTTCGCCCACGCGACCCTCCCTTATCTCATCATCCAAAACCACCACAAAGGTGCCTGTCCCCTTTGTGGTGGTTTTTGCCTTTGTGGCGGTTACAGTGAGCCCTTGGTGCTGGGGATGCCTTGCACGCGGGGATCGAGCTCGCAGGCGCGACGCATCGTGCGGCCCACGGCCTTAAAGGCGGCCTCGATAATGTGATGCGAGTTGCCGCCCGCCAGCTCGCGCACGTGCAGTGTGAGCTTGGCATCGCGCGCAAAGGCGTAGAAGAACTCGACGGCCAGCTCGGTATCGAAGCTGCCCACGCGCTCGGTCGGCACGGGCAGCTCGCAGTAGGCCTGCCCGCGACCCGAGATGTCAACGGCGGCCATCACAAGCGTCTCGTCCATGGCGATCGCTGCATCGGCAAAGCGCGTAATGCCCGCCTTGTCGCCCAGCGCCTGACAAAACGCCTCGCCCAGCACGATGCCCGTATCCTCGACGGTATGGTGCGCGTCGACCTCAACGTCGCCCACCGCGTGTACCGTCAAATCAAACAAACCGTGGCGGCCAAAGGCGTTGAGCATGTGGTCGAAAAACGGCACGCCGGTCGAGATATCGCACGCACCGGTTCCATCCAGGTCGAGCTTTACGACAATATCGGTCTCCCCCGTCTTACGGGTTACCTCGGCATAGCGGCCCATCTACATCTCCTCCTTCACCAGCGCGGCAAACGCAGCCAGCACCTCATCATTTTCCTGCGGGGTACCCACGGTAATGCGTAGACAGTCCGCAAGCCCCGGCGCATAGCTAAAGTCGCGCACCAAAATCGAATACTCATCGCGCAGACGCTCGCGCACGCGCGTGGCATGCGGCGTGCGCACGAGCACAAAGTTCGCCGCGCTCGGCCACGCCTCCACGGGCAGGCCCTCGGCAGCCATCGCGCGCAGAGCGGCCAGCTCGCGCTCGCGCTCAGATGCGACCTGCGCCACCACGGGCGCGTAGGCATCACGGGCACGCACGCAGGCAAGCGCGGCGGCCTGGCTCAGCACGTTGACCGAATAGATCTGGCGAATCGCCGCGAACACCTCGATGACCTCGGGCGCCGCGATCACGTAACCCAGACGCGCACCGGCAGCGCCAAACGCCTTGGACAGCGTGTGCAAAATCACCAGGTTGGGATGCTCGGCGATAAGCCCCTGCGCCGTGGTGGCCGCGCCAAACGAATCGTCGGCAAACTCAACGTAGGCCTCGTCGACCATGACCATGCCAGGGCACGCATCGCACAGCGCCGCGACAAAATCGAGCGGAGCTACATCACCCGTAGGATTGTTGGGCGAGGTCACGATGGCGAGGTTGCACTCGGGTGCCGCGGCAAGCACGGCTGCCTGGTCGAGCTCAAAGGTCGCCGGATCGCGCCACACGTCGCGCACCTCGGTCTGGCACAGAGACGCAAAGAAGGCATACTCGCTAAAACACGGCGGACAGTTGAGCAGGGTCCGCCCCACGCCGCCAAACGCCAGCAGGTAGTTATAGAGCAGCTCGTCGCCGCCGTTGCCCACGCAGATATTCTCGCGAGCCACGCCATGCCAAGCAGCCAGCTCGTCGCGCAGGTCGTTGGACATGGGATCGGGGTAGCGGTTGAGCGGTGTGGCAGCCAGGGCGGCGTCGACCGCCTCGCGCACGCCAGCCGGCACGGGATAGGTGTTCTCGTTGGCCGAAAGATTGATGCGCGTGGGCGTAAAGTTGGGATCGTAGGGCTCAATACCGGCCAAGTAGGGCTGGACGAGCTCCTTCATATGGGGCGTCAGCTCGGCCATTTTAGGCCTCCTCGACGACCGCGCCAGCGGCACCGCCCGCCGCCGCCAGGTCCACACCCTCGACAACCGTCGCCACGGCGTCGCCCGGCCAGGCGACCTTGGTCAGGTCGGCCGCGGCCAGAGACTCGGCGCTCACGGCATCCTCGCCCTGCTCCAGCACACGGCGACGCAGTGCGGCGGAAAGCGCGTGTGCCCACAGGCCCTCGGCCTCGGCCAAACGCTGCGTAGCGGGAGCATCGGAGAGCAGGCCCTCGGGCGTATAGCAAATGACACTTGAGCGCTTGACGAACTCCTCCACCGAAAGCGGGTTGGAGAACTTGGCCGTGCCGCCGGTCGGCAGCGTGTGATTGGGGCCGGCAACGTAATCGCCGAGCGGCTCGGAGCTCCAAGCGCCCACAAAGATGGCGCCGGCGTTGCGAATGCCGCCGAGCAGGCCCATCGCGTCCTTGCAGTGCAGCTCCAGGTGCTCGGGCGCCACGGTGTTCACCGCTTCGACGGCGGCAGCCATGTCGGCGGCCACCACGATGGTGCCCTCATTGTCGAGCGAAGCGCGCGTGATCTCGGCGCGTGGCGACTGCGCTACCAGAATATCGATACCCGCCTCGACCTCACGCGCAAACCGCTCGTCGCAGGTCACCAGATAGCAGGCTGCCAGCGGATCGTGCTCGGCCTGGGCCATCAAGTCGGCCGCGACCACCATGGGCTTGGCCGTGGCGTCAGCCAGCACGCAGACCTCGGAGGGGCCGGCGACCATGTCGATACCCACGTCGCCCGAGACAATCTGCTTGGCCGCGGCGACAAAGGCGTTGCCCGGGCCGGTGATCTTGTCGACGCGCGGAATGGTCTCGGTACCGTACGCCAGTGCGGCCACGGCCTGGGCGCCGCCCACCATATAGATCTCGTCCACACCGCCGAGCTTTGCCGCAGCGAGCGTGTAGGGGCTGATCAGGCCGTCCCTTTGCGGCGGGGTCACCATGACCACGCGCTTGACGCCGGCAACCTTGGCGGGAATGGCGTTCATGAGCACCGTGGAGGGATACTGCGCGCGGCCGCCCGGCACATAGATGCCGGCCGCAGCAAGCGGGGTCACCTTAACGCCGAGCATCGTGCCGTCCGGGCGCGTGGTAAACCAGCTCTGCTCGACCTCACGCTGGTGGAACTCGCGAATCTGGCGTGCAGCCTTTTCGAGCGCCGCGACAAAGGCCGGATCGAGACCTTCGAGCGCGGCATCGATCTGCTCCTGCGGCAGGCGAAAACTCTGCAGCTCAACACCGTCAAAATGCTGACAGTAATCGCGCACCGCGGCATCGCCGTTGGCGCGCACGTTTGCCACGATATCGCGGGCGGCGTCGACGATGTTTTGCGGCAGCACGCCCTTGCGATTGAGCTGATTGGTAACGAGGCGCTCGCCGGGAGCAAGCTTGATGGTCTTCATATCGGTATCCCCTATCGGTCGAGGTTATGTTCGAAAAACGAGAGGCCGGGCGGCGGCGCCAGTCGACCCGCAGCCCAGACGTTGGGGCGCCCGTGCGTGCTCGCGCTATTGTGCCGAGCCCGCAACGGGCTCAAAATGCTTGTCCTTCACGGCTACCGCCAAGCGATCGGCCAGATTGCGTACGCGCGGATCCAAGCGCGCGGCACCTGGGTTGACGAAGAAGCGGGCCGTACAGTCCATGATGCGACCGGTGATGACCAGGTCGTTGTCACGCAGCGTGGCGCCCGTGGCGGTAATGTCCACGATGCGGTCGGTCATGCCGACAATGGGACCCAGCTCGATGTTGCCGTGCAGCGAAACGATGTCGGCGTTCACGCCGCGCTCGGCATACCAGGCACTCGCGATGCGCGGGTACTTAGTTGCCACGCGAAGCGACCCGCGGCGGGCATAGTTGCGCTCGGCCTGACCGGCGCGCCACGCAGGCTCCGCCTCGATAAACGTGCACAGGCCATAGCCCAGATCGACCAGCTGCAGTAGGTTGAGGTCTGCCTCGATAAGCGAATCCCAACCGCAGATGCCGCAGTCGGCACCGCCACAGCCCACAAAGGCGGGCGCGTCGCTGGGACGCACGATGACAAACTCGATATCGCCGACCGTGCCCTCGCCGGCACGTGTGTCGCGACCGCGCACAATCAGGTGACGGCCGGGGTCACGCAGCTCAGAGACATCCAGGCCCGCGGCCTCGAGCACGTCGAGCGTGTCGGCCTTAAGCGAGCCCTTGGGCACGGCGATGCGCAGCGGGCCCTCGGCGCCACGGCCCGCTGCGTGATCGCCATCGGAAGCGGCGTCCTCGGCCGAGGTGCGCGCAGCCTCCAAGCGCTCGAGCGAAAAGGCGAAGCCCGCCGCCGGCACCTCGATGCCGTCGCCAAATGCGCCGGTAAAGATGGAGTCATAGCGTCCGCCCGAACCCACCGGATCAGGCAGGCCGCCGGCATAGGCCTTAAAGACCAGGCCCGTGTAGTAATCGAAAGAGTTCATGATGGAGAAGTCGAACGACAGCACCTGGGCGTCCTCGGGAGCCAGGCCCTCGACCAGGGCACGCAGCTCGCGCGTGAGCGGCGCGACAATGCCCGCCGCCGTCAGAAGCGCATCCACGCGGTCGAGTACCTCGGCACCGCCGTGCAGACGCGGCAGCTCGCTAATGGCGGCCCTGACGGCATCGGACTCGGCGCTTGCCGCCACGCGGGCATCGAGGCCCACGAAGTCGTTGGCGTGCACGCAGCGCAGCGCCTCGGCAGCCAGCTCGCGATCCTCGCACGCCGCAAGCAGCTCTTTAAACGGACGCACGCTACCTGCGATAATGCGCGCATCGGGCAGCGCCAGCTTGCGCACCGCCTCGGCCACGAGCGAGACAATCTCGACATCGCCCGCAGTATCGCCCGCACCGATAAGCTCAAAGCCCAGCTGTGTAAACTGGCGCGAGCCGCCGGCGTTGCGCCGGCACTCACGAACCACCGGCGCCTCGTAGCGAAGGCGCAGCGGCAGATCGGCCGCGCGCATGCGGGTCGAAACCAAGCGCACGATCGGCAGCGTGTTATCGGGACGGACCACCAACAGGCGACCGTCATCATCGAAAAGCTTAAACGGCGTGTCCGCAATGCGGCCGCCTTCCTCGAGCGACCCCTTGTCCTCGAGCAGCGGCGTCTCGACCGGCAGGTAATGATGCTCCCTGAAGCAGCCCTTCACCGTCAGCGCAATCTCCTCGCGTGCCTGAGCCTCCTCGGGCAATATGTCCCGGAATCCCCACGGTGTGGCCGTCATCTGGTGAGCCTCCTCATGCTGTGTTTCATATAGAACGAAAGACCGGCATAGCTCCGCCGGTCTTCTGGGTACTTTAGCATACTAGAGTGTTTGCGGGGAGAATCGTCCTCCTCGGCTCACACCGTATTCATTTGGAAACATAGGAGAAGCGCGTCCCGCCCGCCGACCAAAAACTGGGATGCAGTTTCCGGTTGAGGTCCTCAGCGGAAAGTGCGTCCCGGAATTTGGGGGTGGAATGGGATGCACTTTCCGGATGGGACCGCATGCGGAAAGTGCATCCCATTCTGAAGACTCATTCCGAGACGGGCTTTCCGGTTTGGCTTCAAGCGGAAAGCCCGTCCCATTTCTCAGAGCGCGCCAAACTAAAATTCGTCAAACGCCAACTCAGCGCCCTGCCCCACTTAGGCGTCAATCGCACGACGATACTCTGCCATTACCTGCGCATCGGCAGCTGAGGGGTCGGCGAAATAGCGCCCGTCATACGTCTCGGCCGAAACAACTCCGCGATAGCCGCGCGCCACCAGCCTATCCAGGTCGGTGCGCATATCGCGATCGCCGTCGCCCCAGGCAAGATGCGTCGTGCCATCTGCCGCAACATCGACAAAATGCACGTGGGCGACATCATCGCCAAGCAGATCGAAATAATCGTCGATGGTATCCCCCGCCATCGCCATGGCGCCCAAATCCAGACACGCCTTGAGTGCCGGATGATCAACCGCCTCGATCATGCGCTCCGTATCGGCCGCCGAGTTCACGATCATCGACTCAACCGGCTGTAGGGCCTCGAGCACCAGTCGCACGCCGCGCTCTCCCGCATGCTCGGCAATCGCACGCAGCATCGAGGCGCTGCGACCCCACGCGTCCTCGATCGGCTCGTTCAAAAATGCCCAGCCGCTCGAGACCATGACCTGGTCGGCTCCAAGTTCCGCCGCGATATCCACAACGTTCTTAAAGTACGCGAGCGTGCGTGCACGCGCCTCATTCCCGCGCGCCGCGATATTCCACGGCTTGGGGTTGTTCTGTTCGGGACAAAGCCCCACAATCCGAACCCCATACCGCTGCGACAGCTCCCGCACCTGCTCGAGCGAATCGTATCCATGGCAATCGACATACAGATGCATCGCCCCGGTCCAAAGCTCGCAACACGTGTAGCCCGAGGCCGCTGCCGAAGAAAAGAATTCCTCAAGGTCAAAATAACGATGGCTGATATTCATAACGGCAAGCTGGGGATAGCCCATAATTACTCTCCAACCCAAACGAGGCCCCGTTCCATATAGGAGCGAGGCCCAATTACACAAACGTAATTTGCTCTTAGTAGTCGAACTGGTGATAGTAACGGCGATACTTGAGGTTGTGCTTGGTGACCGTCTCGTAGTAGCGGGCCAGGCGGTCGGTCACGAGCACCGTCAGGATCCACGGGGAGACGATGACGCGGAACTCGTCGTCAAGGCCCGGGATCGCGAACTCGGCGGTGTCGATGACGTTGATGTCGGTGTCGCCGGTCACGCCGCGGGTCAGGAACGCGCGGACGCGCTCGTCGAGCTTGCGGTTCTCGTCCTCGCCCATGAACAGGAAGACCGGGACGCCGGGCTCCACGAGCTCGAGGGTGCCGTGGAAGAAGTCGGCCGAGGTGATGTAGCGGGTGCGCTTCCACTGCATCTCCTCCAGGATGCACATCGAGAACAGGATGGTCTCGCC
>CABUTO010000042.1 GCA_902494535.1 uncultured Collinsella sp.
CGGGAAGCGAAAGGGCAATCGCGGCAGATTTATACCCGTGCCCGAGCTCGAAGAGCCCTATGGCCGCCTTCCTGGCCTCGACATCATGCTTCACCCTCAAATCAACGCGCATAAAGAAAGCCTCCCATTTCTCATGTCCAAGAAATGGGAGGCAGTTCAAAGTCGTGCGGGCTTTTCTTTTGGCAACCGAACGAACGGTTTGAAGTTCGTGGCACAGGTAATCGGGTTGAGGGGAAATGGGGCCATGCAGCGGCTCTCAGAGCACCTGCCACACTCCCCTACGAGCTCCGTTGCCGCAGCGGCAAGACCGGTGCAGAAATCTGAAATAGCCCTACCCTCGAGCCGTATCTACAAACCCTGAGCGAAGGGAGCCGCATATGCATGCAGCGGCAATTAACCTTCGGGGGGGGGGGTATCTCCTAGAGGTACTCTTCTCCGAGGGCAAAGTGTCATCGAGTACGTCCTGATCATCGCGATCATCGGCCTGGTCATCGTGTTCGCGGGACCCGGCGTGGCGGGGGCCATCCGAAACCAGTTCAATTTGGTCGGCAATACGGTGAACAACGGGACGACCGGCGGCGTAGAGGGAGGCGCGTCCGGTGGAGGCTCCGCCGGGGCCGATTCCGCGACCGTCCAGGCGGCCGTCGCCAAGGACGCGAAGGACTGGACGCTCGAGGAGCAGAAAGCGGTTGCCGAGGACATCGCCTCCAAGGGCGAGGCATCGCCGGCGTACGCCAAGGCAAAGGCCGCGATGGATGCGGGAACGAAGTTCTCGATGAAGCTGACGGACGGACAGACGCTCGAGTACCGTATCATCGGCATCAACCACGACGACTTGGCCGACGGCACCGGCAAGGCGGGACTGACGTTCCTCACCACCTCGACGGATATTTCGTCCCGCATGAACGCCATGAAAACCAGCGATGGCGGATGGGAGGCATCCGAACTCCGTGCGAAGATGAATTCGGGCGAGATCTGGAACCTGATGCCCGCCGATTTCCAATCCAAGGTTAAATCGGTTAGGAAGCTCACGAACAACGTCGGCGGCGGTAACGCGAACAAGAATGCCGCCGTGACGGCTACCTCCGACAAGCTGTTTCTGCTCAGCTACTCCGAGATCGTCCCCACCTCCTATTGGGCTTCCGACTACCCCTGGAGCTCCTCCGAGGGAACCCAGTACGAGGCCTTCAAGGGCAAGGTGATGAATAGCTATTCGGACAACCCTGCCATTGCCAGTGGCAGCTATTGGTGGGAACGTTCGGTGCGTCCGGACCACTCTACGTTCTTCCTCCGTGTCCACGCCGGCGGCGATCCGGCGATCAGTGACAATGCGACGGTCTCGAATTGCGTCCGCCCCGCCTGGTGCTTCTAGCCTCAGCTGTTAAGCCCGCACAGGCTGTGCGGGCTTTTCTTTTGGCAACCAAACGAACGATTCTCGTCTTGAAGCATAGTTGTCGGGTTGAGGTGAAATGGGGTCATACAGCGGCTCTCAGAGCGCCCGCCGCACTCCCCCGCCATTACCCCTGCGGCGTCCTCGTATAGAGCCCATCCCGCTTGGCGTTTCGTTGCAGCAGCCCACTTGTCCACCGATCAAGTGAACTACTGGAATAAATACAGCGACACGCTTGTTCACTATAGTCGCTATATCTGTGTAAATCGCCGCGATAAATACAGCCCGTACTCGGCTGTATACCAGCTACGCGTATGTAGATTCACATCGCGTTAATAAATCGGCTCAAGCGCGTGCAAAACGCGCAAGTAGCCGCAAAAGGCGATTATCGCGTAGGTAGATTTTTGGCACCCTGTTGATTAATCAAAATTAAGCAATTGCTTAAAACAAAAAAGGTCAGGCACTAGGTGCCTGACCTGCAAACTTCTGGTCGGGACGACTGGATTCGAACCAGCGACCCCTTGACCCCCAGTCAAGTGCGCTACCAAGCTGCGCCACGTCCCGAAGCTTTTGTTTGTTGCTCTGCTCTCGCTCGCAACAGGGAGTATATTAACCCGAAACTTTAGACTTGTGCAAGAACTTTTTTACAATTTTTGAAGCAAGTCCAAAATTGTATCTGCGAGCTGGGGTTTTGTTAGTACGGGAAGTTCTTGCGTACCCGTTGTGCTCACAATCCAGGCCTTGTTGGTGTCGGTCCCAAAGCCCGAATCGGTGCGTGAGACATCGTTGGCGATTATTACATCGCACCCCTTGCGGGCCATTTTGCGCTCTGCGTACTCGACAACGTTATCGGTCTCGGCCGCAAATCCGATCACGCATCGCTCGCCCTTCTGGCGCGAGAGCTCGGCCAAAATATCGACCGTCTCGACCAGTTCGATGCGATCCAGGCGCTCGTTGGCCTTTTTGAGCTTATGGTCCGCAGGGGCCGCGGGGGTGTAGTCGGCGACGGCGGCCGCACAAATTGCCGCATCGGCCGTCTGGAAGGCGCTCAGGGCCGCCTGGAGCATCTCTGCGGCGGTCTGCACGCGTACGCACGCCACGCCGCGGGGGACATCGAGCGATGCCGGTCCCAGCACGAGCGTGACCGCAGCACCGCGGCGAGCAGCCTCCCCCGCCAGGGCGATGCCCATCTTGCCCGACGACCGGTTACCGATGAATCGCACGGGGTCAATCGGCTCGTGCGTGGGGCCGGCGGTAATCACGATGCGCTTGCCCGCCAAGTCTTGCGGCACAGGATTGAGCACCTCGCAGATGGCTTCGACGATATCCTCGGGCTCGCTCATGCGTCCCGTGTCCACGTCGCCGCAGGCAAGGTAGCCGCTGCCCGGACCCACCACATGGACACCGCGCTCGCGCAGCGTGGCCATGTTGGCCTGCGTCGCCGGCGCCTTCCACATGCCGTTGTTCATAGCGGGTGCGATCACGATGGGTCGCGGCGTCGCAAGCAGCGTGGTGGAGATGAGGTCATCGGCGACGCCGTTGGCCATCTTGGCGATGATATTGGCCGTCGCGGGCGCCACGACCACCAGATCGGGCTCCTGCGCCAGCGAAATGTGGTGGATGGGGTCGGAGGGATCGTCGAATAGGCCCACCGCGACCGGCTCATTGGTGAGTGCGCGGAAGGTAAGCGGCCCCACAAACTCGGTGGCATGCTCGCTCATAACGACCTTGACGCGCGCGCCGCGCTTTTGCAGCAGGCGCACGATATTGCACGACTTATAGGCGGCGATCCCGCCGGTAATGCCCAGCAGGATCGTATTTCCCTCAAGTTGCATTGAATTGTTGGGTGCCGCCATCGTTTAAGCTTCCTTGCTCGGGAGCACCAGGAGGCGGTGGCAGTACGGGCAGTGCGTAATTGACCTACCGTCGTGGTTGAGGTCGCTCATGGACGATGCCTGCAGCGCGGTGTGGCAGACCGTGGGGATGTTGCCCTGGATGGTCTCGACGGCCAGGCCACGGAACTGCTTGAGCAGACGCTCGTAGTCGGTGAGAACGTCGGCCGGCAGCGTGGCAGCAAGCGCGGTGCGCTCCTTAGCGGCGGCGTCAATCTGAGCCTGCAGGTCGGCAGCCTTGGCGCGGGCGGCCTTGGTATCGGCCTTCACGCCCTCCTCGAACTTGGCGATGATTGCCTGCGCGCGGGCCTCGCGGTCGAGCGCCTCCTTATGGGCGACAACGACGTCCTTGCGGGTGTGTTCAATCTTGTCCAGACGCTTGGCCAGGGTGGCGAGCTCGTTTTCCAGGTCCTGAACCTCGCGGTAGTCGGAGCCGTCGACGTGGCGCTTCTTGGCAGCCTCGATGGCGTTGTTGGTCTGAATCTCGGTGGTATTGAGATCGTCGAGCTCAATGTCCAGATCCTTGCGCTGGGCGTAGAGCTTGGTCATCTCGGACTTGAGCTTCACATAGGTCTTGCGCTTGGAAGCGAGCTCCTTGAGCTCCGGCATATTGGCAAGTTCACTCTTGTTGCGGGCGAGCTCCAAATCGATCTGTTGCAGCTTGAGTAGCGTAGCGCCGGCGCTCATAAGTTCTCTCCTTTTGTCACAGTCCACCATTGGCAAGGGTTCAGTATTTTAATCGCATGACGGGGGTCGACCCCGGCGTCAACTGCAGAGTTCATCAATATATCAACGAACGGCTCCTCGGAGCGGTCGTGGCCGAGCAAGATCACCGGTAGCCCACGCAAGGCAAGGTCCTGCGCCACGTGATAGCCTGCCTCGCCCGTCACGACAACATCCGCACCGGCGGCGATGGCAAGTTCGCCAAAGTCACCGAGGGAGCCGCCCAGAATGGCGACGGTGCGGCACGAGCGCTCGGCATCGCCCCATACACGCGGGTCGCTTCCGAAGGCCGTGGCAGCACGGGCGGCAAGATCGCGCTGCGTGCACGGGTCGTTGAGCGTCGCAAGCGCGCCAAGGCCGGTCGACTCGGGGTCGTCTACGTGCTCCAGCGAGCTCACGGGCACGGCGTCCAGCAGCTCACTTAGGCAGGCACGCGCCTCGTGCGAGCGGTCCAGATTGGTGTGGAGCGAAATAATGCTCACGCCGCAGCGGGCAGCCTCGTAGAGGGCCGCGCTGCACTGGGGGCGTGCGGCATCAGCTGGGCAAAACGCCTCGGGCGCCTTGATGTATATGGGATGATGCGTCAGCAGAACGTTGGCACCGGCTTCTTGTGCACGGCGAACATTTGCCTCGGTGGCATCGAGCGCGCAGGCAACGCCGGTAATCTCGGCAGCGGGATCGCCAACGGAGAGACCTACGTGATCCCAGCCCTCGGCGTCCGCCTTGGGGTAGCGCGCCAGCAGCGCACGTTCAAACTCGGCGACGATCATGCGGCACCCACGATCGAGAGCAGCGTCTGGGCAAAGTCGTCCAGGTCGGCAGGGTTCACACGGTCATCAAACGAGATACGCAGAGCGCCCAATGCCTGCTCGCGACCAATGCCCATGGCGCTGAGAACATGGCTCGGGTCCATGCTGCCGCTCGAGCAGGCAGAACCGGCCGATACCTCAAAGCCGGCGGCGTCGAGCTTGATGATGAGCTCCTCGGAGTCCATGCCGTCAATGTAGATCGATACCATGCCGGGCAGACGGTCGGCATGCGCATAGTCGCCCATGGTGGCGTGAATGCGCGGATGGGCCGTAAGCTTGGCGTAGAGCTTGTCGGAAAGGGCTTGCAGCTTCTCGCGCTCCTCGGCCACATGGAGCGTCAGCGTGCGGGCGGCAGCGGCAAAGGCGAGCTGCGTGCGCAGATCCTGCGTGCCGGCGCGACGTCCGGCTTCCTGTCCGCCGCCAAAGATGCGCGGGCGCAGCGGCGTGCGGTTCTTAAGGTAGAGCGCGCCGGAGGCCACGGGGCCGCCAATCTTGTGCGCGGCTACGGTCATGGCGTCAACGCCCAGCTCGGTGACATCGAGCGGAATATGCAAGTAGCCCTGGATGGCATCGGTATGAAACAAGGCACCGGCAGCATGTGCGGCGGCGGCCAGCTCACGGATGGGCTGCACCACGCCGGTCTCGTTGTTGGCGATCATAATGCTCACGAGTGCAACGTCGTCGCCGAGCAGCTCGACAAGCGTGGCAGGCTCTATGTAGCCCGCGCGGCAGGGCTGCACCAAGTCGACGGTAAAGCCGGCGGCACGCAGCAGCGGCAGGTTGTCCAGAATCGAATCGTGCTCGATGGCCGAAACGATTACACGATCGCGCTTGCGATCGCGCTGACGAGCGCCCTCGGCAAGACCGAGCAGCGCCAGCTGGTTGGCCTCGGTACCGCCGTTGGTAAGGATGATCTCGGACGGGCGAACGCGTGCGCCAAAGCTACGGGCGATCTCGCGACGGGCGACTTCCAGGCGTGCGGCGGCCTTGCGGCCAAGCGAGTGCAGCGAGTTGGGGTTGACGCCGGCAAGCTCGCTGTCGTCGTACTCGCGCTGCGCAAGGAGCGCCTCGGCGCGCATGGGCGTCGAGGCGGCATAGTCAAGATTCACGGGTATGCGGTTTTGACCTGCGGTCATAAGGGTTTATGCCTCCTGTGCGGCCTCGTTGCCCAGCTTCTGCAGCAGCGCAACCTCGGCAGCGGGATCTTCGGACTTAAATACGGCGGAACCGGCCACGAGCACGTTGGCGCCGGCCTTGACGACCTCGGCAATGTTCTTGGAAGAAATGCCGCCGTCGACCTCGATGAGGGGCGAAACGCCGTGACGCTCGCACATGGCCTTGAGCTCCTGGAGCTTAGGCAGCGTGCCCGGGATAAAGCTCTGGCCGCCAAAGCCAGGGTTCACGCTCATCAGCAGCACCATATCGACGACGTCGATGATGCTCTCGAGTACGCACACGGGGGTGGCGGGGTTGAGCACCACACCGGCCTTGACGCCGCGCTGCTGCAGATGTGTGAGCGTGCGGTGCAGGTGCGTGGAGGCCTCGTAGTGCACGGTGATCATATCGGCGCCGGCGTCTGCGTACCAATCGACCGTCTCGTCGGGGTTCGACACCATCAGGTGCGCGTCGACCGGTACATTTGTGGAGCGCTTGACGGCCTTAAGGATGTCAACGCCAAAGGTCAGGTTGCCGGTAAAGTGACCGTCCATGACGTCGAAGTGCACGTAGTCGGCACCGGCGATCTTGTCGAGCTCGCCCTTGAGGTTGGCCATGTCGGCCGAAAGGACGGACGGAGCGATTTTGATGGAACCCATGGTAGTAGCCTTTCTGCGCTAGTCGGCGAGTCCGTAGAACTCTTGGGAGGGAACGCGGTCGGTAAGGATCTCGAGCGCCCTATCCAAAGTAACACCGTTGTAGAGCGTTTGCTCGACGGCAAAGGTGAGCGGAATGTCTACGCCCAGTGAACGGGCGAGCTCGCTGACGCTGCGGGCCGCGACGGCACCTTCGACCACCATATGCGTGCGGGCCTGGTACTCGTCGAGCGACACACCATGAGCGAACTCGTAGCCAAAGGTGCGGTTGCGCGAATGCTCCGAAGTGCAGGTGGCGATAAGGTCGCCCATGCCGGCAAGTCCCATGCAAGTCATGGCTTGACCGCCGCGGGCGTGCACCAGGCGGCTGATCTCGGCCAGACCGCGTGTCATGATGAGGGCGAGCGTGTTATCGCCCGCACCCGAGCCGGCGGAAATGCCGCACACGATGGCGATGACGTTTTTCATGGCGCCGCATACCTCGACGCCAGTCATGTCCTGCGACAGATAGATGCGGAAGGCCGTGGAAAGCAGCAGCTCCTTAAAGGTCTCCCCCACCTGCTGATCTTCACTGGCGATGACGGCGGCAGAAAGCCCGCCGCGGCAGATTTCCTCGGCATGGTTGGGGCCCGAGAGCGCCGCCACGCGCGACTCGTTGCCGATCTCGCTGGCGATGACCTCGCTCATGAGCAGGCCGGACTCGGGCTCGATGCCCTTGGTGAGGCAAAGAACCGGCGTCTCGTCCGCGATGAACGGCGCCGCCTGGTGGCATACGTCGCGCAGGTGCGTCGAGGGCACGGCAAAGATGATGGCCTCGACGCCGTCGAGCGCCTGGGCCAAGTCCGTCGTGGCGACAACGTTTTCCGGCAGCACGTAGTCCACCAGATAGCGGGGGTTGCGATGCTCGCCGTTAATGCCGGCGGCCGTTTGCTCGCTATGGGCCCACATGGTCACGCGCTCGGCTCGCGCGGCGGCGAGGCCGGCGACGGCGGTTCCCCAGGAGCCGGAGCCAATCAGCGCAACATTCATGACTCTCTCCTACTTATCGTCGGGCTCGGTGACGCGCTTGGTAAACGAGAGCTTGGACTCCTTACCGGTCATGAGCTTTTTGATGTTCGCGCGATGGGCCCACACCACGGTGATGCCAATCATCGCCATGCAAAACTTGAGGCCCAGGCTGCTGTACGGAAAGACCGCGCAGGCAGCGATGGGAAGTCCGATGGCAGCGGCGAGCGAGCCCACCGACACAAACTTGGTGATGGCGACGGCCACGATAAACATGCCCAGCAACGACAGGCCAATGGGCCAGTACCAGGCGAGGATGACGCCCAAGCCCACGGCGATACCCTTGCCGCCGTGGAAGTTAAGGTAGGGAGAAAAGATGTGTCCCCACACGGCAGCCAGGCAAATGACGCCGAGCATCCAGTCGCCAGCGGCTCCGGGAGCCATGATGCTCACAGGGAAGCCATAGCCCACGCTCGCGATGAGCGGACGCGCGATGACAACGCAGATGGCGCCCTTAAGGCAGTCGAGCAGCAGCGTGAGCGCGGCCACCTTGGGGCCGGCCACTCGCAGGGCGTTGGTGGTGCCGATGTTGCCGGAGCCCGCCTTGCGAATGTCCGTGTGGTTGAACACGCGGCCCAGGATCAGGCCAAACGGAATCGCCCCGATAAAGAACGAGACCACGGCGCAGATGGCGGTCAGCAGAATCGGATTAAGCATCCTTTTGCTCCTTCTTCCTAAAGAAGAGTCGAATGGGCGTACCGGCAAAATCGAAGGTCGAGCGCATGCGGTTCTCCACGTAGCGCTGGTAGGTGTCGTTGACCAGGTCGCTGTGGTTGACGAAGAACGTGAACGTCGGCGGGTTGACGCCCGTCTGGGTCACATAGTGCATGCGCAGGCGGCGCTTGCCGTCCACCACGGTGTGGCCGAACTCGCGCAGGTCGGTGAGGAACGTGTTGAGGCGCGAGGTGCTGATCTTTTGCGAGCGCGTCTTCTCGGCGGCGTCGACCATCGCCCAGATCTTCTCGACGCTGCGGCCGGTCAGGGCAGAGATGCGCAGGTACTGGGCCCAGGGGGCCATGACGCCCAGACGGCGGTCGATGGTCTCCATGCAGGCCTCGCGCTTGCGATCGTCGTCGAGCAGGTCCCACTTGTTGAGCAGCACCACGATGGCGCAGCCGCGCTCGATGGCCAAGCCCATGACCTTCTGGTCCTGCTCGGTAACGCCCACGGAGGCGTCGACGACGAGCAGCGCCACGTCGGCACGGTCGATGGCACGCAGGCCGCGGACCATGGAGTAGTACTCGATGTTCTCGTACACGGTGCTCTTCTTGCGAATGCCCGCGGTGTCGACCATGCGGTAGTGCTTGTCGTTGCGCTCCACGACCGTATCGATGGCGTCGCGCGTGGTGCCGGCGATGTTGGACACGATGGAGCGGTCGGCACCCAGGATGCGGTTGAACAGCGAGGACTTACCGGCGTTAGGACGGCCGATGATGGCGACGTTCAGTGCATCGGGGAACTCGTCGGCGACCTCGTCCTCTTCCTCGGGGAGCAGGGCCACGATGTCGTCGAGCAGGTCGCCCGTGCCATGGCCGTGAAGGGCCGAGAGCGGCGTGGGCTCACCGATGCCGAGCGAATAGAACTCCCAGATGCTGTCGTTCTCGCGATCGGGGTTGTCGAGCTTGTTCACCAGCAGAAAGACCGGCTTGTCGCAGCGCTTGAGCATGCGGGCGACCGACTCGTCCTCCTCGGTGACGCCGGTGCGGCCGTCGACCACAAACAGGATGACGGCGGCCTCCTCGGCGGCGGCGAGTGCCTGGTCGCGGATGGATGTGGCAAAGACGTCATCGCTCTTGAGCGGCTCGATACCGCCCGTGTCGACGATGGTGAACTCACGGCCATTCCAATCGGCCGTGTGATACGAGCGGTCGCGCGTGACGCCGCGGGACTCGTGGACGATGGCGTCCGAGGTCTGGGCCAGGCGGTTAACGAGCGTGGACTTGCCCACGTTGGGGCGTCCGACGACGGCGACGATAGGTTTCATCTGCTCTCCTTTAATGGGTAGGGTCAGCGGAATTAGTAGAGTCGGCAGGCACAATGCCAAGGATGTGCTCCAGGGTATCGAGCAGCTCATGCGGCATGGTCGACACCACATGAACCTCGGCGCCGCGACTGGTAAGGCTTGCGAGTAAATCGTCACGATGATACTCGTCAAGCGTCATGCCGTCAGCGTTGAACATGAGCTTAGGCACAAAGAGCATAACCCCCGACAGGTCCTGCGGTAGCTGCTCCAGGATGTCGCTCGCGACGATGAGGCCGGTCACGTCCACGTTGCCGCCAAAGTAGCGGTTCTTGATGGCCGTGACGGTGCCGGAAAGGCCCTGTGGAGATTCCACGAAGCGGGCGACGGTATCGCGTGCGCTGGCGCCCGAAAGACATACCAGGCGCTGGTCGCGGGCAGTCATAGCCTTGCGAACGCGGGCAAGGCGCTCGGCGTCGGCGGCAAGCACGTCGTCGGTCTCGTCCAGATACGAGCGGATCATGCCGATGCCGTCGTAGTACTGAGGGTAGCCGTCGTAGAAATCGGCCTCGGGCGGCTCGATGCCGGCGTCGAGATAGAACTCGTCGCTCATCTGGAACGTGTGGCGGCCAAAGCGCTCGTACGCGCGGTCCTGGAAGGGTCGGATCATGGCGATGGTCTCGCGCGCCAGCTCAGGCTTGTCGCTGTAGGACCACGTAAAGCGGTTCTGATGCTTGGTAAAGCCGAGCGGCACGATGCCCAGGCTCGTAATCTGTT
Source organism: uncultured Collinsella sp. (assembly GCA_902494535.1). Classification (GTDB taxonomy): domain Bacteria; phylum Actinomycetota; class Coriobacteriia; order Coriobacteriales; family Coriobacteriaceae; genus Collinsella. Next base: position 10,428 of record CABUTO010000042.1, read on the forward strand.
CGTGCTCCTCGCAAAAGCGCAGGGTCTTCAGCAGTTCCTCGCCGTCGTTCATGCCGGGGCACAAAACGATCTGGGCGTGAATCTCGATGCCGGCGGCCATGATGGCCTCGAGTACGTCCATGCCGCGCTGGGCGTTGCGGCCCATCATGCGGCGGCGCACATCGGGGCTCACGGCGTGGACCGACACGTTCATCGGACTCATGTTGCGATCGATAACGTTTTGCACGTCCTCGTCGGAAAGGTTCGTGAGCGTGACAAAGTTACCCTGCAAAAAGCTCAGGCGATAGTCGTCGTCGCGGATGTAGAGCGTGGAGCGACCGCCCTTGGGCAGCATGGTCATAAAGCAGAACACGCAGGCGTTCACGCAGGTACGCATGCCATCAAAGATGGGGCCGTCGAACTCAAGGCCCCAGTCCTCGCCCGGGAAGCGGTCGAGCTCCACGGGGGTGACAGTGTTGTCGCGCGGGTCGAGAACCTCGAGGTCGACGGTGTCGTCGTCTGCTTCCCAAAGCCATACGATCATGTCAGTGAGTTGCTCGCCGTTGACCGTGAGCACGCGCATGCCCGGCTCGATACCCACATCCCATGCGGGCGATTCAAGACGCACGTTTTTAACGAGCGCGCCCTCACCCGGCTCGGGGTCGCGGCTGCGCCCGTAATCGGCCACTTCGGTGGCGTATGCGGGTACGGTCTGGTCCATGATTAGCGGCAAAGCTCCTTGATGCGCGCAACGGCGCGTTCGATGTGTTCTTGCGGCGTGGAGGCTCCGGCGGTGATGCCAATGTGGCGCGCGTTGGCAAACCATGCGGCCTCAAGCTCGGAAGCTTCCTCAATGTGATGCGTGTGCTCGCAGACGTCAGCACAAATCTGCGCCAGGCGGCGCGTGTTGCCCGAATTCTTGCCGCCCACGACGACCATGCAATCACAGCGGTTGGCGAGGGATGCCGCCGCCTGCTGTCGCTCGCTCGTGGCTGCGCAGATGGTGTTGATCACGCGCAGTTCCTGCACGCGTGGGGTGATGGAGGCCACAACCTCGGCCAGGTTCTGCGCGGTTTGGGTGGTCTGCACAACCAGGCCCACCTTGCCCTTGAGCGGCAGTGCGTCGGCATCGGCGGCGCAACTCACGACCTGCGCGTCAACGCCGGCGTGACCCAGGATGCCCTCAACCTCGGGGTGGCCCGGCTCGCCCACGACGATCACACGGTAGCCCTCGCGCACCAGGCGCTCGGCCGCCACATGGACCTTCTTGACGTAGGGGCAGGTTGCATCGACCACGATAAGGCCACGCCCGCGAGCGGCGTCGATGACCTGCGGCACCACACCGTGAGCGCGGATAATCACGGTGCCCGATGCGGCGTCGTCCAAGGTGTCTGCCAGACCGACGCCTGCCTCGGCGAGCTCGCGTACCACGATGGGGTTATGGATGAGCGGGCCCAGCGTGTGGACCTGAGTGCTCTCCCCCGCCTGCGGGGCGGCGGCCAGTGCCATATCGAGTGCGCGTTGCACGCCGTAGCAGGTGCCGGCGTGGGCGGCGATTTCGATGGTGGGGACGACCCCCTCAGCGGCGGCCGCGGCGGTATTCATGACGTTCTCACCCATGGCTAGAACCTGCCCGGGTGCTCGTCGCACAGCTCGTCGCGCATGGCGTAGACGCGGTTCATGGCCTCGGACTCAAACCATGCCAGGCGCTCCTTGCGCTTGAGCTCGGCCGGTGCATCGGAAAGCGAGATGGCCTTGCCGGCACGGATCCAGCATTTCTTGGGACGCATGAGCTTTTTGCCTTCGGGCGTAATATCGGACCAGCCACAGATGGCGAGCGGGTTCACGGGCGCCTTGCCCATCTGGGCGATGAGCGCAAAGCCGCCGTGGACCTCGGGCTTGATTTCGCGCGAGCGAATGCGCGTGCCCTCCGGGAAGATCAGGACGTCCTCGCCTCGCTGCAGCGCATGCTGGGCGGCACGCAGGCATTTCATGTCGGCGGTGCCGCGCTCGACGGGAATACCGCCCACACGGCTAAAGGCCCAGCGCACGATCTTGGTCTTGGCAAACTCGGATTTAAAGATGGGGCGAATGCGGCGGCCGCCAAAGAACAGCGCCGTCTCTACAGCCAGGAGCTCGGCCATCGAGGTGTGGTTGCAGATAACCACGCTGCCGCGGCCTTCCTGGCGCTCAAACAGCAGGCCGGCGTCCTCGACCTTCCAGCGCCACATGAGTTTGGAGAATGCCCAAAGGATTGCCATGACAACGGCAACAGTGCCGCGGATGAGCGCCGGGAACTCGGCGTAGGGGGCGTTGTAGTAATCCTCGGGCGTCTGCTTAAACAGGCGCATGGGCTACCTCCTTTGGTTGATGAGGTCCTCGATTATCGAGACGACCTCGTCGATGGTGTGGGCGGTGGAGTCGACGTGCACGGCGTCCTCGGCGGGTACGAGCGGTGCGACCTCGCGGCTGCTGTCGAGTTTGTCGCGCTGCTTGAGGGCGTCGAGGGTCTCGTCGACCTCGGCCTCGAGCTGCTCGGTGGTGAGCGGCTGGGCGTCGTTTTGGTGGCGCTGCAGCACGCGGCGACGGGCGCGTTCGCGCGGGTCGGCGGTCAGGAACACCTTGACCTGTGCGTTAGGGAATACGACGGTGCCGATATCGCGACCCTCGGCCACGATGTCGCGATCCTCGGCGGCGCGGCGCTGATGGATGAGCATGGCGGCGCGCACGCCCGGGTAGGCGGAGACCTTGGAGACGTTGGCGTCCACCTGCGGGGTGCGAATGGCGGCCGAGGCATCCTTACCGTCGATGGTCAGGCGCGTGTCCTCGCCGGTGCCGTTGGTAAAGCGAATCTCGATCTGCTCGGCGAGGGCGTCGATGGCCGCCTCGTCGTCCAGATCGATGCCGCGGTCGAGCGCGGCGAACGTGACGGCGCGATACATGGCTCCCGTATCGAGCTTGTTAAAGCCCAGCTGGCAGGCGATCTCCTTGGCGATGGTGGACTTGCCGGAACCGGCGGGGCCGTCGATGGCGACGATCATGTAATGCTTCCTTTCGGTGGTTGAAGTGCTGGTATAGGACGAGGGGCGTTGCTTTCTGGCGGGCTGGCTATCCCGTGTAGCGCTCGCGGTAGGTGTTGCGCTTGGGCGCAGAGCCGTGGCTGCCGTGGTGACGCGTGCGACTCGCGGTATTGGTCGCCGGCGCGGCGGCACGCTTGGAGCTGGCCTGCTTAGGCGGGATGCCGCCGGCCTTGAGGATTTGCACCTCGCGGTCGGTGAGCTCGCGCCACGAGCCCTTGGCCACGTCCTTGAGCTCCAGGCCGGCAAAGTTACAGCGGTGCAGGCGGATCACCGGGTGGTGTATCTTGCTCAGCATGCGCTTGACCTGGTTCTTGCGCCCCTCGCGGATGATGACCTCCACGGCGGTGGTGCCGGGCTTGACGCCTTGCGGAGCCACGGCCTCGGCCTCGCGCGCGCTGATGACACGGCAAATCGCCGGCTGGCACAGACCGTCGTCGAGCTCGATGCCGCGACGGAGTGGTTCCAAGTCGCGATCGGTCAGGCGGCCGTCTACCAGTGCCTGATAGGTCTTGTAGACGTGCTTGCTGGGGTGCAGCAGATCCTGCGAAAGGTCGCCGTCGGTGGTAAAGAGCAGAAGGCCCGTGGTGTCGCGGTCCAGGCGACCCACCGGGAAGAGCCCCGGAAAGCGGTCGCGCGGCACCAGGTCGGCCACACAAGGGCGCTCCTGCGGATCGCTCATGGTGGTGAGGTAGCCGGTCGGTTTGTAGAGCATCAGGTACACGGCACCCTGGTTGAGCTTGACGGGCATGCCGTCAAGCTCGATATGGTCGCGGTCCACATCGACCTTGGTGCCCAGTTCGGTCGCGACCTGGCCGTTGACGGTCACGCGACCGGCGGTCATCAGGTCCTCCGAGCCGCGGCGGCTCGCCACGCCCGCGCGCGCCAAAAAGCGCTGAAGACGCATGGTGTGCGGGTAGACGGGCTGGGCGCCGGCTGCGGGCGCTGCGGCGTCCGTGGCGCTTGCGGCGCGCGTCTCCCCTGCTTCGTTAGTCCTCGTCATGCATATCCTCCGAGGTCTCGCCGGTGGGCAGAAGATCTGCGCCATCGGTATCCTCAACATCGGTATCGATCAGTTCGCGCTCTTCGTCCAGGTCCTCGGCCTGCTCCTCGAGCGTGGACTGAATGCTGCGGCCGCTCAGACGCTCGCGGATAAACTGTCGCGACTGCTCGTCGGGGGCAAACTGCTCCAGATCGGGCAGGTCGCGAGCGGAGCGCAGACCGAACTTTTCCAAGAAGGCGTTGGTCGTGCCGTAGATGATGGCCTGACCGCGCTCGGGGTCGCGGCCGAGCTCGCGCACCAGGCCCTTGTCAACAAGCGACGCGATAACGCCGTCGGAGTTGACGCCGCGGATGCCCTTGACCACCTCACGCGTGACGGGCTGGTGATAGGCGATCACGGCCAGGGTCTCGAGCGCCGCCTGCGACAGCTTTTGCGTGTCCCAGCTCAGCACGTAGGCCTCGACCACGTCGTGGTAGGCAGGGTGTGTAAACAGACGCCAGCCGCCGGCGACCTCGCGAAGCTGAAAGCCGCGGTTGGCTTCCTCGTACTCAACCTTGAGCTCGGCCAAGAGCGATGCGCACTCGCCGGGGGCGATATCCAGTGCGCCGGCCAGCGCGGGCGCGCTAACGGGGTCGCTCGACACCAGCAGGAGCGCCTCGAGGGCGCCTTTGAGGCTGTTTGCTTCTAGCGTGGAAAGGGTTGACATGGTAGGTCGCTCCTATTCGGTGAGCTCGGGGCCCTCGCCGGGCACGTATGCCTCGGCGCCCTCGACGCGGTTGATTTGAATGGTTCCAAAAATCGTGTCCTGGCTCAGCGTAAGCGAGCCGCGCTTGGCGAGCTCGAGCATGGCCAGGAAGGTGACGACGAGCTGCTCGGTGGTGGCGTCGCCGTCTAACAGCTCGCGGAAGGTGCAGGTTTGGTGCGCCATGGTAAAGCGGTCGACCGAGGCCACCGTCAGGTCGAGCGGCACGCGATGCGGTGCCACGTGCTCGGCCTCCAACAGGAAGGTCTGGCGCTTGCCGTCCAGGTCGGCGCAGATGACGGCCAGGCCGCGCAGGGTAATGCCGGCCAGGTAGTCGGGCATAAGGCCCAAAAACTCGGGGTCGGGGCCGGCAACGCGTGGATGCATGCGGCTCTCGGCCTGCATGCGCGCGCCAAGGGCCGCCGCCGCGCCCTTGAACTGCTTGTAGGCGATCAGGCGCTGGATCAGGACCTCGCGCAGGGCGTCGCCGTCGAGTGCGCTGAGTTCCTCGAGGTCTTCGTCGTCCTCGTCATCGTCGACAGATTTGCTGGGGGCCTCCTGGGGTACCAGCGAGGCGGCCTTGATGTCCAAAAGGGTTGCCGCGACCAGCAAAAAGTCGCTTGCCACGTCCAGGTCCAGCGCCTCGATGCGCTCGACCTCGGCAAGGTACTGCTCGGCCACCTCGCTAATGGAGATGGCGCCGATATCAACTTTTTGGCGGGTTACCAGCTGCAACAGCAGGTCGAACGGTCCGCTGTAGACCTGCGTCGACACGCGATACGACATCTTCGACCTCCTTTGACGGCGCCTTCGCGGCGCGGTTTGGGTGCATGTTGCGACCGTTTTGCACGGTCGACCTGTAAGTTTACCCTAGATGCCGGCGATTGCGAAGTCGAGTAGCCGCTCAGCCAGCGGATACACGGTAACGTCGAAATAGCGGCCGATCACGTCGATGCCGGTCCACATGGGCAGCAGATACAACACGATGATAAGGATCGGCATGGCGTATTGCTGCAGGCGGTAGTAGTTGGCGAGCGCCTTGCCTTTGAGGAACGGCACGATGATCGACGAGCCGTCGAGCGGCGGGATCGGGATAAGGTTAAAGAACGCAAGCGACAGGTTGACCACGATAAAGGTGGCGCCGAAGTTCATGATTTGGGACGCCACGGCAAAGGACATGCTGGTGTAGAGGTTGCCGTACGCTGCGTGCATGAGAGCGGCCGCGAGACACGCGAGCGCGATGTTCGATGCGGGGCCGGCCGCGCTCACCAGGACCTCGTCGCGCTTGGGGTGCTTGAGGTTGTTGAGGTAGACGGGCACGGGCTTGGCAAAGGCGAATACCGGGCCACCGGCCGCGAGCATAAGCAGCGGCAGGAGGACGGTGCCAAACGGGTCGATGTGGTTGAGCGGGTTGAGCGACACGCGGCCGCGCGAACGCGCCGTCTTGTCGCCGAGCGCCCAGGCCGCAGCGGCGTGCGCGCTCTCGTGGATGACGATGCCCACGATGACGGCGACGGCGCTGGCGAGCAGGTTCATGAGGTAGCTGCTGGACATGGCGCTCCCCTAGCGGACGCGGCGCGAGGCGCGCGTGAGCAGGTAGTCGGCCACAAACAGGATGACGGCCACGATGGCGTAATCCAGGCGGAAAACGCCGCCAAAGGGCGACGTGATGACGCCATAGCCGGCGATGGCGCTCGGCAGCGCGCGCGAAAGCTCAACGACAAAGCCGACGATTTGCAGCTTGGCGGTGAGGCCGCTAAAGCACAGCAGCACGGTCATCGCGCTCATAAAGATGCCGCAGATGCGACAGGCGATGGCGATGATGCTCATCGCCACGGCAGCGGCCTTACGAGAGTTCACGCGCAGTCTCCTCTTCGATCTGGGTGGAAAGCTCCAGCCATTCGTCCTCGAGCTTGGGCAGCTCTTGCTTAAGGCCGTTATATTCCCCCAGCGCGGCGTTGAACTTGTCCTGATCGGCATAAAGCTCTTCGCTCGCCATCAATTCCATAAGCTCGTCATAGCGGGCGCGCTTTTTGTCGAGCTGGGCCTCGATCTTCTTGAGCTGGTTGCGCACACCCTTGAGCTTTTTGTTGAGCGCGGCGCGGGCCTGGGCCTCGGCGCGCTTTTGCTCCTTGGTCTTTTTGCCCTCGGCAGGCTTAGGCGCCGCGGCGGGGGTGTCGGCCTGGGCGGCGCTGGCTTTGGTGGACTTGGCCGCGGCAGGCACGCTCTCCCCTGCCGCCTCTGCGGCGGCGCGGGCTGCGAGGTCCTCGCGCTTGTAGAGGTAGTAGTCGTAGTCGCCGTCGTAGACCGTGACCTTGCCGTCGCGGATGTCGATGACGCGGTTGGCCACGGCGCGCACCAGGTGCTCGTCGTGGCTGATCAGTACGATGGTGCCGGGGAAGTTTTGCAGGGCGTTCTCGAGCATGTCCACCGAGTCGATGTCCAGGTGGTTGGTGGGCTCGTCCAAGCACAGGAGCGCCTCCGGGGCTACGAGCATCTTGGCCAGGGCCAGGCGCGCCTTTTCGCCGCCGGAGAGGACGCGGACCTGCTTTTCGATGGAATCGTTGTCGCTAAACAAGAAGGCGCCCAGCAGGCTGCGCTGCTGCGGCACGGTCCACTTGGGCGTGACGGTGTCGATCTCTTGCAGGACAGTGTTGGACTCGGTCATGCCTTCGAGCGCGTGCTGGGCATAGTAGGCCACACCCACGTTGGTGCCCAGATCGCGGGTGCCGGTGGTGGGCGGCTCCAGGCCGGCGATGATCTTCATGAGGGTGGACTTGCCGGCGCCGTTAGGACCGACGAGCGCCACGTGCTCGCCGCGGTAGAGCTTGAGGTCGATGCCGCTGTAGATGTGCTTGTTGCCGTAGGACTTGGACACGCCCTCCAGGCCCACGACCATGTCGCCCGAGCGCGGCGGGTCGGGGAACTTAAAGTCGATGTGCTTGTGGCCTTCGGGCAGGATAACGAGCTCCTTTTTGATCTGCTCGATCTTACGGATGCGCTCCTGGGCCTGGGCCGCCTTGGTGGGCTTGTAGCGGAACTTGTCGACGAAGACCTGCATGTGGGCGATATCGCGCTCCTGGGCAGCACGCTTGGCGCGCATCTGTTCCAGGTTGTCCTCGCGCTGCTTGAGATAGCTGCTGTAGTTGCCGGTGTAGGTGGTCACGCGGCGGTTCTCGAGCGCGGCGACGTGGTCGACGCAGGCGTCCATGAAGGCGCGGTCGTGGCTGACGATAAGCACGGCGCCGTCGTAGTTCGCGATAAAGCCGCGCAGCCACTGGACGCTTTCGAGGTCCAGGTGGTTGGTGGGCTCGTCCAGAAGCAGCAGGTCGGGGTGGCGCAGGAAGAGTTTGGCGAGCGCGATACGCATCTGCCAGCCGCCCGAGAACTCGGAGCACGGGCGATCAAAGTCAGTGACCTTAAAGCCCAGGCCGGACAGGATCTTGCGCGCGTTGCTCTCGAGTTCGTAGCCGCCCAGGTGCTCAAAGCGGTCCTGGACCTGTCCGTACTCGTTAAGGAGTGCGTCGACGTCCTTGCCCTGCTCGGAGAGCTCGGTGATCTGGGCCTGCAGCTCGTTGGCGCGCTCGCCCATGCGGCGGATTTCCTTGGCGGCGGCCATGACCTCGGCGAGAATGGTAGTGTCCTTGTGCTCCAGGTTGGTTTCCTGCTCTAGGTAGCCCACCTGGCAGTCCTTGGCGTACTGGACCTGGCCGGCGTCGGGGCTGTCGATGCCCATGATGATCTTGAGCATAGTGGTTTTGCCGGCGCCGTTGGGTCCCACGAGCGCAAAGCGTTCGCCGGGGTTGATTTGGAAGGACGCGCCGCTAAAGAGGACGCGCGCGCCGAAGCTTTTTTCGATCTTGTCGACCAGGAGGATCATGGTGCCGCCTTTGACCTTGTGTGCCTCTATGAAAAAAGGCCCCAACTTGCGTTGGAGCCTCATTCAATGCTCGGGTGGAGACGAGGGGGATCGAACCCCTGACCTCTTGACTGCCAGTCAAGCGCTCTCCCAGCTGAGCTACGCCC
>CABUTO010000043.1 GCA_902494535.1 uncultured Collinsella sp.
GAAATATATTAAGTTTGCTGCTCTACAGTCCTGCGCAAGACGGAAAGCACATTAAGTGCTTTCCTTTGCGTGCGGAACTCGCGACAAACTTAATATATTTCGCCGCCCCTCTGCCAAGCTCGGGAGACGACACGTTGATGTCTGCTTAACTCTGCTCGCTCAGCTAATTACTTTGTTGGGGGTCCACTATTTGCTGGAGGGTGAACTTGCATTGAGACGGTTCGCCTTCTGCTTGTGGCTTTGCCTCATCGAAATCGAAGATCATGATGGCGCAGTTGGGGAGTTTTGTTGGGAGCTCGAAGCCCTCTGGGGCTGCAGCCTTGATGAATTGGCGGCTGGCGCTGCCGTGGCTTACTGCTAGAAGGGTTTCGATGCCCTCGGAGCCCATGATATTGGTGAGAGTGTCCACCATGCGTTCTTGCAGCGCCTGGCTTCCTTCTCCTCCGTAAGGGACCAAGTCCTCGCCCGGATCCCAGACGTCGGTGGGTAGCGCGTCGTGTGGGCCCTCTTCGAAGGTGCCGTAGCAGCGCTCGATGATGCCTTCGCAGGGCTCGACTGCTGCGTCCGGGCCGAGGAGTTCGGTAGCGACGAGCTGAGCAGTGTCCATGGCTCGGCCTAAGGGCGAAGAGACCACTTTGTCGGGGACAACGTCGTGGCCCTTGAGCCATGCGGCTGCCATTCCCGCTTGTTTGCGGCCCAGGTCGGTCAGCGGTGAATCGCAGCGGCCCTGGACCAGCTTTTTGACGTTGAACTCCGTCTGACCGTGGCGGAGTAGATACAGCTTCTTCATGCTCTCCCCTTCTGCATAACCTGCTTTGCCGGCACAGCCTTACTCGTGGGTATGCCCTACGTAGTCTTCGTCGATCGTAATCTTGGCAATCGACTTGGGATATTCCGATTCGACCCGTTGTGCCAGCGCGTGCTTTAAGTCTTCGGCACTCATCTGCAGATCCGAGGGACGCACGCAGTCAAAGATCACGTTGGTGTGCGTAGGACCCGGCACACAGCGTAGGTCATGAATCGAGAGGCGGTTATCGATCTCCTGAGCCATGGCGTGAATGCGCAAGCGCATGCTCGCCACCTTTGGATCGTCGGTCACGATGGGGTCGTAGTGAAGTGTGACAATCATGCCGTCTTCGTTCCTAAACGACTGCTCGATGTTATCGAGCGTGTCGTGACTTTCCAGCGGGCTGGCCTCGGCCGCCATCTCGGCGTGCGCACTTGCAAACTTCCTGCCCGGGCCGTAGTCGTGAACCATCAAATCGTGAACGCCCAAAACGCCGGGATAGCTCATGATCTTGTCTCGAATGTGCTTGACCAGCTTAGGATCGGGTGACTGGCCCAAAAGCGGGCTCACCGTATCTTGAATAAGTTCAAGGCCGCTCCAGCCAATATAGGCGCCAACGGCAAGGCCGACCCATGCGTCAAGATTGATGTGCGTCACCTGCGAAACAATCGCACATGCCAGCACGGCGCCTGTGGCAAGGACATCGTTCTTGGAATCCTGCGCGGTCGCATGCAGCGTCTCGGACTCAATGCGATTGCCGAGCTTTTGGTTGAGGGCCGCCATCCAGAGCTTTACGACCATCGAAAGCACTAGAACTGCCACCAGGGCAAGCGAGAACTCGACAGGTTCGGGGTGGATGATGCGCTCAACCGAGGACTTCACCAGCTCAACGCCGATCAGCAGCACGAGCGCCGCCACGACCAGACCCGAGAGATACTCGTAGCGGCCATGTCCGTAAGGATGCTCGGGGTCGGCGGGCTTGCTCGCCAGCTTAAAGCCCAGCACGCTCACGATATTCGAGCTGGCATCGGACAGGTTGTTCATGGCATCCGCCACAATCGAAACCGATCCCGACAGCACACCAATTGCGCCCTTCGCAGCACAAAGCGCAACATTAGCGAGAATACACACCATGCCCGTCAACGTGCCCACGCGCGCACGGTCGCCCTGCGCACGACGAACGATCCACTCGACCATCTTCATCAGCCCCCACGGTACTGCCTATATATATCTATTGCTCAAACGGATTGTAGTGTAGCAACTTTGTCCTTCAGATACAAAAAGGCCGCGACCCACACGGGCCACGGCCTTGGAGCATGGCAAAGGAATCGTCCTTTTGTCACACAGGTTTATGCGCTTGCTTCAGCAGCGCTCGCCACTGTTTCGGGCGAATCGGCTTCGTCTTCTGCCACCTGCCCCTTCGTCGGTACCACGCCAAAGCAGTAGCTCAGCGCCGCAGACACCGCAAATGCCACACCGCCGGCAGCGCAGCACCACAGCAGGTTCGAGATGCCGCCCGTGGCAAAGCCAATGACCATGAGGACATTCGTCATGCCGATGGTATAGGCCGTAACGTGGCCCACGGCCGCAACAAGGCCTCCGACGGCGCCGCCAATGGCCATGCACGTCAGGCACCTGCCATATTTAAAGCCGCAACCGTACAGCGCCGGCTCGCTTACGCCGCCAAGAACACCCGAGATTGAATAGCCCAGCATGAGCGCCTTCTCGTCCTTATCCGCAACGCGAAGCGACGCGCCAAAGGGCATGCCCCAAACGGCGAACGTTGCCATCGTCGCGGCGATCAGGATGCACGAATCCGTTCCCACACTCATAAACTGCGCATAGGCGAGCGATAGGACAACGTTGCTGACGCCGGCGATCTTTAGGAACTCCCAGCCCGCGGCAAGCCCCATGAGCGTGAGCAGCGACACGATGCCACCGGAATTGCCAAGCATAAACATAAGCTGGCCCAACAGCATGCCCAGATAGCTGCCCGCCGGCGCCGTAATGCACAGCGAAACCGGAACCATGACAAGCATGGTTGCAAACGGAACGAACGAAAACGCCACGGCCTTAGGGATAACGCGCTTAAAGAAACACTCCACTCGCCATAGCACGGGCACCGAGATGAGAACCGGAATAACAGTCGTCGTGTAATCGTTGACCGGCGCGGGAAGCAGACCATACACGGAAGTCATCGATGCCCCCGTCGTCGATGCGGCATCGACGAGCTTGAGCAGATCGGGCGCAATCAATACGCCGCCCAGCATCATACCCAGCTGCTCCGAGCAACCGAGCTGGCGGGCGGCCGCCCAACCAAGATAGATGGGCAAAAAGTAGTAGCCGGCGTTATAGAGCCAACTGTAGAACAGGCGATAGATCTCGGAATCGGCAGACCACAGGCCCAGCATGCCTTCGCCCATAATGACGGCGACGGTGCGGAACAACGCCGCGCAGACAATAAACGGCAACGCCGACATCATGCTTTTGGACAGATAGTCCACCACGGCCATGGCGTTTGATGAAACCGTCGTTGCAAACGTGGTGTTAGAAACTTGTGACATGGAACGCCTTTCCCAATGTGACATGCGGGCTGCCCCTTTGTCACATCGTGCGGTACTGACCGATTGCGCGGTACTTTTCGTAGCGGAGGTTTGTGAGGGTCGCCTCGTCGAGCTGCCCAAGCGTATCGAAGGCATCAAATGCCGAGGACATGACGGCACCGGCGATCTCCTCATGCGACAGGCCCCTATCGTCAACAATGCCGTCGATGATGCCGAGCGCCAACAGATCGGGAGCCGTGAGCTTCAGCGCCTCGGCAGCCTCATTCGCGCGGTCGGTATCCTTCCACAGGATCGACGCACAGGCCTCGGGGCTCACGACCGAATAGGCCGAGCTCGAGAGCATCAGGATGCGGTCGGCCACGGATAGCGCCAGCGCGCCACCAGAGCCGCCCTCGCCTGTCACCACCGAGACAATCGGCGTCTTAAGGCCGCTCATCTCCATGAGATTCTGGGCAATCGCCTCGCCCTGGCCGCGCTCCTCGGCACCGATGCCGCAAAACGCGCCCGAAGTATCGACCAGGCACAGAACCGGTCGACCAAACTTTTCGGCCTGGCGCATCAGACGACGCGCTTTGCGATAGCCCTCGGGATGTGCCATACCAAAGTTGCGGCGCATACGCTCTTTGGTCGTGGTGCCGCGCTCGATGGCGATGACCGTTACGGGGCGTCCATCTTTCCAGCCAATGCCAGCCACCACAGCGGCGTCGTCGCCAAAGTAGCGGTCGCCGTGCAGCTCCACAAATCCATCCAGGCCCAGCGAGATCATCTCGCCTGCCGTGGCGCGATCTGCCGAGCGGGTCTGCTTGACAATCTCGAGCGCGGTTTTTGGTGCGGCCGAGCGCTTGAACAAGTGTCCCAACTTTTTGCCGCGGCGACCCGTATGCACGATCTCATGCGGTGCCCCCAGGCCGGGCGCGTGCCCTTCGTGCAGCGCCAGCAGCTCGCCTACCGTGAGCGCAATCTCGCCACGCGGAACAACGGCATCGCAAAAGCCGTGCTCCAGCAAAAACTCGGAGCGCTGGAATCCCTTGGGCAGGCGCTTGTGCATGTTCTGCTCGATCACGCGCGGGCCGGCAAATGCCGTCAGGGCATCGGGCTCGGCCAGGATAATATCGCCCTCCATTGCAAAGCTCGCGGTTACGCCTCCGGTCGTGGGGTCAGTGAGCACCGTGATATACAGACCGCCCGCCTCGCTGTGGCGCCTAACCGCCGCAGAAATCTTGGCCATCTGCATAAGCGACGTCACGCCCTCTTGCATGCGCGCGCCGCCCGAAACGGTAAAGCCGACAACCGGCAATCCCAGCTCGATCGCATGCTCAAATGTGCGACAGATTTTCTCGCCCACCACGGAACCCATCGAGCCCATCATAAAGTTGGCGTCCATAAAGAAGAGCGCCGTATCGCAACCGCAGATTTTGCCCTTGCCGCACACAACGGCATCGCGCTCGCCCGAACGCTCGCCAGTGCTCTTGAGCTTGTCGGCATAACCGGGAAACGAGAGGAAGTCCTCCGACGCCAGATTGGCATCCCATTCCTCAAACGTGCCCTCGTCGACCGTCATGCGCATGCGCGCGCGACCGCTCACGCGAAAGTGTTTGCCGCAACGAGGGCAGACCTCGAGGTTGTCGTGCAGGCGCGCCTCATCGATCACACGGCGGCACTCCGGGCACTTGATAAACACGTGGCGCGCGGGAAACTCGGCGCACGACTCGGTCATCGGCCCCTCGAGGACGTTGACCGTCTTCGCTTTTCTATTCATCAGCATAGAGATGCCCCATCAGATCGGTGTGGTACATGCCCGACAAGAACTCGTCGTTTGCCAGCACGTCGAGCTGAAGCTCGCTGTTTTCGCTCACGCCTTCAATCACGAGCTCGCCCAGGGCCGAGCGCATCTTGCGAATGGCGCCGTCACGCGTGGGCGCACACACGATGAGCTTGCCGAGCATGGAGTCGTAGTACGGCGGAACTTTCGCACCGGTAAACATGGCGGAATCCCAGCGCACGCGCGGACCACCCGGCACACGCAACGCGGTGACCGTTCCGCATGACGGCAGAAAGTCCGGCGTTTCGGCATTGATGCGGCACTCCATGGCGTGGTTGCGAACCGGCATGTCCTCCTGCTCAAAGGGCAGAGGCTGGCCGGCTGCCACGCGCAGCTGCCACTTGACCAAGTCGGTATCGGTCACAAACTCCGTAACCGGATGCTCCACCTGCAAGCGCGTGTTCATTTCCATAAAGTAGAAATTGCCGTCATCCGAATACAGGAACTCGATGGTACCGGCTCCTTCGTAGCCGACGGCACGAGCCAGGTCACGCGCTGCCTCGTGCATGCGAGCACGAATGTCGTCGCGTCCGTCGAGGCATGGCGCGGGGCTCTCCTCGATCAGCTTTTGGTTGCGGCGCTGCACCGAGCACTCGCGCTCGCCGAGCGAAAACACATGGCCCTGCTTATCGGCCATAATCTGCACCTCAACGTGGTGCGCCGGCGCGACGAACTTCTCCATGTAGCACTCGCCGTCGCCAAAAACGGCCTCGCCCTCGGCGCGTGCTTCAGTAAAGGCCTTTGCCGCGTCTTCCACGCGCTCGACCTTGCGAATACCGCGACCGCCGCCACCTGCACGCGCCTTGATGAGCACGGGGCAGCCAATGCGCTCGGCCTCGGCCGTCGCCTCCTCGGGGCTTTTGAGCAAATCGCAGCCCGGCACGATGGGCACGCCCGCCGCGGCGGCCGTTCGACGCGCGGCGTCCTTGTCGCCCATGCTGTCGATCACCCCGGCCGAAGGACCGACAAACGCCAGACCGTACTTGTCGCAGTCGCGCACGAAGCTCGCCTTCTCGGAGAAAAAGCCATAGCCGGGATGAATTGCCTTAGCTCCCGACTTTACGGCACAGGTGAGCACGGCATCGTCGTTGAGGTAGCTCTCGGCAAGACGCGGGCCGCCGATGCAATACGCCTCGTCGGCAAGCTGCACGTGTAGCGCGTCCGCATCGGCCGTGGAATAAACGGCGACGGTCTTGATGCCCATATCGCGGCACGCGCGGATAACACGGACCGCGACTTCGCCGCGGTTGGCGATGAGCACTTTGTCGAACATGAAGCCTTCCTTAACTTTCGTGCATGAGTGCAAAAGACATATCGGCGCGGCAGCAAACCTCACCGTTGACGCTCGCGGTACCCGTCGCAAAGCGGAACGGCCCGCGCGCACGCGTGATGGAGCACACCAGATCCACCGTGTCGCCCGGGCGCACCGGACGCTTAAAGCGCACCTTGTCCAGACTCGTGTAGAACGGCGTCGCGCCGCGCGCCTCCTCATCGCCCATCAGCAGCACGCAGCAGTTCTGGGCGAGCATCTCGCACTGAATCACGCCGGGGACGACCGGGTTTCCCGGAAAATGCCCCTGCAAAAAGTACTCGTCGCCCGTAATCGTGATCTTGCCGTGGGCCTCGTCGCCCACCAGCTCGGCTTCGTCGAGCAAAAGCATCGGCTCGCGATGCGGCAACAGCTTCTTGAGCTCTTCTTTATTCATGGATATCACCTATCCGATCCTCATGAGGCAGCTGCCAAACTCCACGAGGTCGCCGTCGGCCACGCAGATCTCGAGCACCTCGCCATCCGCCTCCGCCGTCACCTCGTTGAGAACCTTCATGGCCTCGATGATGCAGAGGGTCTCGCCGGCCTTGACCTTGGAGCCCACGCGCACAAACGGCTCGTCGCCCGGCGCCGGGGCAGCATAGAAAACGCCGACCATGGGAGCGGTTACCTCGGTGCCCTTGATCTCCGGTGCGGCGGCAGGCGCCTGCGCGGCGGGCTCCGGTGCGCCGGCAGGCATGGCGACAGGAGCCACCGCCGGAGCAGTCACGGCACCCGGCATGGGCATGGGCACGGCAACCGGCTGTGCGGCACTCGCGCGCTCGAGCTCGACCGCGGTGCCATCGGGCTCCTCAACACGCACGCGTGTGAGGCCGCGGTCCTCCATAACATCGGCTATCTCGGCAAGTCTTTTGGAATCCATGCTCTAGCTCCTCGTATATCTGCGCAGCGCGATGGCGGCGTTGTGCCCGCCAAAGCCCAGGTTGGTCGAAAGCGCCCAGGTAAGGTCGGCACGAACCGCGCGATTGGGCGTGTAGTCAAGATCGCAGGCGGGATCGGGCGTGTGGTAGTTAATGGTCGGGGGCACCACGCCCTGCTCGAGCGCCATGGCACAGGCCATGACCTCGATGGCGCCCGTAGCACCGATCATGTGGCCGGTCATCGACTTTGTCGACGAGACGTGCGCGGCGCGCGCCGCGTCCTCGCCGAGTGCACGCTTAATGCCCGCCGTCTCGGACGAATCGTTAAGCTTGGTCGAGGTGCCGTGGGCATTGATGTAGAGACCCTCGGAAGGCTTGACGTCGCCCTCGGTCACCGCCAGCGATATCGCGCGGGCAATGCCAGCAGCCTCGGGATCAGGGCTCGTGATGTGATAGGCATCATCGGTGTTGCCGTAGCCCACGACCTCGGCATAAATGTGCGCACCGCGCGTCTGCGCATGTTCCATGCTCTCGAGCACGAGCACGCAGGCGCCCTCGCCCATCACAAAGCCGTCGCGGTCTGCATCGAACGGACGGCAGGCCGTCGCGGGATCGGGGTTGGTGGTCAATGCGCGGCAGGACGTAAAGCCCGCAACGGCATCGGGGATAATTGCAGCCTCGGCGCCGCCCGCGAGGATCGCGTCGGCATAGCCGTGCTTGATGGCGCGGAACGCCTCGCCCACCGCATGGGCCGAGGTTGCGCACGCGGTCACCACGGGCAGGATCGGGCCCTTTGCCTTGTGGCGGATTGCGATATTGCCCGATGCCATGTTGGGGATCATCATCGCGATCATGTAAGGCGATGCGCGACGAGGCCCCCGATCGGCGATCGTGTGGACGTTGTCGACGAGCGTCTGCATGCCGCCCACGCCCGACCCCACGTAGACGCCCAGGCGCTCGCGATCGATGGCGCCTTCGACATCAAAGCCCGCATCGTGCATTGCCTCGTCCGAAGCCGCCATCGCAAACTGAACGCAGAGGTCCAGATGCTTGGCGTCACGCTTGCCAAAGTATTCGTTGCCGTCAAAGCCCTTGACCTCGGCCGCCACCTTGACGGCAAACGCATCGGTATCGAAGTGCGTGATCGGGCCGATGCCGCACGTGCCGGCGCACATGGCCGCCCAGGTGGCAAGCGCGGTGTTGCCGAGCGGCGACACGGCACCGATGCCGGTGATTGCAACTCTCTGTTCCATCATGGTCTCCTCATCCAAGCCGTTCTTCGGCCCTGATTTCTACATCGCCATTCCGCCGTCGACGCGTATGACTTCGCCCGTAATGTAGGCAGCCGCATCGCTCGCTAAAAAGCGCACCACGCCGGCCACCTCCTCGGGGCACGCCATGCGCTTAAGGGGAATCTGGTCCTCGGTGGCCGCACGCACCTTCTCAGAGAGCTTTGCCGTCATATCGGTCTCGACAAACCCGGGGGCGACCGCGTTCACTCGTACGCCGCGGGGCGCAAGCTCGCGCGCTACCGCCTTGGTCAGGCCGATCACGCCCGCCTTAGAGGCAGCGTAGTTGGCCTGCCCGGCATTGCCCATCAGGCCCACAACCGAGCTCATGTTGATGACGCAACCGCCGCGCTGGCGCATAAAGGTCTTGGTGAGCGCGCGCGTCGTGTTAAACGTTCCTTTAAGATTGACATCGAGCACGCGATCGAAGGCGTCATCGCCCATGCGCATGAGCAGGCCATCGCGGGTGATGCCAGCGTTGTTGACGAGCGCCCAAATGGAGCCAAAGTCGTTGAGGACCGCTTCCACGCACGCGTTGACGGCAGCGGGGTCGGCCACGTCACATTGATATGAGCGCGCCGTGGCGCCAGCCGCCTCGCAGGCGTCGCACGTCTCGCGCGCCGCATCGACGCTGCCGGCATAGACGACGGCGATATCAAAGCCGTCCTCCGCCAGGCCCACGGCACAAGCGCGACCGATGCCGCGCGAGCCGCCCGTGACAAGCGCCACGCGACGTGAGTCGTTGCGCTCGAGCGCGCCGTTGTTCAAGTTGCCCATGTCATTCCTTTCGGGTTACAGCCCTGTGAACTATGCGAGCTCGTCGGCAATAGCTGCGACCTGCTCGACCGTTTCGCACGAATACACACGAACGTCGCTCAGCGTACGCTTGACCAGGCCCGACAGCGTTTTGCCGGGGCCGACCTCAATAAACGTGTCGATGCCTTGATCCTGCAGAGCATGCAGCGTGTCGACCCAGCGCACGGCATGACTCACCTGGTTGGCCAGCACCTCCGATGCCGTCTGGGGGTCCGCCGGATAGGGCGCCGCTGTCATATTTGCCAAAACAGGAATGAGCAACGGGGACGGCGCGTGACCGGCCTCAATATATGCGGCAAGGCCACAGGCCGCCTCGGCCATATAGAGGCTATGAAATGCACCCGACACCGCGACCTTCATGGCGCGGCCGCCAGCCTCTTTTACTAGGACGTCGAGGGTCTGCAGCGCATCGGGCGCTCCGGCCACAACCGTCTGCTGGGGACTGTTGTAGTTGACCGGCCAGCAGTCCTCGCCGGCCTGCGCAGCCAGGTTCTCGACTTGCGCAGCATCAAGTTTGATGACGGCGCGCATGCCGCCGGGGTGACGCTCGGCCGCCGTGGCCATCAATGCCGCGCGCTCACACACGAGCTCAAAACCCGCTCGCGTATCGAATGCCCCCGCAAAGGTGAGTGCAGCGACCTCGCCCAGCGAGAATCCCGCACAGGCGGCAGGCACCACGCCGCGCTCGCGCAGGGCGACGGCGACAGCCAAGTCGTGCACGAACACGCAAGGCTGCGTGTTCTCGGTCTGCGAGAGCTCCTCCTTGGAGGCGCTCCGGCACTGCTCGCTCGTCCCCGGGCGCACCTCATCGGCAATGGCGAACACCTCGGCAGCCGCCGGCGATGTCTCGATCAAGTCGACGCCCATCGCGGGGTGCTGGGCACCCTGGCCGGCAAACAAAAACGCTACGCCACCCATGCGCACGCACCCTTCAGGACGTGCTCGGCGCCATCGACCAGGTCGTCAACGATTTCGCGTGCGCTCTGGCGCTCGTTGACCATGCCGGCAATCTGTCCACACAAAAACGAACCCTCTTCGTAGTTGCCGTCCTTGGCGGCCTTACGCAGCGCACCGGTTCCCATAGCACCGAGCTCCTCGGCACTCGCGCCGGAACCCTCGCTCTTGGCATAGGCGTTGGTGAAGGGGCTCTTGAGGGCGCGCACTGGATGTCCCGTCGAGCGACCGGTCGCACGCGTCGAAGTGTCGTTGGCCTTCAGGACCATCTCTTTGTACTGCTCCGAGACGGTGCACTCGTCTGCGACCAGAAAGCGCGTACCCACTTGCACGCCTTCGGCGCCCAGCATAAAGGCGGCCGCCACGCCGCGGCCGTCGGCAATACCGCCGGCGGCCACGACGGGAATGTCAACCGCATCGACGACCTGCGGCACCAGTGCCATCGTCGAGGTCTCGCCAATATGGCCGCCCGATTCGGTACCCTCGGCAACAACCGCCGTGGCTCCACGACGTGCCACGAGGCGCGCCAGCGCCACCGAGGCAACGACCGGGATGACCTTGATGCCCGCCTCGTTCCACGCCTTCATGTACTTGGCGGGATTGCCGGCGCCCGTCACGACGACCGGCACTCGCTCGTCAATCACGACCTGCGCGACCTCGTCGGCAAACGGGCTCATGAGCATGACGTTGACGCCAAAGAGCTTATCCGTCTTGGCGCGCAGCTCATGAATCTGGTCGCGAAGCCAGTTGGCGTCGGCGTTCATGGCCGCGATGATGCCTAAGCCACCCGCCTCGGACACTGCGGACGCCAGCGAGGCATCGGCAATCCAGGCCATACCGCCCTGGAACACGGGCTTTTCGATGCCGAGCAGATCGCAGAGAGGAGTCTTGAGCATCTCTACTTCTCCAATGCCGCCTCGACCGTATCGGCGAACTCGCCGACCGTCTTGGGGTTCTCCTCGGTATCGAGCTGGATGCCAAACTCGTCCTCGACGGCAACGAGGATCTCGACGGTGCCCAGGCTGTCGAGACCAATCTCCTCGAGCGTGGACTCGGGCTTCATCTCGACATCGTCAAGACCGGCGGTCTCGCGGATAACGTCGCAAACGCGCTCGAAGGTCTTCTGATCTGCCATGGTAGTTCTCCTTTGTTTGTGCCCTAGGGGCGTTTTTATTTCCTATGTGCGACTACTTCCAACGAAGCAGATAGCCACCTATATCCAGACCGGCGCCAAATCCAACGAGGGCGATGGTGTCGTCCTCATTCAGTGCGTCGGTACGTGCCAGCCGGTCAAGCGCAAAGGGAATGCAGGCGCTCGAAATGTTGCCGGTCTCGCGTAGCGTTCGAACCACGCGCTCGCCTGGCACGCCGAGACGCTTGACCGCCTGACTCAGGATTCGTTCGTTAGCCTGATGGAATACAAAATGATCGATGTCTTCGACCGAAATGCCCGCATCACTCGCAAGCTTATGGACCGTGTCGCAGATGGCGTTGACGCCGAACTTGAACACGCGGCGACCATTCATGGACAGCACGCTCGCGCTATCTGCGGAGTCCATAAACGGCGAGGTGCCGACCAGACCGGGAACGCGCAACGTCTCGACGTCGGGCGCCGTCGAAAGCTCAACGGCAAGGGGGTTGTCTCCCCCAGCCCCTATCACTGCAGCGCCCGCGCCGTCGCCAAAGAGCACGCACGTGGCGCGGTCTGACCAGTCAAGGGCGCGCGTCATCTGCTCGGAGGCAACGACAAGCACATGCTTGGCTCGTCCTCGAGCGATATAGCCCTCGGCGACATCGAGCGCAAATACGAAGCCGGCACAAGCCGCCGAAACGTCGAAGGCTGGACATGTGGCACCCAGGCGCTCAGCAACGGCACACGCCTCGGCGGGAACAAGGTGGTCACCCGTCGTCGTCGAGCAGACGATCAGATCCAGCTGGCTCGCGTCGATTCCGGACACCTGGAGTGCCCGCTCGCTCGCCGCTACGGCAAGGTCGTCAAGTGACTCGGTGGTGCAGACGTGGCGGCTCTTGATACCTGTGCGAGTAAAAATCCACTCATCCGAGGTATCGAGGAACTCAGACAGCTCGTCATTGGAAACGCTGCGCTCAGGAAGCGCCGAGCCTGTTCCAAGAATCGTGAAACCCATCACTAACCTCCTTTGAGTTGTTGACGTGTTTACATCGACCAAGAGAGGATAACGCATTTCAGTCTTTGTTGACGTGTTAACATTAAATTGTCCAAATGCGACAAAGGCTTCACATTGTGTCTATCTCTCGACACCATTGCGTCATTCACTTATTCAATAAGGAGGTAGCAGCCGCTATGGATGCCCAATTAACGATTGTCGACGTAACCGGATCGACCAACGATGACCTGCTCGAGGCAGGAAAACAGGGTGCGCCGCACGGCACAGGACTTGCCGCCCGCGCACAAACGGCAGGACGCGGCCGGCGCGGCCACAAGTGGGATTCAACCGCCGGCAACCTATTGCTTTCGATTGTCCTGCGTCTATGCGTTAATCCCGCAAAGTACTCTGGTCTTGCCGCCGTCAGCGGTCTAGCGGTGCTCGAGGCACTCGAAAAGCAGGGTCTTGCAAACGAGATTGGCCTCAAATGGCCCAACGACCTGGTCGCGCGTGGACGCAAACTCGGCGGCATTCTGGTCGAGGCCGCACGCGATAACGAAGGCAACCCCTTTGCGGTCTGTGGCATCGGCGTTAACGTGAACTATGTGCCCGCGGAGGTTCCCGATGGCGGCCTGCCAGCAATCGGCCTGTCAGACCTCAACAAGAACGTTCCCGCCGTCGACATGCTCCTCGATGAGGTCTATCACGCAGTTATAGACGCTGTAGATGCCTGGGCAGAGCGCCTCAACGCCAAGGAAGAAGACGCCGGTCCGCTCGCGCCCGTCCACGACGAATATATCGCTCACCTCAATTGGATCGGGGAGCACGTTATCGCCCGCTCCCCCGCTGAGGACGAGCTGGCGCGTGGCATCTTTAAAACGGTCGATGGCTTTGGTCGCGCGTGCATCGAAACGGAAGACGGCTTTCGATCCTTCCATTTTGAGGAGGCATCGCTGCGCCCCTTAAGCGATTAGGGCGCCGCAGCCGTCGGCTCGGCAGCATTACCCGGCAGTCCAAACCATCATTCAAAACAAAAGGGCCCCGCTACCGTAATGGCAGCGGGGCCCTTTAAGCTATGAGCGATATCGCTTAGAGCTTGATGTCGATGTCGACGCCAGCGGGGAGGTCGAGACGCATGAGCGAATCAACGGTGCCCGAGGTGGGGTCGAGGATGTCGATGAGGCGCTTGTGGGTGCGCATCTCGAACTGCTCACGAGAGTCCTTGTTCACGTGCGGCGAGCGGATAACCGTGTACAGGTTGCGCTCGGTGGGCAGGGGGACAGGACCGGAAACGCGAGCGCCGGTCTTCTGAGCGGTCTCGACGATGAGCTTCGCGGACTGATCGACGACCTCGTGATCATAGCCCTTGAGGCGAATGCGGATCTTCTGGGTAGCCAACTTAAACCTCCAAAGAGTGCGAGAGATGTTCTCGCGGATTACGTAACAGGGAGCTCGAACTTAGGCGTTCTTGCTCATGACCTCGTCCACGATGGACTTGGGCGCGGGCTCATAAGAGTCGAACTGCATCGTGTAGGATGCACGGCCCTGGGTCTGGGAGCGAAGGTCGGTAGCGTAACCGAACATCTCGCCCAGCGGCACCTTGGCACGGATGAGCTTGCTGTTCTTGCGATCCTCCATGCCCTCGATCTTGCCGCGGCGACCGGAGAGGTTGCCCATAACGTCGCCCATGTACTGCTCGGGGGTCTCGACCTCGACAGCCATGATCGGCTCGAGCAGCTGCGGATCGGACTTCTTGAGGGCGTCCTTGATAGCCATGGAACCGGCGATCTTGAAGGCGGCCTCGGAGGAGTCGACCTCGTGGTAAGAACCGTCGAACAGGGTGACCTTAACGTCGAGGACCGGGAAGCCAGCGATAACACCGGTATTCAGGGCCTCCTGGATGCCCTTGTCGATGGACGGGATGTACTCCTTGGGCACGACGCCGCCGACGATAGCGTTGACGAACTCGTAGCCGAAGCCCTCCTCCATCTTCTCGAGCTTGATGACAGCGTGGCCGTACTGACCGCGACCGCCGGACTGACGGACGAACTTGCCCTCAGCCTTCTCGACGTCGTGACCAGCGGTCTCGCGGTAGGCAACCTGGGGCTTACCAACGTTAGCGTCAACCTTGAACTCACGGAGCAGACGGTCGACGATGATCTCGAGGTGCAGCTCGCCCATGCCGGCGATGATGGTCTGGCCGGTCTCGTGGTTGGTGGACACCTGGAAGGTCGGGTCCTCCTCGGCGAGCTTGGTCAGAGCCAGGGACATCTTGTCCTGCTCGGCCTTGGTCTTGGGCTCGATGGCAACGTCGATAACGGGCTTAGCGAACTCGATCTTCTCGAGGACGATCTCCTTGCCCTCGGCGCACAGGGTGTCACCGGTGGTGGAGTTCTTGAAGCCGACGCAAGCGACGATGTCGCCGGCGGCAGCGTCGTCACGGTCGATACGCTCGGCGGCGTTCATCTCGAGGATGCGGCCGAGGCGCTCGCGCTGACCATTGGAAGCGTTGACCACGTAGGAGCCGGACTCGGCGCGACCGGAGTAAACACGGACATAGGTGAGCTTACCGACGAACGGGTCGGTCATGATCTTGAAGACCAGGCCGGAGAAGGGCTCGTCGAAGGAAGGATGACGCTGGATCTCTTCGCCGGTGTCCGGATCGGTACCGGTGACGGCCTCAACGTCGAGCGGGCTGGGCAGGTAGTCGACGACAGCGTCGAGCAGCTCCTGAACGCCCTTGTTCTTGTAGGCGGAACCCACGAAGACGAGGTTGAGCTCGTTGGCCAGAACGCCCTTGCGCAAAGCAGCCTTGAGCTCCTCGACGGTGAAGTCCTCCTCCATGAGGATCTTCTCCATGAGCTCGTCGTCAAAGCTGGCAGCAGCGTCAAGGAGCTCCTCGCGCTTGGTGGCAGCGATGTCGGCAAACTCAGCCGGGATCTCGTCCATCGGCTCGGGGTAGGTCATACCCTTCTCGTCGGCCTTGAAGTCCCATGCAGTCATGGTGACCAGGTCGATGACGCCCCAGAAGTTGTCCTCGGCGCCCATCGGGACCTGAGCGGCCACGGCGTTAGCGTCGAGACGATCCTTCATGGTCTCGATAGCGTTGAAGAAGTCAGCGCCCACGCGGTCATACTTGTTGATGAAGGCGATGCGGGGGACGTTGAAGGTGGAAGCCTGACGCCAAACGGTCTCAGACTGGGGCTGAACGCCGGCAACGGCGTCGAAGACGGCGACAGCGCCATCGAGGACGCGCAGGCAGCGCTCGACCTCGGCGGTGAAGTCAACGTGGCCCGGGGTGTCGATGATCTGGATGCGGTAGTCCTTACCGTCCTTGTTCCAGAAGCACGTGGTAGCAGCGGAGGTAATGGTTACGCCGCGCTCCTGCTCCTGAACCATCCAGTCCATGGTGGCAGCGCCCTCATGGACCTCACCGATCTTGTGGGTCTTACCGGTGTAGTAAAGAATACGCTCGGTCGTGGTGGTCTTACCGGCATCGATGTGAGCCATGATGCCGATGTTACGGGTATCGGAAAGCTTGTACTTAGGCTTAGCCATGTTAGTTCCTTACCTTAACTTACCAACGATAGTGAGAGAACGCGCGGTTGGCCTCGGCCATCTTGAAGACGTCCTCACGCTTCTTGACGGAAGCGCCCAGGCCGTTGGAAGCGTCGAGGATCTCGTTGGCGAGACGCTCGGCCATGGTCTTCTCCTTGCGAGCGCGGGAGAAGTTGACGATCCAGCGGATACCCAGAGCGGTGGAACGACGGGAGTTAACCTCCATCGGGACCTGATAGGTAGCGCCACCAACACGCTTGGGCTTAACCTCGAGCGTGGGCTTGACGTTGTCCATAGCCTTCTTGAAGGTAGCGAGAGCGTCGCCACCCTCGGACTTCTCGGCAACGATCTCGAAAGCGGTGTAAACGATGCGCTCAGCGGTGGCCTTCTTGCCGTCAAGAAGGACCTTGTTGATGAGCTGAGTCACCAGGCGGTTGTTGTAAACGGCGTCAGGCTGAACCTCACGACGATTAGCTGCTGCACGACGCGGCATGTGAAATCTCCTTAAGTGTCTACCGTGCGGCGCTTAGGCGGCACACGGCGAAAGTATCAAAACGTTATCTGGCTTATTTAGCCTTGGGGCGCTTAGCACCGTACTTGGAACGGGCCTGCATACGGTTCTGGACCGGAGCAGCGTCGTAGGCGCCACGGATGACGTGATAACGGACACCAGGGAGGTCACGGACACGACCGCCGCGGACGAGCACGATGGAGTGCTCCTGCAGGTTGTGGCCCTCACCCGGGATGTAAGCAGTAACTTCGATGCCGTTGACAAGGCGAACACGGGCAACCTTACGAAGAGCCGAGTTCGGCTTCTTGGGGCTCGTGGTGAAGACGCGGGTGCACACGCCGCGCTTCTGGGAGTTGTGCTGCAGAGCAGCGTTCTTGGACTTCTTGGGCACGGAACGACGGCCCTGGCGAACCAGCTGGTTAATAGTAGGCAAAGCGTACTCCTTCTCGAATGATTCCAGCTTTCTGTAAAGTGCAACGGCTTGAATCGAGGGGTCAGCATCCCCCTACGAAACACGCAGTTCGATAGGATACGTGCCGTTAGCTGTGTCGTCAACAGACCACGCCGCCGGGCGTATCCCAAAATTGGCACATTTCCGCAAAGCCTACACAAAAGGAATCCCCTTCTGTGCGCGGGGGCGGATTCCCGGTCCGGGCGGCCCGCTGTTTAAGTTTGCTGCTCTACAGTCCTGCGCAAGACGGAAAGCACATTAAGTGCTTTCCTTTGCGTGCGGAACTCGCGACAAACTTAAACAGCGGGCC
>CABUTO010000044.1 GCA_902494535.1 uncultured Collinsella sp.
GGCGCTCAAGGCCGTCGCGAGGAAGCGGCTCAGGGCGATATACGCCGTGATGCGCGACCGGGTGCCCTACCGGGAGTAGCCCCGACGGTTGACAAAACTATAGGAACACCCAATGACTACTTTTCCTCCGTCCCCAAGGGATCATTATTGGACCGCCGATGTTTTGGTAATGCCAGCGAGCGGGCACCAGAGCGAACAAATTGGCATGAAAAGAGGGCGGCATAGACCTTCTGGTCATGCCGCCCTCTTTGAATGACAAGTTGTCGCTCTGGTGCCCGCGCAGCGTCGACTGGTCCGCCGTTCGTTAGAACGGCGGAACGAAGGGCAGCGTCGAGTCGTTACGCGGTTTGGTAAAACCGCGTAACGACCCAACTACATCAAGTTGCAAACAGCCGCCGCGAAGGCAACGGGGTCCTCAGGGAGGATGCCCTCGACCAGCAGGGCCTGGTCATAGAGCAGACCGGAGTACTGCTTGATCTTGTCGGCGTCGCCTGCCTTCTGGGCAGCGACAAGCTTGTCAAAGACCGGGTGCTTGGCGTTGAGCTCGAGCACGCGCTGGCTCTTGGGCATGCCGTCGGGCGCGCCCTCGGGTCCCCTCTGGAGCACCTTCTCCATCTCGAGCGAAAGTGGGCCCTCGGTGGTGATGCAAGCGGGGGCATCGGTCAGGCGCGCGGAGACGGCAACTTTCTCGACCTTGTCACCGAGTGCCTCCTTCATAGCGCTAAAGAGGTCCTCGTTTTCCTTGGTGGCGTCCTCGGCCTCCTTCTTCTCGTCCTCGGTCGCCAGGTCAAGATCACCGGTCGCGACGTTCTTGAGCTCCAGATGACGATCCTCGACCTCGGGCTCGGCACCGTCGGCCACAGCCTTCTCGGCAGCCTCGCGGGCAGCATCGTCCTCGTAGATCTTGGGCATATCGGCGGCAACGTACTCACGCATAGCCTGGAACGTGAACTCATCCACATCTTGCGTCAGCAGCAGCACGTCATAGCCGCGGTCGAGCACGCCCTTCACCACGGGCATCTTGGCCAGGCGCTCACGCGAGTCGCCGGCAGCATAGTAGATGGCCTTCTGGTCCTCGGGCATGCCCTTGGCATACTCGGCCAGGGTAATCATCTTCTGCTCCTTGGCAGACCAGAACAGCAGCAGGTCGGCGAGCTCATCGGCCTTCATGCCATAGCTCGAGTAGATGCCGTACTTAAGACCGCGACCAAAGTTCTCAAAGAACTTCTCGTATGCCTCGCGGTCGTTGTCGCGCATGTCCTCGAGATCGGCGGTGATCTTCTTCTCGACACGCTTGGCAATGGCCTTGAGCTGACGGTTCTGCTGCAGCGTCTCACGCGAAATATTGAGCGTCACGTCGGCAGAGTCCACGACACCGCGCACAAAGTTGTAGTAGTCGGGCAGCAGGTCGTCGCACTTCTCCATAATCAGCACGTTGGAGCTGTAGAGCGCCAGACCCTTCTCGTAGTCCTTGCTGTACAGATCGAACGGGGCGCGACCCGGCACAAACAGCAGGGCGTCGTACTCGAGCGTGCCCTCGGCGTGGAAGCTGATGGTGCGCGCCGGATCGTCAAAGTCGTGGAACGTGGACTTGTAGAACTCGTCGTAGTCCTTCTGCTCAACATCGGAGCTGCGCTTTTTCCAAATCGGCGTCATGGAGTTGATGGTCTCGAGCTCCTGGTAGTCCTCATACTCGGGCTTGTAATCGTCGCCGGCGTCCTCGGGCTTGGGTTTCTGGCGGCTCTTGGACACCATCATCTGAATCGGGTAGCGCACATAGTTGCTGTACTGCTGAATCAGGCTCTTGAGGCCCCACTCGGTCAGGAAGCGATCGTAGGTCTCGGCCTCGCCGTCGGCATCGAGCTTCTCGTTCTCGCGCAGCGTCAGGATGACATCGGTACCGTGCTCGGCGCGCTCGCCATCTTCGATGGTGTAACCCTCAAGACCATCAGACTCCCACACGTGAGCGGTGTCCTCGCCATAGGCGCGGCTCACGACCTTCACGTGGCTGGCGACCATAAAAGCCGAGTAGAAGCCCACGCCAAACTGGCCGATGATGTCGACATCCGAACCCTGCTGCTCGGCGTTCTCGGTCTTAAACTCCTCGGAGCCGGAATGGGCGATGGTGCCCAGATTGCGCTCGAGCTCCTCGGCGGTCATGCCAATGCCGTTATCCGAGATGGTAATGGTGCGGGCGTCCTTATCAAAGGAGACGCGAATGGCCAGGTCGCCCTGGTCGATCTTGACGCTCGGGTCCTGCAGGCTCTTAAAGTTGAGCTTGTCGACGGCGTCGCTCGCGTTAGAGATAAGCTCGCGCAGGAAGATTTCCTTATTGGTGTAGATGGAGTTGATCATGAGGTCGAGCAGTTTTTTGCTCTCGGTCTTAAATTGACGCATGTGCAGTCCTTTCGCGCTACCCCCGCCCGCAAAAACGGCCCGGTCGCCCGAGCCGCATCGCAGACCTGCTATGTTCAGACTTAGATTTTATAACCCATTAGCGCGCATATATACATACGGAATCGAAAAACTGTATGTCTAAGCGCTCCGATGCACCAATTGCCAAGGAGTGTCCCAAACTGCCGGCAGGAAAGGAACGTCCCTATCTGCCATCTACGCGCTTGGCCATCCAAGCATGGGGCTGGCCCTCGTCTTCGTAGTCCACCGGGGCAATCTGCGTGTAGCCCGCCTTGGCATAGAGCGGCAGCACGTATTCCTGAGCATGCAGCTTAATGAGCTTGGCGCCGGCATCACGCGCGCACGTATCACTGGCCTCGACAATCTTGCTCGCCAAACCGCGACGGCGCATGCTCGGCAGCACGGCCACGCGCCCCATAATGTAGGTCTACCCCGCCGCGACACCTTCGTCCAAGTCGCACGCCGGCGACACCGGAGCCTCTGCGTCAGCCGCGCGCTCAAGCTCTTCGGGAAACACGCGCGAGCAACCGGCAAGCTCGCCGTCTACATAGAGCGTCACATGAATGCAGTTCGGATCCTCGTCGATAGCGTCGAACTCATTCTCGTAGCCCTGCTCGTCCATAAAAACGACGCGGCGCACCAACGCCGCGTCATCAAAGTATCCCGTCTTAAGTTGGATATCCATGCTGCCCTTTCATTCAATGCGAACGTTAGGGACAGATTTTAGCGAAAATGAGCTCCGCGCACGCTAAACTTCGCGCGAGCCTTCGCCAGGCAGTCGTAATGACCCACGTTATGGGCATCGCTCGCGATGAAGCTGTACAGGTTCTGATCGAACAGGCGCTGTGCCGGCTTTTTCTCGCGACCAAAGCGACCGCCGGCAATAAAGTCCGCCGAAGCCTGCAGCTTGCAGCCCATATCGACCAGGCGCTCCGCCACGCTTACATCCTTTTGAACCGCACGATAGCGCTCAGGATGAGCGATGATCACCTGGTAGCCACGGCACTGCAAATCGTAAATCGTGTTCTCGTACTCTCTAAACGCATACGCATCGGCATGCGTCGAAAGCTCGAGCAGAAACTCGTTGGTCCCATCGAAATGCAAGTGCTCCGCGGCATCGATGCCAAGCTCAACGAGCTTTCGATGGTTGACCTCGAAGCCCATCTGGAGCGGAAAACCGTCAGCGTTATCACGCAGCAGCTCAAAGGCATCCCACATCTTGTCGTAATCAAAATAGGGATCACGGCAGTGAGGAGTGCAAACGATTCTGGTTACACCGGCCCGCTTGGCAGCCTCGAGCATCGCCAAGCTCTCATCGAGATCGGCGGCGCCGTCGTCTACACCCGGCAAGATATGGCAATGAATGTCACGCATAGGTCAGCCTTAATCAACTAAACGTTTGCTCGGTTGGTGAAGATGCCCTTTTTGGAAGTCCCCTGATCGTCGGAGCCCTTCTTCACCTTCTTACCGTCCTTGGTGTAGTAGGAGTAGTAGTACTCGCTGGTCTCGGTCTCGCAGTAGTTCATAACGGTACCGATGAGCTTGACCTTCTCGGACTTCTTAAGCTGACCGATGGCGTTGAGCGCCTCCTCGCGCTTGGTGAAATCCTCACGCACGACGAAAAGCGCACCGTCGGTCAGACTTGCGATCTCGGCAGCATCGATGAAGGTGCCGACCGGGGGAGCATCAAAGATGACGTACTGGAACTTGGCAGACAGTGCCTTTACCAGCTTGGCAAAGCGGTGAGAGACGATGATGTCAGCAGGATTGGGAATATGCGGCTCGGCATCGAGGAAGTAGAAGTTCTTCTGACCCGTCTCGACAATTGCCTGGTCAATGGAGATCTGCTCGGAAAGGACCGCATAGAGTCCGCCGCGGGAGCGGACACCGAGCATATCGGCAAGGGACCTGCGGCGCATATCGGCCTCGACCAGGAGCACGGACTTGCCGCTCGTGGCGATTGCCTGAGCAAGGTTAACGGAAACCGTAGACTTGCCCTCGTTGGGAATCGAGGAGGTAACGGTGATGGTGCGAATGGGGTCGTCCACGCTCGCAAAGCGGATGTTGGCCAGAAGGGTCTTGGCGGCATTCTGTACAACGAGCTTATCGGTGTTCTTTGCCTTAGCCATGCCTATTTACCACCTTTCATAGCCGGAATTCGGCCAACAACGGGAATGCCCAGGAGCTCTTCTGCCTCTTCGGCACCGCGGATGCGGGTGTTGAGCATGTCTGCCAAAACGACATAGGCAACTGCGATAAAGATGCCCGCGAGGAACGCGACAGCAACGTACAGCATACGCTTGGGACCGCTGGGGGCTTCGGAGGTCTTAGCCTCGTCGATAACGTTGATGCTCTGGGCAGCGCCGACGTTCTGAGCGACCGTACTCACCGAGCTGGCCATGGCCTTTGCGACCTTAGCCGTCTCCTTGGCATCGGTGCCGGTAACCGAAAGCGTAATGACACGCGTGGTGGTCTCGGAGGAAACAGACACCTTGTAGTCATCCAGATCGGTGAGGCCCAGTTCATTGGCTGCGCCGCTCTTAACGCTATCGCTATCCAGCAGCGTGGCGATATCGTTGGAAAGCATCTGGCTCGCCGAGAGATCGTTATAGCTCATCTGACCGCTATCGTCGGTCTTGGCGAGAATGTACATGCTCGTCGTCGCGGTGTAGGTGTTGTCCATCGCAACAAAGGACACGATGCCCATGGCGATCGCGCAGACCACCGGAAGGGTGATGACCAGCTTAAGGTGCTTTTTGAGCAGCTGGAACAGTTCGAGAAGGGTCATGCAGCTTGCCTTTCATTTCCCCAGTTCGGATTGACAAAACTGTCCGTATGTTATCGCATCTTTTTACCGAGACCAAACTCTATACATAAGAAACAGGCTCTCCTGTAAAAATGTCGGAAGCAATCGTAAAATTGCACAACAACGCCGCACCCGAAAGTCAAATGCGGCGTCTACATCAATATCTATGTTGTATCGCTATGCGAATGGCTCGTCCTGCTGTATGGGAAACCTCACCGTAATGGTGGTTCCCACGCCCAACTCACTCGACAGATCGAGCGTGGCGTGATGATACAGGGCCGCATGCTTGACAATGGCAAGCCCCAGACCGGTTCCGCCGCGTGCCTTGGACCTACTCTTGTCCACGCGATAGAACCGCTCAAATACCTTGCCCTGTTCTTCAGGCGCGATACCGATTCCCGTGTCGGCGACCGCAAGGAACGGATGGCCTTCGTCATTGGTGCCGCACTGCAGCGTAACCGTACCGCCGGGTCGATTGTAGCGGATGGCGTTGCTTGCCAGATTATAGATGAGCTCGTCGATCAAGCGCGACACGCCTTCGATGACCACAGGCTTGGTCTCATGACTTATCGTCACATTCGCCTGACGGGCGACCTGTTCAAGACGCTGCTCAACCGCGTAGATGGCACGCGAGAGCTCAATAGGCTCCGTGGACCCAATGGGCACCGCCTCGCCCTCAGTTGCACGCTCGGCCTCGTCCAAGTTAGACAGCGTAAGGATGTCGTTGACAAGCGCTGCCAAGCGGCCCGCCTCACGATAGATGCGACCGCCAAAGTTGCGCAGGTCGTCCTCGCCCTCGACCATGCCGTTTGCGATGAGCTCGGCATAGCCCGAAATCGCCGTAAGCGGCGTCTTGAGCTCATGGGTGATATTCGCCGTGAACTCGCGGCGCATACGGTCGTTGTCCGCTAGCACCGCCATTTGGCGCTTGAGTTCCTGGCGCTGCGACTCGATACGCTCAAGCATGGGGACCATCTCGGCATAGGCGTGCTCATAGCTACGGCGTGGGTGGTCCAAATCCACCTCTTGCAACGGCGCGATGATGGCACGGGACTCGCGGCGCGCCATAAAAAACGAGAGTACCGCACCCGCTGCTGCGATAAGCAGCATCGGCGCCACCATCGACAGCAAAATCGCCGCAACGCCAGGCTGGGCCTGCGCCAAGCGGACAACCTGGCCGTTATCAAGGGCGACGGCGCGATACAGCATAATCTCGTCGAGCGTAGAGCTTGCGCGCTCCGCGGAACCCAAACCACTCTCAAAGGCCTCGATGACCTCGGGGCGATCGCCATGGTTGGGCAGTGTGGAAGGCGACGCCTCGTTGTCGTAGGCAACCGATCCATCCTTGTTAATCAGCGTGATGCGCAAGTCCTCGCGATCGAGGCTACGCAAGAACGGGATGGGCTCCTGCTGTTCGTCGAGAGCGGCAGCAATGAGCTCGGTTTCCTGCGCCAGATTGGCACTCGTGGCATCCGCCAAGGTGTTTTGCACAAAGAACGCACCCAGCACCGTAAACGCCACGATAACCGCCATGGCGCAGACAAAGATCGTCACAAAAACGCGGTGCGACAGCGTATGTTTTCCCTGGGGGGCGAAGACCACGGGTTACTCCTCCGATGCGGTGGCCGCGGTGTCGTCACCTTCGGCACCATCACCGGCAGAAGGCTCGGCCAAGCGGTAGCCCACGCCGCGCACGGTCTCGATGGCGCCGGCATGCTCGCCCAGTTTTTGGCGAAGCGTCTGCACGTGCACGTCAACGGTGCGCGAACCGCCGTCGAAGTCCCAGCCCCACACGCTCTGCAGCAACGACTCGCGGGTAAAAACCACGCCGGGCTTGCGCATGAGGTATTCGAGCAGGTCGAACTCGCGCAGGGTGAGCTTAAGCGGCTCGCCGGCAACGGTCACCTCGCGATGGCTGGGCGAGAGCACGATGTCGCCCACGCTGAGCACATCGCTCGCCTGCTTGACCATGCCGCCGCGACGCAGCAGTGCGCGGCAGCGGCTCGCAAGCTCCATGAGCGAAAACGGCTTAGTCAGGTAATCGTCGGCACCGCCATCGAGCGCCATCACCTTGTCGAGCTCGGTATCCTTGGCGGTAAGCATCATGATGGGCACCGTCGCCGTCAGGCGGTCGGCACGCAGGCGACGCATAATCGCCAAGCCATCGGTATCGGGCAGCATGATATCGAGCAGTACAGCATCGGGTACCCGTCGCGCCACGGCAGCCTTAAACTCACCGTCGCACGAAAAGCCCTCGGCCTCGATCCCCTGCTTGCGCAGTGCATAGACCGTCAAATCCCTGATGTTGTCATCGTCCTCGACGTAATAGATCATGTTGAACCCCTTTGCGGCCGGCATGACCGCATCTTAACCCTAAAGGTACCTTTACTAGATGGTATCAGCCAAAACGTCCCGTCAAATAATCCGCCGTGCGCGGATCGGTCGGATTCTTGAAGAGTTGCGCGGCGGGCGCATGCTCCACCAACTCACCCAGCAAGAAAAACGCGACCGAGTCGGAGATACGCGCCGCCTGCTGCATATTGTGCGTAACGACCACGAGCGTACAGGTCTCTTTGAGCTCGCAGGCCAGCTGCTCCACCACCAGCGTCGACACAGGGTCGAGTGCCGAGGTCGGCTCGTCCATCAGCAGAATGTCGGGCTGCACGGCAAGTGCGCGGGCGATGCACAGGCGCTGCTGCTGTCCACCCGAAAGACCCAGGCCCGACTCTTTGAGCTTGTCCTTGACCTCGTCCCACAGGGCAGCGCGACGCAGGGAGTCCTCGACCAGCTCATCGAGCACGACGCGGTCGCGCACGCCCATACCGCGCGGCCCATAGGCGACGTTGTCGTAGATGCTCATGGGAAACGGGTTGGGGCGCTGGAACACCATGCCCACGCGCTGGCGCAAACGGCAGATGTCGTAATCGCCCAGGATATCTTGACCATCGAGCGCAATCTTGCCCTCGATGCGGCAATCCTTGATGCCGTCGTTCATGCGGTTAAAGCAGCGCAGCAACGTGGACTTTCCGCAGCCCGAAGGCCCGATGAACGAGGTGATCTGCTTGTCGCGGATCTTGATATTCACGTCCTTGAGCGCATGATGGTCGCCATAGAACAGGTCGAGGCCCTCGACATCGATGCGCGTCGGCGAGGCGGCAAGATCCTCTGCCGTGGGGCGAGTCGCATCCCCAACCTCGCGCTCGCGCGCGGCCTCGGCCTGCGCTTTCATGAGTTCTTCAAGCTCTGTAGGCTCCACAGCCGCAGCAGCCGTCATACCGCATACCTCCATATCGATATCAATTCAGCAGTATCGATAGTAGAAATCGCGACTCATATGCACGTGAGCGCATTGTCAAGTGTTTGTAAGGGAACGCTGGCTATGCGGCGGGCAGCTCGATGGTGAATATCGTGTGTTCGGGCGTCGATTCACATGCAACGGTACCGCCGTGTGCCGCGATGATCTCCTTGGCAATAGCAAGGCCCAGACCGGCACCACCGCGATTGGTCGCACGCGCCGCATCCAGGCGATAGAACTTCTCAAAGATCACCTTGAGCTTTGCCTCAGGGATGGGATCGCCCTGATTGATAAAGCGCACGCGCACGCCGCCATCGTCTTGGCGCCCGGCCTCAATCGTGATAGTCGAGCCCTCATAGCTATAGGCGACGGCGTTTTTCATGATGTTGTTAAACACGCGGGCCATCTTGTCGCCATCCACGAGCACCGTCAGGTCCTCGCGAATATCAACTTGGGCTTCCTTATGTTGCTCGTTGAGGATGGGATAGAACTCGTCAGCCACCTGAGCCAGCAGCAACCCCAGATCAACATAGCCGCGCGTGAGCACGATATCGTGGAAGTCAAAGCGCGTGATGTCGAAGAACTCCTCGATGAGCGCGTCGAGCCGGTGGGCCTTGTCGAGTGCCACGCCCGTAAAGCGCGCACGTTGCTCAACCGGCAACTCAGGAGCCTCTTTCAGCAGAGAAAGATAGCCCACCACACTGGCAAGCGGGGTGCGTAGGTCATGTGCCAAGTACGTGACCAGATCGTCCTTACGATGCGACTCGTCACGCAGAGCTTGCTGCACCTTGCGCTCACGGTCACGCACGTGGTTAAGGGCGCCCTCGACCTCCAAGTAGTCGCCGTCGATGTTGTCCCAGGTGTCGGGGTGATCGATCAGGCGGTCCTGGATACGAGCCGCGAGCACGCGGTCGGCATGCTGCTCGCCCTGTTCGTAGCCCTGGTAGTACAGGGCGCGGCCGCACAAGAACAGCACACACACGGCAAGCGCCAGCACAAAGCCAAGCATGTTGAATACAAAGCCGGCATCGAACAACACCGGCCCTTCGATGCCGCCGAGCGCCATGGCGCCAATCGCCAACGTCATGGCCCACGCGGCGCCGCCAATCACCACGCAGCGGCACACGATCTCAAATCGATCGATCAGCAAAAAGCCGACAAGCAGCACCGTCAAGATTCCGACGATGTTGTCGATGCCAATCAGCAGCAGGCTCAGCAAAAAGAGCAGCACCGTTGCAAGCGCGCGGTTGTCGACGACCGACCTCACGTATTCAAAGAGCCGATCGGGCACCTCGAACGCTTGCCTATCGTCTTTTGTCATATCAAGATCCTCACAAGCGAAAAGCGTTATTCGATGATGTAGCCGACGCCCCAGACGTTTTTGATAAAGCGTGGCTTTTGTGCGTCGTCGCCGATCTTTTCGCGCAAGTGGCGAATGTGCACCATCACCGTATTGTTGGAGCCGGGCATAAAGTCCTCGTTCCACACCGCGCGGAACAGGTCCTCCACGGCCACCACGCTGCCGCGATGCTCGACCAGATACAGCAAGATTGAATACTCGGTGGGCGTGAGGCGAACCGGTGAACCGTCCACTGTCACGGAACGAGCATCGCGGTTGATCTCCAAGCCGTCGAGCTGAATGATCGGCGACTCGGCCGCCTGTGCACGGCTACCGTAGCTGGTGTAGCGGCGAAGCTGAGCGTGCACACGCGCGATGAGCTCCAGCGGACGGAACGGCTTAACCACGTAATCG
Organism: uncultured Collinsella sp.; assembly: GCA_902494535.1. Classification (GTDB taxonomy): domain Bacteria; phylum Actinomycetota; class Coriobacteriia; order Coriobacteriales; family Coriobacteriaceae; genus Collinsella. The sequence goes on from CABUTO010000044.1 coordinate 10,270, forward strand.
TCCGCGCCAAGCGAAAGGCCCCCGATCTTGTCTTGCTGGGCATCGCGCGCCGTCAGCATGATCACGGGATAGGTATGGCTGGAACGGATCGTACGCAGCAGCTCAAACCCATCGATATCGGGCAGCATGACATCCAGCAGCGCCAAATCAAACTCCTGCTCCAAAATCGCCTTGGCAGCATCGGCCCCGCTATAGGCAATCTGGACATCAAAGCCCTCTTTTGTAAGGTAGATGCCAACCAAGTCGGCGATGGCCTTCTCGTCATCAACTACCAAAATGCGCTCGTTCATGCGTGCTCCTCTCGCGCTCCATTATGCCCGAGGCGACGCACGCCACACACAACAAGCGTGGGTGATTAAGTCGGCCTTAAGCACCCTTGTGCCCGTCCGGGTGCGGATGTGGGTCACGCGCGCACGCGATGATCGCCGACGCCGGCAAACGATATACTCTAGTTCCAGAAGAGACCATCCCGTCGAAAGCGAAATCTGTGAAGTCCCTCACCTCTTTTGCAAAGCGCTCAGCCCAGCTTGCCGCCGGCTTTGTCTGCGCTATCGCCCTTGCCGCTGGCGCGCCCACCGTCGCCGGCGCCCAAGTGCTCACGACCGACAATGTTTGCGGCAAAACCGCCGATGCGCGCGGCATCACGGCCGAAAACCTGCCCGATATCGATGCGACCAATGCCCTCGTCATGGGCAAAGACGGCACCGTCTACTATGGGCGCGGCGCCGATGAGCAGGTCAAAATCGCCTCGATCACCAAGGTCATGACCGCAATCCTAACCGTCGAGAATTGCAAGATGGACGAGAAGGTCACGGTGAGCAACGCCGCAGCCACCGTGGGCAATTCGACCGCCGGCTTGCTCGAAAGCGACGAGCTTACCGTGGAGCAGGCGCTGCGCGGCCTGATGATTCCCTCGGGCAACGACGCCGCCGTAGTGCTCGCCGAATATGTGGGCAAGAAGATCGACCCTAAGACCAAAGACGCCGAGGCCACATTTGTGAAGGCCATGAACGAGCGTGCCAAGAAACTCGGCTGCACCGGTACGCTTTTTGAAAACCCGCATGGTCTGGACTTTGATGAGTGGGCTGGCGATATGCACTCAACCGCACACGACGTAGCGCTGATGATGCAGGAGGCCATGAAAAACGACACAATCCGCGAGGTCGTAGCGAGCGAGGATTCCTGGATCGAGGTCACGGGCGCCGACGGCACCGACCATTCGCATTCCATGGACACGCATAACTATTTGCTGGGCCAAGATGGCAACATCGGCGGCAAGACCGGCACCACCGACGACGCGGGCTATTGCTTTACGGGTGCCTACAACCGCAATGGCGACGAGATCTACACCGTTATTTTGAACTCCACCACCACCGATCAGCGCTTTACCGATACCGCCACCCTTGCCAACTGGTACTACGACCACAAGGTGACGGTCGCAATCGCCAACACGCAGGAAAAGACCGCCAACGGCAACCCGCTTATGGCACGTATTAGGCAGACAGATTGGACGGACAAGACGATCGACGCCACGCTCGCCGATCCCACAGCGCAGGCGACCGTGTTTTCTCTTGCCGGCGAGGTGACCGAAAAGGTTAGCTACGATGACCTTTCGGGCACGGTGCATGTGGGCGACAAGGTAGGCAGCGTTACACTCAAGCAGGATGGCACCAAGATTGCCGTCGTGGATTTGGTTGCCGACGAGGAAGGCTCGGGGCCGAATCCCATTGAATGGCTGCTCGTGAAGCTCGATCGCTTGGGCCGCCGCATCGACAACCGCCCACTTGCGGCAGAGAGCGAGACCGTCGCCAAGGCTCCTGAGGTGTAGAGCGCAAGAATAATCAGCCCACTGAAAGGAGGCGTCCGAAAGGATGCCTCTTTTTTTGAGGGTTCGAATCCCCAGCGCCCTTTCTCGATAATAAAAAAGGGCCCCCGATGGGACCCTTCTTTAAAGTTAAACTGGCGGAGAGCTGGGGATTCGAACCCCAGATGCCCTTTTGGGGCATACTCGCTTAGCAGGCGAGCACCTTCGGCCTCTCGGTCAGCTCTCCGTAACAGCCGTTCTATAGTAACCAAACAGCCGAAGTTGGGCAAGAGGAAATTTTCTAATTGCCTAGCATCCTTTCCTCCTTGGAAGCTTCGCCTACCCCAGCGAGCGGTTGAGGGAGCCGAGCTCGTCGTTGCCCATGGTGCGCCACATTTGGAAGATGCAACCGCGTGCCAGGAAAAAGAAGCCGTTGTCGACCAGTTGAACAGCGGCATCTGCCAGCTGATTCGTCACGGCTGACACTGGCGGCAGCTCGAGTCCAGCCTTGTGGATGGTCTCGACCGCTTCTTCGAACGTCGGAGGCTCGCTGACGCCCATCTCGTTCATAAGGCCCTGCATTTCTTCCAGCGCGCTGCTGCCCGACTCCTCGCCGCGCGGCACTAGACGGTAACAAGCCAGCGCCAGGTCGAGCTGATCGCAATTCCAATAGGCAAACGCCAAGCGATAGAACAGGTAGCCAATTGCAGAACGATCGCTGGCAATACGTAGGCCGTGGCGCGCCACCTCGATAATCTCGTCAAAGCGCTCCAGACGCGCAAGCACGTTGATGAGCGCAAAGTGCGATTGCATGGACGAGCGCGCCAGATCGTAAAGATGGCGCACCTCGGGTAGTGCTCGTTCAAAGTCCTCTTGCTCGGCGTAAAAGCTGCAGATCTCGTGCTGGGCAAAGTACAGCGCATCGGGCGCACGAAGGATTCGCACAGAGCGGTCTTCTTCCAACACCGGTAGCACCATGCGCACCAGCTGGTTATCGCAAAACTGCGTTTGAACCGGACCTGTCGCCAAAAGCTCGGCGACAGCGCACTTAGCCTCCAACTCCTCGACAAGACGGGAAAAGCCTTCAAAAGCACCTGTACGGTCGACTTTTGCCTGCTCGCGCAATTCAACAACACGGGCCACGTATGGGTCGTCGTCCTCTTCCATGACCTCCAACTCGTCAGCCGTATCGGCAAGCAGCAGATCGCGCAGCGCCGGCGGCAGCGTGCGATGGTCATCACGCGGACGAGCATGAACCTCCGCAGGCTCAATCGTCTCCGGAGCGGTTGACTCATACGCCTCAAGCACACGCTTGCACGGCATATCGTCCATGTCCATGCTCTCAAGATCCTTGGCGACAGGCACGCAATCGGCCAGATAGGCCGCGCGCCCAAAGAAATACGTTGCGACAACGCGCTCGCCCTGCTCACTGTCGGGAGCAGCAATCTGCACATAGCAGCGCGTGATGCAGGCGCCCGCGGCAAAACACGCTGCCGCAAGTGTGAGTGCCACGCGCGCATCGTGCTCCGCGGCCCAGATCGCACGCGTGTCCTCGTCCAGCTCGCGCCAGGCGTCATCTTGAGCGTCGTATTCACGTTGCGGCATGGCATCCACGACAGAGTGCCCAAACCGAACGAGCATAATCCCCTCGGCAACGTTTGCCCGATAGGTATAGTCGAGCCGCGTGACCACGTTGAGCGCCTCAACGATTCGCGCAAAACGGGTGCGCACGTCCCACTCGCCGCCCGGCTGGCACGAAACCGTTCCCGGCTTGGCCCACGGGTTATCGCTCGAAGCCGTATCGAGCAGTCGGGGAACATCGTTGGTCGTCTTGGCGATATGCCACGCATCAAAGAGCGCGCAGCCCTCAAGGCTCGGCGAGGATGCCGCAGGGACCAATCCGGCCCCGATGCGCTCAAGGATGCCGGAGAGGCGGTTGAGACGGCACTCGATGGCAAGCAGCATGTCAATCTCGTCCTGGTCCAACAGGCTACGATCAAAATTGAGGTAGAAGAGCCTCGAGCGATCGATGCGCGCTAGGCTCATTTCGGTCTTTGCCGCGATGGTGCGCAGGCGCGGCAGGTTGACCTCGCCCATCAAGGCCGCGGCATAGCGCTCGATACCACTCGGATCATCTGTGTGATCGATGCGATATAGCAACGTCTCGATGGCATCAGGGAGCGGCGTGGAATCAAAGCCCAGAAGCACCTCAACCGGCTCCGAGAGTTTTACAAGCTTTATTTTGTCGACGGCATTTTTCATTCCTTCGTCGAGCCTGTCAGCGTCTGGCGTATTTGCGGCAACATTTTCGGAATCGGCAAATATCACGTAGCGTAAAAACATCGAGGCCATAAACTCGCCGTAGCGAAGGCTGCGAGTCGAATTCCGCGTCTCGTGGTCGGATTGCTCGCGCATGGTACCTTCGGGAGAGCCGTTGACTCGTGCTTGGGGACGCATGGTACCGTCGCCGTCCCTCACTGTAATCTCGCCAATGCTGGGGTTTGACTCGTCAAGGACCAGTTGCATGTCGGGCTCATCGGGCAATGACACCTCGCTAACGGGACGGTCCACCTTGTATACCTCGCCCGAAACGCTCACGTAGCCCAAGAGCGATATGTGGCTTTTGCCGACGAATTCGACGACATAGCATGACTCTTTAGGGTCCTCGCCAAAGACTTTCCAGACAACGCCATACGAGCGTCCTGCAGGCTGCTCGGGCATTGCCGGAAAGCGCTTTTTGGGATCGAGAAATCTGAGCTTGTATGTCGGACGCTCTGCCACGAAATATCACCCTGATCGGTCGTTTGGAGAAAGAGCGCGCCGCAGATTCACCGAGGCGCTTACTCGAAATCTTACACGAGTCGATAAGAAATCGTCCGCTTCACGCTCGCGCCTCGACCGAGGTTCGAATCCATGGGGTGTTTCCATAAGAGAAAAGCCCCCGTCGCCGGAGGCTTTAAGTTCAAATGGTGCGGCGTATAGGATTCCGCGCATCCGCTTCGCGGATCCGCACCGGCTTCGCCCGCCTGCCGGCGCGCTCGCCCGCGGGCTAAAAACGCTCCGCGTTTTCTTATCGCCCGCGCCTCGACCGAGGTTCGAATCCATGGGGCGTTTCCATAAAAGAAAAGCCCCCGTCGCCGGAGGCTTTAAGTTCAAATGGTGCGGCGTATAGGATTCGAACCTATGACGTTCTGATTCGTAGTCAGACCCTCTATCCAGCTGAGGTAACGCCGCGACTTGTTGATTATTATGCACAGGGACTGAATAATGGTCAAGCGTTTTTTCAAAAAAAGTTATTGAATTTGATTTTTACTCATTTGACGCAGTCGATCGACTTGATACTTTCAAACACGGCAGAAGAAACTTCTCAAGTATGTCGACATATAAGAAAAGCCTCCGTTACCGGAGGCTTTAAGTTCAGTTGGTGCGGCGTATAGGATTCGAACCTATGACGTTCTGATTCGTAGTCAGACCCTCTATCCAGCTGAGGTAACGCCGCAACGCACGGTTTATTATGCACGTGACCCCTCGATGGGTCAAGCAACAATTTGGAAAATTTTTACGATGCGTTGATTAATTGCTGCGCGGATCCGCACCGGCTTCGGCCGCCTGCCGGCGGACTCGCCCGCGGGCTAAAAACGCTCCGCGTTTTCTTGACGCCCGCGCCTCGACCGAGGTTCGAATCCGTGCGGTGCCGGCGTGAAAGAAAAGCCCCCGTTGCCGGAGGCTTTCGATTTCAATTGGTGCGGCGTATAGGATTCCGCGCATCCGCTTCGCGGATCCGAACCGGCTTCGCCCGCCTGCCGGCGGACTCGCCCGCGGGCTGAAAACGCTCCGCGTTTTTTTGACGCCCGCGCCTCGACCGAGGTTCGAATCCATGCGGTGCCGGCGTAAAAGACGATATGAGAAAGCCATTGGGGGCCGCCTCCCCCCGCGGCGCAGCTTCTTTCCGCGGGCTCGGGGTGCCACAATGGGCTTTGAGTATCGGCCCGTGCGGTAGCCCTTACCGCA
>CABUTO010000045.1 GCA_902494535.1 uncultured Collinsella sp.
CATTGGAACACGAGGAGGCGCCAGGTTAAACTGAAGGGACTGACCCCGGAGGAGTTCCGGAGACAGTCCCTTGCGGCGTAGTTCTTATTTAAGCCGTCCAAGTTTTGGGGTGCAGTTCACATTACGTGCGGCGGGGGTTCTTTCGTCCTGCGGAGTGTCCGCGAAGGTTAGCCCTCAGATCCTGCTACGGCTACGTCCTCGGATTGTGTGGGCGGATGACGGATGTGGTTGGTCGGGTATTCCGTCCCCTTCGCTGTTTCGTGGCTTTGCCGCGAAACCTCGCGCCACTTTGGGGATGGATGGGGGACTTGGCTGTTGCCGCCTTTTCGGAGCCCTTCTTTATTCCTTATGCTGGATGAAAAGCCCCTTGTTTTTGCAGGGGTGCATACTCGACTTATAAGTGCATAGAATCTCGTATAGCGCGAGTAAGATATTGCGCTGTCCGTTTTGTGTTTAGCAGAGATGTAGTTTGCATAATCCGACATAATCCTCGCTTCATTTAAATAAAGTCGCACGTAAATTACGTAGATATGTCTGAGCTGGAGTTCTGTACGCTGAGCGGACAAAAACGACCGTTCACCGTTCCGCTATTTTCAAAATGAATAAAATGAGCGATAAAGAGAATATAAACCTTAATAAACTCGCGTATCGCACGGACGCGGGTTATTAATGGGTTGTAGGCCTTTTACAGAAAGGATTCCAGCAATGTCTAAGCCTCTTGGCAAGCCCGATCGTATTGTCGTCGCCCTTGGCGGCAACGCCCTCGGCAACAACCCCGTCGAGCAGATCGAGGCCGTGAGCAACACCGCCCATGCCCTCCTCGGCCTCATCGAGCAGGGCAACGAGATCATCATCACCCACGGCAACGGCCCGCAGGTCGGCATGATCCAGAACGCCTTCGCCGCTGCCCACGATGCCATCGGTACCCCCGAGATGCCGCTGCCCGAGTGCGGCGCCATGTCCCAGGGCTACATTGGTTATCACCTGCAGCAGGGCATCGGCCGCGAGATGCACAAGCGCTATAAGCGTTGGCACGCCGCCACCGTCGTCACCCAGATCGAGTGCGACCCGGATGATCCCGCGTTCAAGAACCCGACCAAGCCGATCGGCCCCTTCTACATCGAGGAGCAGGCCAAGGAGTTCATGGCCGAGGATCCCTCCAAGGTCTTCGTCGAGGATTCCGGCCGCGGCTGGCGTCGCGTCGTCGCTTCCCCCGATCCCAAGAAGATCGTCGAGGCTGACTCCATCCTCAACCTGCTCGACAACGAGTTCATCGTCATCGCCTGCGGTGGCGGCGGCATTCCCGTCGTCCGCGACTACGAGAACAAGGGCTGCTACAAGGGCGTTCCCGCCGTCATCGACAAGGACCTGGGCGGCGAGCTGCTGGCCGAGGACTGCGATGCTGACGTTCTGTTCCTGCTGACCGCCGTTGAGCATGTTGCCATCAACTTTGGCAAGCCCAACCAGGAGGAGCTCGAGGACCTCACCGCCGACGAGGCCGAGCGCCTGGCCGACGAGGGTCAGTTCGGCAAGGGTTCCATGGAGCCCAAGGTTCGCGCTGCCATCAAGTTCGCCCGTTCCCGCAAGGGCCGCACCTGCATCATCGGCGCTCTGGACAAGGCCGCCGAGACCATGGCTGGCCTCTCCGGTACCCGCATTCACGAGTAGTCTCTACTCTGTTGCCTCTCTCGTGGGCGCCAGGTAAAGCGCCCACAAACTAGCCTCTCTTCATGAGCCCCGCAGTCCGCTCCGACTGCGGGGCTTTTGCTATTCACCTAGTCATTGGGGACGTTCTTAAATGACTAGTCAAACAAGAGCGTCCCCAATGACCACTCATTTAAGTCTGTCCCCAATGACTAGTAGTAGGCCCACATGGCTTCGACTTCGTTGAGGACCTCTACGACGCCCCAGCGGCGGGCGCTGCGGCTGGCCGAGTTGGGGTCGTAGACGCCAATCTGGTTGGCATCGTCGATGCCGTAGAGCACGATGTAGTGGCCTACGTTGGTAAACGTACCGGGGCGCACTGCGGCGATGACGGGCGCACCCGAGCGAAGTGCTTGGGCAATCGATTCACGATCGTTATAGAGCTGTGTTCCGTTGAGCCCCAGCTGCCACGCACCGCCTGTCATAAACGACCATTCGGTGGCACCGGTGGGGGCGTAGTTGCCGGCTTCGGCCAGTGCGCATATATCGACCGGCGTCTTATCGGTATGGCCGGTCTTAAAGATATAGACCATGGTGAGGCAGGTAGGACCGCAAGCGTTTTCGCGAATAGTGCCGCCGGCATAGGGCAGCTCCGACCATGCGGGGTCAATTTGGTAGATGTGGGGCATGACACCGGCCTGCCATTGCGAGCGTGGGGTCGAGAACGCAAAGGAGTAACCGGGCGCGACGGGAGCTTTAAGCAGCTTGTCCTCGGCAGTGGGCTCAAGACCGGCTGATCCGTGGGAGATACAGGATCCCAAAAACACAAAGACGAGGCAGGCGGCGATGGAGCAAAGCGCAAGGCGTAGACGGCGGGCCGGAAGCGCGTGGCTTGTGGTGTGCGACGCGGGGTGAGGGACGGAATTGCCGCGATCGCGTTGAGGTCGCGAAAAGGTGCGCTTGACGTAGTAGTCGGTCTTACGGCGATCGTAGCGGCGTGGCTGCGATGTGTCGGTCTGGCGTTGACGTGTGCTCGTACTCACGCGGTCTGACTGCTGCACGGTACGGCTTTGCCGCCGCGAAGAAGCCCCGGGCTGCTCTTGGGGGCGCTGCGGGTTGTCGTTGTCGGAGGTGCTTCTGGGCGTTGGCGTGGTGCGGCCGGCAAGGCGCACGCTTTGTGGCCGTTGGTCGCCGTCATTGTATCCGTATGCCATTCGAATCACCTTGCCTCATGTGTAACTTGTCTATCCTACATAAAAAGATGCACGACACATGGGCATGTGCGCCAAAAGCCTGACAAATGGTATGAACGTTGCCGCGCCGAGCGCCAAGCGTCACGGTAACAGGTATTCAAAAGCAGACAAGATGAAAGCGCCCAAGACGAATGACGTCTCCCGCCGTTCGTCCCAAAAACGGTGCCGCTCGTTTTGCAGTTCTGCCTTCGGTCGAGCTGCGAGCGGCGCTGCTGCGCCAAGGCCGTATCTTAAAGCCATGGAATAAAAGCGCGCGGCAAAACGGACCGCGCAAGGGGTGACGCCAAGGGCGTCAAACAGGAAAGGAGGGGAACAATGGCGGACAAGAACGCAGAAGTTGCAGTCGAGGATAACGGCGGCATGAAGAAAACGCTCTCGCTCTGGAACTTCTTCACCATCGGCTTTGGTGCCATCATCGGTACCGGTTGGGTTCTGCAGGTCGGCGACTGGATGGTCGTGGGCGGCGGTCCCGTTCCCGCTATGATCGCATTCCTCTTGGGTGCAATCTTCCTCGTGCCCGTCGGAGCTGTTTTCGGTGAGCTCACGGCTGCTATCCCCATCTCGGGCGGCATCGTCGAGTATGTCGATCGTAGCTTTGGCCGTACGCTGAGCTATATCACCGGATGGCTTTTGGCCCTGGGCAACGGCATCCTGTGCCCGTGGGAGGCCATCGCCATCTCGACCCTCGTGTCCGAGATGTTCGGCAGCCTGCCCGGCCTTGAGTGGCTGCGCGCCGTCAAGCTCTACACCATCCTGGGCGCTGACGTTTACCTGTTCCCGACGCTGATCGCGCTCGGCTTTGCAGCCTACGTCATCTTCCTCAATTTCCGCGGTGCCAGCTCGGCCGCCAAGCTCCAAGCCTTCCTGACCAAGGCCCTGCTCTGTGGCATGCTGCTCGCCATGGGCGTCTCGCTGTTCACCGGTTCGCCGAACAACGCCATGCCTGTGTTCTCCCAGGTCGCCGGCGCTGGCGGCGGTAAGGCCGCCACCGAGGGCACCAGCCTGTTCGCCGGTATCGTGTCGGTCCTGGTTCTGACTCCGTTCTTCTACGCCGGTTTCGACACCATTCCTCAGCAGGCTGAGGAAGCAGCCGAGGGCCTCAACTGGAACAAGTTCGGCAAGATCATCTCCCTGGCCCTGCTGGCCGCCGGCGGCTTCTACATGGTCTGCATCTACTCGTTCGGCACCATCCTCGACTGGCATGAGTTTGTTAAGAGCCCGGTTCCCGCGCTTGCCTGCCTCAAGGGCATCAACATGCTCCTGTACCTGGCCATGCTCGTCATCGCCACGCTTGGACCCATGGGCCCGATGAACTCCTTCTACGGCGCCACGAGCCGCATCATGCTCGCCATGGGCCGCAAGGGCCAGCTGCCCGAGCAGTTCGCCGAGGTCGACCCCAAGTCCGGCGCTCCCAAGCTTGCCTGCGTCGTTCTGGGCGTCATCACCGTCGTCGGTCCGTTCCTGGGCAAGAACATGCTCATCCCTCTGACCAACGTGTCGGCTCTCGCCTTCATCTTCTCCTGCGGCATGGTCGCCCTCGCTTGCCTGCGCATGCGCTTCACCGAGCCCGACCTGCCTCGTCCCTACGAGGTGCCCGGCGGCAAGTTTGGCATCGGCCTCGCTATCGCTGCCTGTGCCATCATCATCGGCCTGCTCGTGATCCCGTTCTCTCCCGCCTCCCTCAACATGGTGGAGTGGAGCATCGTGATCGGCTGGTTGGCTATTGGCCTGGCCCTCATGGCTTTCACCAATTCCCGCAAAAAGTAACGCCGAGCCGGGGCGGACCAGGTGCGCGGGACCCTCTCTTCCGCGCACCGAACCCGGCATCACTTGGGTAGCTTTGTGAGGCCTTAACCCAACGCGGCCTCGCCCACTATATGGATCCATAAGGAGGAACCATGTCCACTAAGTATGCAATCGTTGGCGGCAAGCTCATCGACGGTACCGGTGCCGAGCCGGTCGAGAACTCCCTCGTTCTCGTCGACGACAACGGCAAGATCGAGTACGCCGGCGCCATGCAGGACCTTCCCGAGGGCGTTGAGGTCATCGACGCCGCCGGCAAGACCGTCTTTCCCGGCCTGATCGACACCCACCTGCACTTCTCGGGCAACTTGACCGACGATGACACCGACTGGGTCATGCAGCCGCTCCTCGAGAAGCAGGCCGTCGCCGTCAAGCAGGCCTACGACTGCCTCACCCACGGCCTCACCACCGTCTGCGAGATCGGCCGCTTTGGTATCCAGATCCGTGACTGCATCGACAAGGGCGTCTTCAAGGGCCCGCGCGTTCTGGCCACCGGCCTTGGCTTCTGCCGCGTTGCCGGCCACGGCGACTCCCACCACTGCAGCCAGGAGCTCAACAAGGAATCGCACCCCTGGGGCGATCAGGTCGACGGTCCTTGGGATCTGCGCAAGGCCGTCCGTCGTCGCCTGCGCGAGAACCCCGATGCCATCAAGATCTGGGCTACCGGTGGCGGCATCTGGCGCTGGGACTCCGGCCGCGACCAGCACTACTGCTCCGAGGAGATTCAGGCCGTGGTCGAAGAGGCCAAGATGGTCGGCATCCCCGTGTGGAGCCACTGCTACAACAACCACGCCGCTGCCTACGATTCCGTTCGCTTTGGCTGCGAGCAGTTGATTCACGGCTTCGATATCGATGAGCGCACCATGGACCTCATGGCCGAGCAGGGCACCTTCTTCACTCCGACGATCGCCTTCCTGCCCACCTGGTACGCCACCTATCCGCCCGTCTACGTTCCCGAGCTGCACGACAAGTACGAGGGCACCCTGGTCGAGAAGGAGCTGCAGCGCAACTACGACTGCCTGCGCGAGGCCAAGAAGCGCGGCGTCGTCATGACGATCGGCTCCGACTCCTTCTCCTTCGTCACCCCGTATGGCACCTGCTCCATCGAGGAGATGTACGAGTTCGTCGACAAGATCGGCTTCACCCCGGTCGAGACCATCACCTGTGCAACCCTCAACGGTGCCAAGATGTGCCACATCGAGGACGAGACCGGTTCCATCGAGGCCGGCAAGTGCGCCGACCTGCTGGTCGTCAACGGTGACGTCGCTGCCGACATCCACGTGCTCAACACCGACAACATGGACGTCATCATGAAGGACGGCTGGATTGTCGAGGCCGGCACCTTCGGCGAGGCAAACAAGTACAGCGCCTAAGCTACCGTTCATCGATGGCTTGATGTAAAACACAGTATTTGATTGCATAATGCAATGGAGAGGGTCGCTTGCGGCCCTCTTTATTGCTATGGGGTGCGTCAGTAAGAAGGAGATGACGGTGGATCTCAATAGGCTGATTCTGGGCAAGAGCTACAACTCTACCAAGGTCTTTCGTACCGCTCAGCATGTGGTTCAAGCCATCTTGCTCGGTATTGTCGTTCCGCTGCTTATCCTGCTGCTCATCTGGGATCTAACCGATAATCCCAATCCCGTTCCGGCCGTTGTCGTCATTGCCGGCTTGGTCATGCTGTGCTTCTTCTTCTCGTACGTCTTTGTCGTTCCCGACGACCTCACATCGAGCGCAACCGACCGCACGCTCGCCATCGCTTCAAAAATATTCGCCTACACGTCGCGCGGCCTTACGCCCGAAGCTGCCCTGGGCGCCTCTAAGATCATCCTGTCCGAAACTATCGCCTCTGCCATCTGCTTTACCGACGGCAAGCAGGTGTTGGCAAGCTGGGGCGAGGACTCGGCAAAATGCCCCGCGGGCACCCCGGTGGTGCTGCGGACTACGCTCAACGTGATCAACAGCGGTGAGCAAAGCGTGTTCTCGCGCGATGCCTCGACCGAGACGGGCGGCTACTTTCCGCGCCTGCGCGCCGGTATTGTCGCACCGCTTACCGTGCGCGGGCATTGCGTGGGCACGCTCGAGCTGTATTATCCCCGTCTGAGCAGCATCGATATGCGCCAGACGGCGCTTGCCTCGGGCTTTGCCGACCTCATTTCCACGCAGCTTGCGAGCTTTGAGCTCGAGCGCCAGGACGAGCTTACGGCCCGCGTGGAGCTGCGCGCCTTGCAATCGCAGGTCGATCCTCATTTTCTATTCAATACCATCAGCACCATCGTGTCGCTCGTACGTACCGAGCCGGACAAGGCCAGGTCGCTGCTGATCGACTTTTCCAATTACTACCGTCAGACGCTTTCTGATTCCGATACGCTCACCACGCTCGAGCACGAGGTGGAACAGGGTACTCGCTATATCAATCTTATGCAGGCCCGGTATGGCGACGGCCGTCTGCGCGTCTCGGTCGATATCGACTTTGAGGTGCGCGATTGCATGGTGCCGCCGTTTATCTTGCAGCCGTTGCTCGAAAACTGCATCAAGCACGCGCAGCGCGAGACCGAGCCGCTTTCTATTCATGTTAGGGCTTTCGAGACCGATGACGGTTTGGAGATCATCGTCGAGGACGACGGCATCGGTATGAGCGAAGAGGTCTGCGCGCATCTGTTTGAGCAACATCGCCGAGAGGAGCCCGAGAGCATTACCGCCGACGGCTCCGTCAAGCGAGGTTGCGGCCTGGCGCTCTTCAACGTGCTTCAGCGCATCCATTTCTTTTACGGAGAAGATTCCGGCATGCGCGTGAAGTCCCAGGAGGGCGTGGGAACGCAGGTCATCGTCGAGCTGAACGGCGAGCCGCATGAGCCCGCGCCGTTGACGGCGTAGCACGCGGTTGGATTGAGAGAAAAAGAGGGGAAGCACATATGTCCGAAGGCTGGAACATCTTGGTGGTTGATGACGAACCTCCCATTAGGGCTGAGCTACGCTATCTGTTGGAAAAGGATACGCGTGTGGGCCAGATTGCCGAGGCGGGCAATGTCACCGAAGCCGTGGAGTCGATTCTGTCGAACAAGCCCGACGTGCTGTTTTTAGACATTACCATGCCCGGTCGCTCGGGAATTGAGCTTGCCGAGACGCTGCAGAACCTAAAGACGCCGCCGGTGGTTGTGTTTGTGACGGCGTTTGCCGAGTTTGCCGCCGATGCGTATAACCTCGATGCCGTCGACTATGTCGTCAAGCCGGTCGAGGACGCACGCCTGTCAAAGGCACTCGACAAGATCGAGGCGGCCTTGGGTGCCCGTCGTGTTATCCATACTCCGCGCCAGCCTTTGCGTCTGACGGTGGACCGCGGGGGCAAAAAGGTGTTCATTCCCGCCGCAGACGTCTGCTACTTTGAGGCGCGCGCCGATTTTTGCAACGCCATCTGCGCTGAGGGAACGTACCTGATCAATGAGTCGATTTCCTCGCTCGAGCGGCGCCTGGCCTCCGAGGGCTTTATCCGTGTCCACCGCAGCTATCTGGTCAATTTGGAAGACGTGCACAATGTCGAGATCGGTTCCACGGGTCTTATGGAGCTCAGGCTCGATCGCGTAACCTCGACGGTGCCCGTGTCCCGCCGTCGCGCTGCCGAGGTTAAAGCACACTTGGGGCTTGCGTAGACGGTCTGCGTGCCGTCGTTTGCCATCGCAGGTTTGGCATGGGCGCGCGGTGGGCATAATGGGTGGCATCGAATGAAATCGAAAGGATCATTATGCCCGCGCTTATCACCCATCATCTGTTTGGCGAGGAAAGCATCGACCGTCTTCCGCAGGGCGTCATCACGTCCGATGAAGAGCGCATTGCCTTTATCTTGGGCAACCAAGGCCCCGACCCGTTTTTCTTTCACATTCTGACACCGCGTGTTTCCGACTGCACGCTGCTGGCACAGGTCATGCATCGGTCGCGCATGTCTCGTCAGTTTGCGTGCCTGCGCGACGGCGTGTCACATCTGCTGCCGCGCGACGCCAGCTTGGGTCGCGCCTTTGCGCTGGGCCTGCTGTCTCATTACGTGCTCGACCGCAACGCCCATCCCTTTGTCTATGAGCAGCAGTTTGGCATCGTGGAGTCCGATTCAGAGCTTGAGGATTCGAGCAGTCAGGTCCATGCCGTGATCGAGAGCGACCTGGATGTACTGATGCTGCAGCTTAAACGCGATGGCGCTACGGTCGACGATTACCCGCCGGCGGGCGAGATCGTCACCACCGATCGCATCAATCGCGTGGCCGGCGTGCTGATGAGCTATGTTGCCGGACGCGTGTACGGCATTGACATTCCGGCGGGGGAGTACGGTGCTGCCGTTGCCAATATGCAGCGACTTTACCGCGCGATTGAGCCGGCCGGCTCCGCAAAGACGCGCGCGATCTCGCTGGTTGAGGGCTTGGTGCACGACTACTCGCTGCTTGACGGCCTTGCCCATCGCGTGACGACGGAGCTGCCCGAGCGCACCGGTAACCTGGGCCATCTGACATGGAAGAATCCCTTTACCGACGAGGTCTCGAACGAGAGTTTCCCCGAGGTCTTTGATCGCGCGCTGGTCGATTACGAGTGCACGGTCGCACGTTTTATCGAGACCGGTGACATGGATGCCGTGACCAGTCACGTCAACTACAGCGGTCGCGTGCTCAATGCCGATGAGGAGTTCGACCGCGAGGAATAGGGCCCGTGCGTGCCCCTTTGCCGAATCCTTACCAGCGGTTCTGGACAATTGGGGTACGATGAACTAACTGCATATCGGGCGAATACGAAGGGTCCCTGTCCATGAAATACACCAAGCTCGAGCGTAACTGGGTTATGTATGATGTGGGCAATTCGGCCCTCGTGCTGCTCAATACCTCGGTGGTGCCCATTTACTTTAACGCCATCAATACCGGCGCTTCCTCGGCCGACCTGGTGGTCGCCTGGGGCAATGCACAGACGATCGCCTCGCTGGTCATCGCCATGCTCATGCCCATTCTGGGCGCACTTGCCGACTACGCTGGCAACAAAATCAAGTTCTTCTTGGGCTTTTTCCTCACGGGCCTGGTTCTTTGCCTGGCGCAGGCTATCCCAATGTCCGCCATGGCATTTTTGACCGTGTACGTGCTGTGCACCATCGGCCTTAACTCTTCTATGACGTTCTACGACGCCATGCTGCCCGACGTTACCACCGACGAGCGCATGGACGCCGTGTCCAGCTCGGGTTATGCCTGGGGCTACATCGGTTCCACCGTGCCGTTCGTCATCTGCCTGGCGCTCATCATGGGTGGCCCCGCTCTTGGCGTCCCCACCATGCTGGCAACGCGTCTGTCTTTTATCATCACTGGTGCCTGGTGGCTCATCTTTACCCTGCCGCTCATTCACACCTATAAGCAAAAGTATGGTCGCGAGCGCGGTCCCGAGGACACCATCGGCCACATCGTTGGCGGTGTGTTCTCCGAGGTCGGACACACCATGCGCGAGATCGCCCACAACAAGACCGTGCTGGTCTACATGATTGCGTTCTTCTTCTATATCGATGGCGTCCACACGGTCATTTCCATGGCTACCAGCTACGGCTCGGCTTTGGGCATCGACTCGACCCAACTGGTGCTGGCGCTGCTCGTTACGCAGTTTGTGGCCTTCCCGTCCGCCATCATCTACGGCAAGCTCGCCGGTCGCGTGGGCACGCTCAACATGATCATGGTGGCCGTCGCCGCCTATATGGGCATCGTGCTCTTTGCCGCGTTTTTCTTAAAGACCGCCTTTGAGTTCTGGGTGCTCGCCATTTTGGTCGGCTTGTTCCAGGGTGGCGTGCAGGCGCTCAGCCGCAGCTATTTTGGCCGCATCATCCCCAAGGAAAAGTCCAACGAGTACTACGGCTTCTTCGATATCTTTGGCCGTTACGCAAGCGTTATGGGCACCTTCCTGGTGTCGGTTGTCACCTCCCTGACCGGCAACCCGTCGCTGGGCGTCCTTTCTATTGGCGTTCTGCTGGTTGTTGGCTTTGTGCTGCTGGTCCGTCTGTCCCGCATGACTCAGGCGGCGGCGTAAGGCAACCGGGCTCAGTACAGCAATTGTGCCTATCTGCAGTACTCTTTTGGAAGTAGCCGCATAAATCATTCTGACTTCCGAACAATGTTTAGCCCAAGTGGGTATGATGGAACCAGCTAGGTCGCGGGGCGTCGCCTGTGTTTGGCGGCGCCCCGTTTTTGTGTTGCAAGGAGGGTAAAGGTATGAACGCCACGGTTGTGATCCCAACATATTGGGCGGGCGATGATACCCAAGCAAACGCTCCCGGCACCTACGATCACTCGACGTCGCTCAATGCCGCCAACCCGGAACTCGATCGCTGCCTGACTTCGCTCGAACAGGTGCGCGACATTCCGCGCATCATTCTCTTGGTGGTCTGTCCGGTTTCTGTCACGGCCGACGTATCCCATCGCGTGCACGAAATCGTTAATGCTCATCCCACACTTAAGGTCACTATCGTTACCAATACTCAGGCTTCGCGTGTTGCCGACCGCGTGGCGCAGATTGCGCCCAAAGGCTCGGGCGAGTGCGTGAGCCTGCGCGGCTACGGCGCCATCCGCAACATGGGTCTTGCCTGCGCGGCGGTGCTGGGGCACGACGCGGTTGTGTTTTTGGATGACGACGAGACCGTCATCGATGCCGACTTTATGAAGCGTGCGACCTATGCACTGGGCCAACAGACGCGTCAGGGCCTGCCGATTTTAGTCAAGAGCGGATACTTTTACGATCGCGACGGGTCGCCGCTGGCTCCCACGGACAAAGCGGGCATTTGCCATCGCTGGTGGACCAAGCGTATCGAGTTCAATCGCTGGATGAAAAAGGCGCTCTCGGGCACCCGCATCTCGCGCTCCAATTACGTGTGCGGCGGCCTGATGGCCCTCCACGCCCGCGCCTTTACGCGTGTGGCCTTCGACCCGTTTATCACCCGCGGCGAGGATCTGGACTACCTGTTTAACATGCGCATGTTTGGCTACGACGTGTGGTTCGATAACGAGTGGACCGTGCGCCACCTGCCGCCCGAGTCCGAGAAGCGCTCGCCGCGCTTTATGCAGGACGTGTACCGTTGGTACTACGAGCGGGCCAAACTGACGTTCGCTGCGCACCAAAAGGAGCTCATTCCGGTTACGGCCGCATCACTCATGCCCTATCCGGGTCCGTGGATCTCGCGCGAGCTCGACGACCGCGTGCGCAAGACCGCCATGGTTCGCAGCATGTTTACCCGCGAGCACGAGGGGTATCTGCGCATCTGGCGTCATGGTATTGACGAGGCCAAGACCTATGCCCGCCAAAACGCCGCAAGCTACCTGCGTTTTCAGAGTTTCTGGCCCAAGATCATGGATGAACTTTGGCGCGACGCACAACTGATTAGCATCCTGGAGGGGGCTGAATGATCGACCGCCGCGCCCAGCGCGATAATTCAATTTCAATCTTTCGCATCATCGCCGTTGTCTGCGCCGTTTGCGTGTTGGTGTACTTTATCTTTGCCCTGGCGACTGGCATTGAGCCGATTGCCACGGTGATCGCCTGTGCGCTGCTGTGCATCTTCCTGTGCATCTTTATCTTTTTGACGCTCAATCCCGATTCGGTACGCTCCCAGTACACCGAGGAGACGCTCTCGGTTGCCTCGGCCATGCTCGAGGACATTAAGGGCGGCCTGACGCAGGAATCGGCGCTTTTGGTGTGCCGGCGTATCCTGCCCGAGACACGTGCCATGACCGTTGCCATCACCGATGAGAGCAACGTGCTGGCCTGCGTGGGCGAGTTCGAGGAAAAGCTGCTGCCCGATTCGCCCATCCATACGCTTGCCACGCGCTACGTCATTGAGCACGGCATCGTGCAGTCGTTCAACCGCGTGGTGGACGTGGTGGGTGCGGATGGCTCGCACAACCATGTTCCCGCCGGCATCATCGCGCCCATCAAGGTGGGCGACCGCACCGTCGGCACGCTCAAGTTCTACTACAAGACCCCGCGTGCCGTCGACCGTACCCAGTATGCGCTCGCCTCGGGTTTTGCCGAGATCCTGTCCACGCAGCTCGCCATCCACGAGCTCGAGGTGCAAAAGGAGCTCACGGCCCGTGCCGAGGTGCGTGCCCTGCAGGCGCAGATCAATCCACACTTTCTGTTCAACACGCTCAACACCATTGCGTCGTTTACGCGTACCGACCCGCTGCGCGCCCGCGAGCTGCTGCGCGAGTTCTCCTCGTTCTATCGCGCCACGCTCGACAACTCGGGGTCGCTTATCCCGGTCTCGCGCGAGGTTGCCCAGACCAAGCGCTACCTGACGTTTGAGAAGGCGCGCTTTGGCGAGGACCGCGTACTGGCGACCTTCGATGTCTCCGAGGATGTCGAGGACACGTTGGTCCCGGCCTTTGTAATCCAGCCCATTGTCGAGAACGCCGTGCGGCATGGCATGGGCGATGGCGATGCCCTGCAGATCGATGTGACCGTCCATCAAGACGGCGACGACGCAATCCTGATTGCCGTGGCCGACAACGGCGTGGGCATGGACGAGGGCACCGCCGCCAGGCTGTTTGATGAGCGCTCCGCTCGCCCCGATGCCAGTTCCCCGCAAGGCGGCGGCGCCGGTGTGGCCATGCACAATATTTCTGAGCGCATCCATCGCTTTTATGGACCGCACTCTTATACGCGCGTCGAATCGGCGCCGGGCAAGGGCACCAAAGTGCTCCTGCATCTTGATTTGTCAGAGAGCATCTTTGACATTCAAGAGTAAAATAAAAGGCTATGGGCTCAACGCCAAGCGGCGGATGCCCAGCCTAGTTTGTTGACGAAAGGTTTAATCCCTATGCTGCGTGCGATGATTGTGGATGATGAGGCCCCGGCCCGTTCGGAACTTCGCTTCTTGCTCGAGCAAACGGGCAAGATCGGCACGATCACTGAGGCGTCGAGCGTCCGCTCCGCCATTGAGATGTTGATGGAAAGCCGCGTTGATGTCGTGTTTCTCGATATCTCGATGCCCGGTGCCTCGGGCCTGCAACTTGCCGAGGCGCTGCATAAGCTCAAAAATCCGCCGGCGATCGTGTTTGTGACTGCGTATAGTGACCATGCGGTCGAGGCATTCGACGTGGATGCTGTCGATTATCTGATGAAGCCGGTCGAGGAAGCTCGCTTGGACCGCGCGATCGAGAAGGTCATGCAACGCGCCAAGCCGGTTACGGACAGCAAGGTGACCATCGAGCGTATCCCGGTGGAAAAGGGCGGCCGCAAGGTGCTCATTCCCGTGGACGACATTCGCTTTATCATGGCCAAGGACGATTACTCCTGCATCTATACCGTCGATGATCGCTTTTTGTCGACGACCTCGCTGGCGCAGTTTGAGGCCAAGCTCTGCGACTTTGGCTTCTTCCGTGTTCACCGCCGCTATATCGTCAACTTGGCGTGCGTCACGGACGTCGAGACGGTGCCCTCGGGCGCCATCCAGCTGGGCATTACGGGCGTCGACGAACGCGTGCCGGTTTCGCGCCGCCGCGTCGTGCCGCTCAAGAAGGCCCTGAGTCTCTAGCACACTGGCCCCGCAGCCCTGTAGACCCATCGTCTGCGGAGTTGTGGGGCCTTTTTTGTATGTATCTGCCGAATCGTTTTTTTGCGGAAGGGATCCCATGAACAGTGCAAGCGCCAAGCGCATCGACATCATCTCGGACACCCACGGCTATTTATCGCCTGCGCTCCTGGACGAGCTTGAGGGCGCGGATCTGATTATCCACGCCGGCGACCTTACGTCAGAGATGGACTACGAGCACCTATGCACCATCGCCCCCGTGCGGGCCGTACTGGGCAACAACGATTACTACCGCGACTACGGCTCCGATGTAGACCGTCTTGCACTCTTTACCTACGAAGGCCTCAAATTCGCCGTAGCCCACTACCGCGAAGACCTTCCGGTGGGATCCGTAGACGTAGCCATCAACGGCCACACCCACGTAACCAAAGAAGCCCAAGTGGGCCGCTGCTTAGTCCTCAACCCGGGCAGCGCCAGCTACCCCAGAGGCACCCGAGGCCCCACCATGGCCAGGATGCTAGTAAAAGACGGCAAGATCCTAAGCGCCAAGTTTATTGACCTAGACTAACCGCAACAAAAACGGGGGATGCACAATGCATCCCCCGTTTTTCTTTAAGCCAAAGGCCGAAATTCAACAAGATCCATCAGACCAACCCCGCCGAGGAGCACGCGGGCTAGCCGCGCAGCGGCGCACGCCCGCAAAACTGGTTGAACAAAGTGACGGCAGGGAGGGTCTCCGGGGCTGAGGGCGGGGGTTAAGTTTGTCGCGAGTTCCGCACGCAAAGGAAAGCACTTAATGTGCTTTCCGTCTTGCGCAG
>CABUTO010000046.1 GCA_902494535.1 uncultured Collinsella sp.
CGGTTTTATCTGGGAAAATGCTGCTATGTCTATCTGCAGACCTTAAATCTAACTACTAGATAGACTGTCTAACTCAATGGCGAGCGGAACTAACCAGCCCTTTTGCTTGCGCCCGGGAGTTTCTATTTAAATAAACCTTGCCCCCCCCCCCCCCTCTGTAAACCGGCGGGATGGACCAGTTCAGATGGGGCTTTGATGCATGGGTGGTCTGTTGGTGGGCAAATGGGTATCATACTGTGGTTACTGCGTCGACTCTGTGATGCATGTTTGTACGTTCCCGACGGTCGGTTTGCCAGAAGCGCCCCGTCGGTTGTCCCAGACCCGTTTCGAAGAAAGGAAACCACACTAACCTATGGCAGCTAAAAAATCATCTCCCTTGAAGATCATCCCGCTCGGCGGCCTTGACGGCATCGGCAAGAACATGACGGTCTTCGAGTGCGGCGACGACATGGTGCTCGTCGACGCCGGTCTCATGTTCCCGGATGACTCCCAGCCCGGTATCGACCTGGTGCTTCCCGACTACACCTATGTTTTGGAGAACGAGGAGAAGCTCCGCGGTATCGTCGTCACCCACGGCCACGAGGACCACACCGGTTCGCTTCCGTACCTGCTGCAGGACCTCAACAACAAGGTGCCCATCTTCTCGAGCAAGCTGACGCTTGGCTTTATCGAGGGCAAGCTTTCTGAGTTCCGCATCCGCGCACCCAAGTTCCGCGAGGTCAAGGGCGGCAGCCATGTCAACCTCGGTGGCATCTCGCTCGACTTCTTCTCGATGACGCACTCCATCCCCGGCGCTCTGGGCGTGTTCATCCGCACCAACCAGGGCACCGTTATGCACACCGGCGACTTTAAGCTCGACCAGACGCCCATCGATGGTGTCACGCCCGACTATGCCGCTATCAGCCGCTTTGCCAAGCAGGGCATCGACCTGCTGCTTTCCGACTCCACCAACGCCACGGTTCCTGGCTTCACCAAGTCCGAGGCCGAGGTTGGTCCCAACCTGCTGCACGCCATCAAGAACGCCCCGGGTCGCGTGTTCGTCGCGTCGTTCTCGAGCCATATCCATCGCCTGCAGCAGATCTGCGATGCCGCCCGCAAGTGCGGCCGTAAGGTCGTTGTGACCGGTCGCTCCATGCTCACCAACACCCGCGTCGCGCGCGAGCTGGGCTACCTCAACATCGACGATGCCGATATCATCGATGCCTTTGACATCGATAACCTGCCCGACGACAAGATCGTCGTCATGTGCACCGGTTCGCAGGGCGAGCCGCTGTCGGCCCTGTCCCGCATGGCCAACGGAGAGCACAAGACGCTCTCCATCCACGAGGGCGATACCGTTATCCTCTCGGCAACGCCGGTCCCCGGTAACGAGAAAGCCGTCCAGCAGGTCGTCAACAGCCTAGCCAAGCTCGGCTGCGACGTGTGGGATAAGAACCGCGCTCTCGTTCACGTCTCCGGTCACGGTAGCCAGGAGGAACTCAAGCTACTGATGGCCATGGCCAAGCCCACCTACTTTATGCCGGTTCACGGCGAGGCCGTGCATCTGCGTGCCCATGCCCAGCTGGCCCGCAAGATGGGCATCAAGGATGATCACATCTTTATCCTCGATAACGGCGACACGCTCGAGATGCGCGGCGGTATCGTCAAACGCGGTACGCCCGTCGAGTCCGGCGTCGTCTACGTCGACGGCCTGCGTATCGGCGATACCGACCCCATCGTCCTGCGCGATCGTCAGAAGCTCGCCAACGACGGTATGGTTACCGCTGTTGCCATCGTCTCGCTCAAGCACAAGAAGATCGAGGCCATCGAGTTCTCGGGCCGCGGCGTCTCGTTTGCCATCGACGACCAGTTCTCCGAGGATGCCTCCGCGTCCATTATGAAGACGATCGAGAAGGGCAAGTTTAGCTTTACGAGCAGCGGTTCCGATGCCATTCGCAAGGCCGTGCGCGATTCGCTCTCTAACTTTATCTGGAGCCGTACGCGCACCCGTCCGATGATCATCCCGGTCGTCATGGAGGTTTAGTTTGGCGCGCGGATCTGCACAAAACGCCAAAGGCAATAAGGCCAATAACCAACCGGCATCTGCTAAGGGTGCCGGTTCCCATCTGCGTGCCAATAAGGGCCACGAGGCGGACTTCGACGATTTTGAGCCCTTGGTGGAGCCCTCGGCCAATCGCGATATCGCCGGCGTGGTCATTGCCGTTTTGGCGATTGCGTCCTTTATTGCCGTGGTTTCTCCGGCAACAGCGCCCGTGACGGCTGCTGTTGCCGGTTTTTACCACCTGGGCTTTGGCCTGGGCGCCTACGTGCTGCCGATCGTCATTTTGCTGTTTGCCGCCACGCTCTTTTTAGGCGAGGACTCGCCGCTCAACGTGCGCTCGGTCGCGGGCGGAGCCGTGGTCTTTATCACCGTTGTCTCCATTCTTTCGCTGATGGTGCCGGGTACGAGCGACTCGTGTGACCTTATGTTCACGCCGCAAAATCTGTCCGCCTCGGGTGGCTACATCGGTGCGTTTATTGCGAGTGCGCTGCAGAATGCCCTGGGTAAGCCTATCGCGATGGTGGTCCTGTTGGGTCTGGCCGTCGTTGGTTTTGTCATCATCGGCTTTTCGGTGGGTGGCGTGCTGCGCTCTGCTCGCGACCGCGCGGCCGATTTTGCCGAGCGCCGTCGTGCCGATGTTAACGCGAGCCCGTGGGGTGACGACGAAGCCCTGTCGGTGCCCGGCGTTGCCCGTCCGCACCTGAGCATTCTTCGTCAAAAGGGCTCCGATGCTGCCGTGACCACGGTCATGGGCAACGATGTGGACCCGGTTTTGGACGATGACGACGAGGACGAGGATCCGTTTGTCGACGTATCCGATGCCGTGGAGGCCGAGCGCGCTAAGACGACGCTGCTGCCGCGCCGTCATGTCAAGAAGGGCAAGGCCACGCCCAAGTTGAATACAAGCGAGCCCGACCCGTCTTGGTCCGATAGCGAGATTGAGCTTACCGAGGGCGATGACGAGGACGACGAGGCTCCGATTGAGACCGCAAAGACAACTTTGCTGCCGCGTCGCCATGCTAAGCGCGAACAGGTAACCGGCCAGCTTTCGATGGAAGACGACCCCGATAAGATCGACGAGTCCGAGCCGCCGTTTGCCGTGAATCCTGTCTCGGCAACACCTCAGATTCCCGACTTCTTGAAGCATCCCAAGGTTGCCGATACGGCTGTCGCGGGCGCTGCCGAGGCGCCTACTCCTAGCGATGGGGGAGCGGTCAATGCCCCCGCGGATAACGAGGGCGAAGAAGAGGACGGCCTCAAGCTTCCGCCGCTCGAGATCCTGCACGCCAACCCGCAGTCGGCGTCCTCCGCGTCATCTGACAAGGAGCTGGAACAGACTGCCGAGTCACTGCAATCCACCTTGCTTGAGTTTGGCCGCAGTGCCCGCGTGGTCGGCTGGATCGCCGGCCCCACGGTGACGACCTTTAAGCTGCAACCTGGCGAGGGCGAGCGCGTGAGCAAGATTTCGAGCCTCGAGGACGATATCGCGCTTTCGCTCGCTGCTCAGTCGGTGCGCATCTTTGCCCCGATCCCCGGTACCTCGCTTGTGGGTATCGAGATTCCCAATCGCAAGCGCCAGAACGTCAACCTGGGCGACGTGCTTCCCTATGTGAAGGGCGGTCCGCTCGAGCTGGCCATCGGTCGAGATGCCGAGGGCACGCCGGTCGTCGCTGACCTCGCCAAGATGCCCCACCTGCTGATCGCCGGCACGACCGGTTCTGGTAAGTCGGTGATGATCAATTCCATCATCACGACCCTGCTCATGCGAGCCCTTCCCGAGGACGTTCGCCTGATCATGGTCGACCCCAAGCGCGTCGAGCTTGCGGGCTATAACGGTTTGCCGCATCTCTATGTGCCCGTGGTGACCGAGCCCAAGCAGGCCGCGAGCGCTCTGCAATGGGCCGTGTCCGAGATGGAGCGTCGCCTGAAGGTCTTCGAGCGTCTCAACGTGCGTAAGATCTCGACCTACAACGAAAAGCAGGCCGCCGGCGAGTTTGAGCATTACGACAACCCGCCCCAAAAGATGCCCTATCTGGTCATTATCATCGACGAGCTTTCGGACCTGATGATGGTCGCCGGCAAGGATGTCGAGGCCTCGATCGTTCGTATCGCCCAGCTGGGCCGTGCCGCCGGTATACACCTTATCGTGGCTACGCAGCGCCCCAGCTCCAACGTGGTGACGGGCCTCATCAAGGCCAACATCACCAACCGCATCGCCTTTAACGTCGCCACGGGCATCGACTCGCGCGTTATTATTGACCAGATGGGTGCCGAAAAGCTCACCGGTTTGGGCGACATGCTGTTCTCCAAGGTCGACTGGGGCAAGCCTCGCCGTATCCAGGGCTGCTTTGTCTCGGATGACGAAATCAACGAGATTGTCGAGTTCGTCAAGTCGCAGAGCGAGCCCGACTACCACGAGGAGATCCTGTCTGCCGTGGCGCCCGCTTCCATGTCCATGGTGGGTGGCGGCGGCATTGTCCGCACCGGAGTAGCTGAGCCGCAAGACGATGATCCGCTCATTTGGGAAGCCGCCCATATTGTGGTGGAATCGCAGCTGGGCTCCACATCTGGCCTGCAACGCCGCCTTAAGGTTGGCTATGCGCGCGCCGGGCGTATTATGGACATGCTGGAAGAAAAGGGTGTCGTCGGTCCGCCCGACGGTTCCAAGCCGCGCGAGGTCCTGCTGGACGAGGAGGGGCTTGCCGCGCTGGAATCTGTCGACGCCGAGATGGCACGTGAAGATCGTGAGTTTGGAGGATTCTGATGGCTGCACGCTTTGGTGACATGCTGCTCGAGCAGCGTCGCCGAATGGGCCTTTCCATTCAGCAAGTCGCCAACACCATCAAAATCAGGCCGCAGATCATCGAGTTTTTCGAGACTGGTAACTTTGCTTCGATGCCGCCGCGCGGCTATGCGCAGGGCATGATTTCGAGCTATGCTCGCTTTTTGGGCCTCAATCCGCGCGAGGTCGTCAATGCCTACTTTGACGATCTGATGGCATATGAGCGCGAGACGTCGCAGCAGGGCGGTCGTTTTCAGGACGCCGCTGGCTACGTCAATTCGCGTTCCTCGGTCGATAACGGGCGCTTCCTGATGGTTCAGGGCGGTCGTTCGACGCGTTATGGACAGCGTCCTCAGCAGGCCGGTTATATTACCGAGACGGGTTCGGGCGAGGAGATTCGTTCGCAGCGTGACCGGTTCCGCAGTACGCCGATGCCCGAGGACCGTGCACTTCCCACTGCCCGCGGCGTGGCTCGTGACCCTCGTGCCGGCTACGGCGACGGCGGCTATTCCGATCGCGGTTACCGTGGGGTCTCTTCTGGTCGCTCTCGCGGTGGCTATGCGGATGCCGATACCACGCAGGTGACGCCGCGTCTTCGCTCTCAATCACAGCCGTATGGCCAGCGCTCTTCGGCTCCGCGTTCGGGCCAGCGTGGCTATCAAGGCCGCGGTGAACTTGCGCCCCGCTCGGGTCAGCGCAGCCTTCAGGGCCAGGGTGGCTATCGCGGCCGTTCCGATAGCAATCGTGGTCGTATGCCTCAGGGAGGCGGCCGCAGCAGTTCCAATCGTGGACGCGGCGGATCACGTACTCCTCAAAACAACGGGCTCGATCCGCGTATCGTCTACGCCGGCATCGGTGCCGTTGCGCTGTTGTTGATTGTGCTCATCGTGGTGCTTCTGCGCGGCTGCGCATCTTCGGCGCCCGAGACCACGCCCGAGACGCCCACTGCTACCAAGACGACGACCAAGAAGTCTTCTAAGAAGACCGAAACGGTCGACGAGGACGAAGACACCGATGAGGCGACGGATGAGTCGACTGACTCGGACGCTACCAAGACGACGGCCAAGAAGGAAGAGAACGAGGTCACGAAGGTCAAAGTCTCCGTTGCCAAGGGAAAGACCGCGTGGATTGAGGTCAAGGTCGACGGCAAGTCGGTCTATGGCGCCCAAGCGACTGGCCCCTTTGAGCAGGAGTACTCGCCCGAGTCCTCGATCGAGATCACCACGTCCAAGCCTTCCGATGTCACCGTTACCAAGAACGGTGAAAAGGTTCGTTACGATACCAAGACCTCGGGCGTGGCGCGTGTGACGATCACCGTTCCCAAGAAGGAGACGACTGATTCCGAGAATGGTGAAAGTTCTGATGGTACCGATACCACCGATGGTGCCGATACCACCGACGTTACCGATGCCCAGTCCACGGATGGCGCCGATACCGCAACTGACGGTCAGACACCCACCGATTCTACCGACTATTCGTACGATAGCTACTAAGCCGCTCGTACGCGAAAGGAAACATCATGGCTAAAGATTCCAGCTTCGACGTCGTGTCCGAGGTCAACATGCAAGAGGTCGACAACGCCTTCCAGCAGACCACGCGCGAGATTTCCCAGCGCTATGACCTTAAGGATTCCGGCGCCACGATCGAGCTTTCGAAGGGCGACAAGCTCTTTACGATCAGCGCCCCGGCTGACTTTGTCTCTAAGCAGATTATCGACGTGCTGAGTTCCAAGCTCATCAAGCGCGGCATTGACCTCAAGGCTGTCTCGTGGGATGCTCCTCAGGCGGCATCGGGCGGCACCGTGCGCGTGCTCGGCCATATTGTCGAGGGTATCGACCAGGCGACCGCCAAGAAGATCAACAAGGACATCAAGGACCAAAAGCTCAAGGTCAAGGTGACCATCGAGGCCGACAAGCTGCGTGTTTCCTCTGCTTCGAAGGATGCGTTGCAGACCGTAATCCAGTTCCTGCGCGACCAGGACTACGGCCAGCCGCTACAGTTCACCAACTACCGCTAATATCATTCGAAAGGACCGCTCTCCAACATGGATACACCGTTGGGCTCCGTGCTCTACATCACCCTCGGGTGCGCTAAGAACGAGGTCGACACCGACCGCATGCGTTCTCTTTTGACTGCTGCGGGCTACGAGGAGGCATTCGACCCGCAGGATGCCGATATCGCCATCGTCAATACATGCTCGTTCCTCGCCTCCGCAACGTCCGAGAGCATCGAGACCACGCTCGAGCTCGCCAACGAGGTTCAGGACGGCGTTCGTTCTTGCCCCATCGTTATGTGCGGCTGTGTGCCGTCGCGCTATGGCGACGACCTGCCTGACGAGCTGCCCGAGGTCGCTGCCTTTGTGAAGGCCGACGAGGAGGACGGCATCGTGGCGGTCATCGATGGCGTGCTGGGTGTCGAGCGCGAGATTGCAGCCTATATCCCGCAGGTCAAACGTACCGTCGAGGGTGCTGTCGCCTACGTCAAGATTTCCGATGGCTGCAACCGCTTCTGCAGCTTCTGCATGATTCCCTACATCCGCGGCCGCTATCATTCGCGCAATGCCGAGAGCATCATCTCCGAGGTGCGCGACCTGGTTGCCGGCGGTGTGCGCGAGATCGTGCTGATCGGCCAGGACACGGGCATCTGGGGTACCGACTTTGCCGACGAGGACGTCGCCGATGGCTCGCCGCGCAATCTGGCGCAGCTGCTGCGTGCCGTCGCCGAGGCCGTGCGCCCGCACAACGTCTGGGTCCGCGTGCTCTATCTGCAGCCCGAGGGCATGACTGACGAACTCATCGAGACGATTCGCGATACGCCCGAGGTGCTGCCCTATATCGATATCCCCGTGCAGCACTGCGACGCGCGCATTCTCAAGGCCATGCGCCGTTCTGGTTCGCGCCAGGAGCTCGAGGACCTGTTCCGCGATCTGCGTGAGCGTATCCCCGGCATCGTGATCCGTTCCACGGCCATGGTCGGCTTCCCGACCGAGACCGACGACGAGTTCCGCGACCTTATCGACTTTATGGACACCGTCGGCTTTGACTACACGAGCGTCTTTGCCTACTCGCAGGAGGAGGGCAGCCTGGCCGCTAAGATGGAGGGTCAGGTCGACGAAGAGGTCAAGCTCGAGCGCGCCCAGGAGGCCATGGACCTGGCCGAGTCGCTCGGTTTTGCCGCCACTGCCGCACATGTGGGCGAGCGCGCCCAGGTGATCGTCGACGGTATCGAAGAGACCGAGGATGGCGCCGAGCTGATCGGCCATGCCTGGTTCCAGGCGCCCGATTCCGATGGCGCGGTGCATCTGGACGCCAGCGAGGCGTCCGTGGGCGATATTCTGACCGTCGAGTTTACCGATAGCTTCTGCTATGAGCTTATCGGTCATGTTGTGGAGTAGGAGAGCGTCGTGGCTAACGAGAGCAATAAGGAACTGACGAGTGTCTGGACGCCCGCCAACATCGTGACGTGCGTTCGCATCGTCTTTATCCCGGTGTTCATGATCGTGTCGGCGCTTTCTCACACGAGTGTTGCCGGTACGGATTGGAGCACCTTCGACGGCCCGCTCGCCGCCGCTGCCTTCATTCTGTATGTGATCCTGTCGTGCACCGATAAGGTCGACGGTTATCTGGCGCGTTCGCGCAACGAGATCACCGACTTCGGTAAATTCTTGGACCCCATCGCCGATAAGCTGCTCGTGTTCTCGGCCCTGCTGCTGTTCTTGGATTTTGGCGCGGTGACCGTGTGGTCCGTGTTCATTATCCTGTTCCGCGAGCTGCTGGTGAGCGCCCTTCGCATGGTCGCGAGTGCGGCCGGTGTGGTCGTTGCGGCCGATAAGCTCGGCAAGTACAAGACGGCAACCACGATGGTCTCCATTTGCGGTTACCTGTGCGTTTTTGCTATGGCCGGCTTGCACCTTGGCCCGGTGGCGCTGACGCTCGGCATCTACTCGGTGTCGCGCTTCCTGTACGCCGTTGCCGTTGTCCTGACCGTTATCTCGGGCGCCCAGTACTTCTGGAACTGCCGCAAGATCGTCTTTTCGGTCTAGGTCCTGGTGGGTATGACGGACTCTTTTGAGCAGATTTCCGCACATAACGAGGAGCTGGCGCGTGATATTGTCGAGCGCGCGAGCGCTCGGGGCGTGACGGTTTCGACGGCTGAGTCGCTGACGGCGGGTATGATCGCCTCGACGATTGCCGATATCCCGGGCGCCTCGGCGGTGCTGCGTGGCGGTGCGGTGACCTATTGCGATGAGATTAAGCATCGTGTTCTTGGTGTTGAGCAGGAGACGCTCGACCGCTATACCGCGGTGTCGCATCAGACCGCGCGCGAGATGGCGGTGGGTTCGCTGGAGCTGTACCAGAGCGATATTGCAGTGAGCGCAACGGGTTATGCCGGCCCCGGCGGTGGCACTGAGGACGATCCGGCGGGCACTTTCTATATTGGCTGGGCGCATCGTTCCGCCGATGGGGGCGTGCCGGTCGTGGACTCTGTGCGCTGCCACTATGAGGGCGACCGTTCGTGTGTTCGTGCCCATGCGGTCGCGGAGGCATTGGGGCGCATTGCCCTTGTGCTCAACTCTATGGAATAGACATGTTTTAAGGGGCCTTAGGGCCCCTTAATTGTGGAGATAGGGACCTCTGACAAATTTAGCGTTTGTGCTGGTTGTAGATGTATTTTTGCCTGCCTTGTTCATATTTGGTCCTTTGTGGTCAAGTATTTGGTCAGTGTTTGGTCGGCGTTTGGTTGGGTTTTGGAAAGACCGCCTGCATATGATTGGCCTGAACGGTTGACCACGAACAGCCGTTCGTTTATTATCGATGCAGGTTGTTAAGAGGAGGGCTATTCATGGCCAAGAATTCAGGTCCCGTACGTACCGTTCATGCTCGCACGACGGGTAAAGAGCGCGATGAGATGATCGCCACCACCAAGGCCGAGATCGAGAAGAAATTCGGCCAGGGTTCCATCATGAGGTACGGCGACGGTGGCCCCGAGCTCGAGGTCGAGGCCATTCCCACGGGCGCCCTGGCCCTCGATGCCGCGCTGGGTATCGGCGGCGTGCCGCGCGGCCGTATCGTCGAGATTTACGGTCCTGAGTCCTCCGGTAAGACGACGCTTTCGCTCGAGATCCTGGCCGAGGCCCAGGCAATGGGTGGCGTTGTGGCATTTATCGATGCCGAGCACGCGCTTGATCCCACGTATGCCGCGCGCATCGGCGTGGATATCGACGAGGTACTGATTTCCCAGCCCGATACGGGTGAGCAGGCGCTCGAGATTGTTGACATGCTCGTGCGTTCCGGCGCCATCGATGCTATCGTCGTCGACTCCGTCGCCGCGCTGACCCCGCGTGCCGAGATCGAGGGAGAAATCGGCGACACTACGGTCGGTCTTCAGGCTCGCCTGATGAGCCAGGCGCTCCGCAAGCTCGCCGGCTCGCTGTCCAAGTCCAACACGACGTGCATCTTCATTAACCAGCTGCGTGAGAAGATCGGCGTCATGTTCGGCAACCCCGAGACCACGACGGGCGGCCGCGCCCTTAAGTTCTTCTCTTCGGTGCGTATCGACATTCGCCGCATCGACAGCATTAAGCTTAAGGACGAGGTTATCGGTAACCGCGTGCGCGCCAAGGTCGTTAAGAACAAGGTGGCAGCTCCGTTCCGTTCTGCTGAGTTCGACATCATGTACGGTACGGGCATCTCTAAGGAGGGCTCGATTCTGGACATGGCTGTCGAGTGCGGCATTTGCAAGAAGATGGGCTCCTGGTTTGCCTATGGCGAGGATAAGCTCGGCAACGGTCGCGAGGCCGCCAAGGCGTTCCTGCGCGAACACCCCGATTGTGCCGACGAGATTGAGCATAAGGTCCGCCTTGCCTGTGGACTTGAGTTTGATGACGATGCTCCGTCCGAGGTCGAGCTGACCGATCAGCCTGCGCCTGAGGAGTTTGACGAGCTTTACGCCATCGATGGTTCCGCCATGCTCGATGATGACGACGAGTAGCGGTTACGCTCATGTCGTATACGGTGACCGAGGCCACGGTCGTCTTTCCCGATAAGAAGGCGGCCTCCTCGTTCTCGAGCGGGTATGCGTCCAAAAAGCCTTGCGCACATATCGATTGTGAGCTTGAGGGCGGTTTTGAGCGGTCCATTTGGATTCCCGTGCGGGTCGCGTGGCTGTATGTCAAAAACCGCCCCGATCTTCCCTGTGATTGGGACAACTTCCGTGAGGCGGTGCAGCTCATCGAGCGTAAATGTGCACTTACCATGGTGACCGAGATGCTATCGCGCCGCGACCATGCGACGGGTGAGGTCCGTGACAAGCTGGCTCGCTACGGCTTTCACCAGCCCGCGATCGATTTCGCCGTCGAGCGCGCCACCGAGTATCACTTTTTAGACGACAACCGCTTTTGCTCGTACTTTATCGAGGAGCGCAAGCGGCGCGGTTGGGGACAGCGCAAAATCGAGACCGAGCTCAAGCGCCGTCATGTCGTGCTCGATGACATTCCCGGTTATCCCGAGGATTATTTTGCCGTCGAAGACGATTTGGCGCGTGCGTCAGCCCTGCTCGCCAAGCGGCGTGTTCCAGAGACGCGCGGATTCGAAAAACTGGTTCGGTTTTTGATGGGCAAGGGCTTCTCGTATCACATCGCCGCCGATGCCGTTAAGGCACGTCTCGATGCCGAACGCGAGGAATGTGCGTTTTAGCCGCCGTGCCGGGGCCATTTATTTGACAGTTGTTGTGGTTCAACGTACGATAAACACTGTCATTTGCTTTGTGATATGTGCTCATCTGTGATGAGTTTGTTTATATGTTTATCTGTATCCGACCCGCATAAGCTGCGCCCATATTACTCAAATGTCGCGAGCCGTTCGTAAGGACGGTTCGCTTTGTTGTGTAACGAATCCATAAAAAGGAGTGAGCATGCCTATCATCGCAGCGCTCGTTGGCATCGTTTTGGGTGCCATCGCCGCCATTGCCTACATGCGCACCGCCAAGCAGGGTAGTCTTCACGAGGCCGACGAAAAGATCCAGTCGGCACACGCACAGGCTGAGTCCCTGATCGGTGATGCTAAGCGTCAGGCCGAGACCCTCAAAAAAGAGGCTCTGCTCGAGGCTAAAGAGGAGATCATCAAGAACAAGCAGGCCGCCGAGGCCGAGGATAAGCAGCGTAAGAGCGAGATTCGTACGCTCGAGAACCGTGTGATGCAGCGCGAGGAGTCCCTTGATCGCCGAAACGACGCTCTCGACAAGCGTGAGCACCAGCTGTCCAGCCAGGCCGGTCAGGTCGAGAAGCGCTCCCGCGAGCTCGAGGAGCTCTGCGCCAAGCAGACCTCTGAGCTCGAGCGTATCGCCGACCTGACCCGCGAGGACGCCCACAAGGAGCTCCTCGATAAGGTTCGCGGCGAGGTCACCCACGAGGCTGCCACGATCATTCGCGAGTCCGAGCAGCAGGTTCGCGCCGAGTGCCACAAGACCGCCCAGGAGATTCTGTCCCTGGCGATTCAGCGCTGCGCTGCCGACCACACAGCCGAGGTCACCGTTACCTCCGTGCACATTCCCTCTGATGACCTCAAGGGCCGTATCATCGGTCGCGAGGGTCGCAACATCCGGACCTTCGAGCAGGTTTCCGGCGTCAACCTCGTGATCGACGACACGCCCGAGACTGTCGTTCTTTCGAGCTTCGACCCGGTCCGTCGTGAGACCGCCCGTGTTGCCCTCGAGAACCTCATCGCCGACGGCCGCATTCACCCCGCCCGCATCGAGGAGATGTATCACAAGGCTGACGACCTGGTTCAGCAGCGCGTGCGCGAGGCTGGCGAGCAGGCTGCCTTCGATACCGGCATCCACGACCTGCATCCCGAGATCGTCAAGACCCTTGGTGCCCTGCGCTACCGTACCTCGTTTGGTCAGAACGTGCTTCAGCACTCCCTCGAAGTCTCTGACCTGTGCGGCGTGATGGCTTCCGAGCTTGGCCTGGACGTTGTGACCGCCAAGCGCGCCGGCCTGCTGCACGACCTGGGCAAGGCAATCGACCATGACGTCGAGGGCCCGCATGCCGTCATCGGCGCCGAGCTTGCCCGCCGTTATGGCGAGAAGCCCGTTATCGTCCACGCTATCGAGGCTCACCATGCCGACGTCGACCCCAACACGGTGCTCGATGTCCTGGTACAGGCCGCCGATGCTGTCTCTGCCTCTCGCCCCGGTGCCCGTCGCGAGTCTGCCGAGAACTACATCAAGCGTCTTGAGAAGCTCGAGGAGATCGCCAACTCCCATGATGGCGTCGAGCGTACCTATGCCATGCAGGCTGGTCGCGAGGTCCACGTCATGGTTCAGCCGGACAAGATCTCCGATGCCCAGTCCACGGTCCTGGCTCACGATATCGCCCATCAGATCGAGGAAGAGATGGAGTATCCCGGTCAGGTGCGCGTCGTCGTGATTCGCGAGAGCCGCGCTGTCGATATCGCTAAATAACATGAGCGACGCGAACGAGCTCATCTCATTTATCGCGTCGATGTCGGGGGAGGGCAACCTTCGCGTCGAGGAGAACCTTGGCGAGGGTTATGTCCGCCTCCGCGTTTCGGAGGCCGAGAGGCGCCAGGCAAAGCACGATATTCAGCATGTCGAGGATATCGTCATTGAAATGCTCCGTAATGCTCGCGATGCTGGCGCCGACAAAGTCTATCTCGCTACGACCAAGGAAGATGGCGTCCGCACGCTTGTCTTTCTGGATAACGGTTCGGGCGTTCCGCAGGATATGCAAGAGCGAATCTTCGATGCCCGCGTTACCTCCAAGCTCGAGAGCATGAAGATGGACCGTTGGGGCGTTCACGGTCGTGGCATGGCATTGTTTTCGATCAAGCAGAACACCGACGAGGCCCGTGTGGTCACGTCCGGTGTCGATCTTGGCTCGGCCTTTAAGGTGAGCGTTGCGGCCGACCGCCTCAGCGAGCGTGCCGATCAGTCCAGCTGGCCCCAGGCCGTCAAGGATGAGGATGGACGTTATGTCTGTGCTCGCGGTCCGCATAATATTATTCGCGCTGCTTGTGAGTTTGCGCTCGAGGAGTTGCGTGGTTGCGATGTCTATCTTGGTTCTCCGTCTGAGATTGCCGCGACCCTTTATGCTCAGGCGTCAAGTCGGCTCGATACGTCGCGTCTCCTGTTCATTGATGACGAGAGCGAGCTTCCGGTTGTCGATCGTTTAGGCCTTGCCTCTGATGCCGAGGACTTTATCCGTATCTGTTCGGGTTTGGGTCTTGAGATGTCCGAGCGCACGGCCCATCGCATTTTGGCAGGGCAGATTAAACCCGTTCGCGGTGTGACCGCGCGTCTGCTGCGCGAGCGTGATTCGTCCTCGCATGCGCCGGCTCCTGTCGATCTTGCAAAGGATCGTCGCGGGCTACGTATTGCCAAGGATGACATGGCACAGTTTTCGCGTGCTGTGGAGCGTGACTTTAATGACCTTGCCGCCCGGTACTATCTCAACCTTTGCGGTGACCCAAAGATTCGTGTTTCGCGTGATCGAATCACTGTGACCTTCGATCTTGCCAAAGAGGAATAGTGCCTTTACCGAGTCCACTCGGTACGATACAGTTATTGCAGTTAAAACGTACTTTTAAACGCAGGAGTTTCTTCATGGATTGCCTGAAGGTATCAAGCAAATCATCGCCCGCGTCCGTTGCCGGCGCCATCGCCGGCATGGTCAAGGATGGTGTGCCCGTCAACATTCAGTGTGTCGGCGCCGGTGCGGTCAAC
Organism: uncultured Collinsella sp.; assembly: GCA_902494535.1. Lineage (GTDB taxonomy): Bacteria > Actinomycetota > Coriobacteriia > Coriobacteriales > Coriobacteriaceae > Collinsella. The sequence continues at coordinate 14,568 of CABUTO010000046.1, forward strand.
CAGGCCATAAAGGCCGTGGCTATTGCGCGCGGTTTTTTGATTCCAACCGGGTTTGATATTTCCTGCGCGCCCGTGTTCTCCGACATCCTCATTAACGGGGAGTCGCGCACGGCCATCCGTCTTTCTATTTACGTTCACCAGATCAATCGAGCTGCTATGGATAACGTCGTCATGGATGATGTTAAGCCTGTGGCATAGCTTCTGCTTGCCTCGATTCGCCCCCCCTCTCCATCGTTAGGACTTATGCACATGGACCAGCGTTCCGTACGCGATATTCTTGCCGGTAAAACCTACTTTATCCGCACCTTTGGCTGCCAGATGAATCAGCACGACTCCGAGCGCGTGAGCGGTCTGCTCGATTCGTATGGTTGCCTCATGGCGCTCGATCCCGAGCATGCCGATATTGTTGTCTTCATGACATGCTGCGTGCGCGCC
>CABUTO010000047.1 GCA_902494535.1 uncultured Collinsella sp.
CAGGGAGTGGGGCAGCTTCGGGGACTTCAAGCGCGACCTGGAGGAGTACATAGACCATTGGAACACGCGGCGCAGGCAGGTAAGATTGAAGGGCCTGACGCCGGAGGAGTTCCGGAACCGGGCCCTTGCGGCGTAGTCGCTATTTATTCAGTCCAAGTTTCGGGGCGCAGTTCACAGTTACCTTTGTGGTGGTTTTGCTTGGGCGGATGACTCAGGTTACAATACGCCTGACATATCGCCCCCTTCTCCGGATGGGGGCAGCGCAAGCGCTCTTGTGGCGGCACCGTAGGACTTTGAAGGTGGCCGCTGTGAGGGCGCTTTTTGTTTAGGCGCCCTCACTCGGGCGCGCACAATGAAGGGAGAGCGTATGAAGGGCTTTGTTGCCGAGAATTCGTTTTGGGAGCTGTTTCCACAGGCGGCGGTCGGCGTCGTGGTCGTAAAGGGCATGAAGCCCGCGGCTCAGATTCCCCAGGAGGACGTGGATGCCATTGGCGCGTTGCTCGACCGCGCCAATATCGAAGCGGAGCGTCGCCTGACGAGCGATACCATCAGCGAGAACGCGCCGGTGAAGGCTTGGCGTGACGCGTACCGGCTGTTCAAGACTAAAAAGGGCGCCCGCTGCTCGATCGAGAACTTGCTCAAGCGCGTGCTCAAGGGCAAGCCGGTCGGTCATATCACACCGGCGGTGGATATTTACAACACGGTGTCGTTGACCTATGCGCTGCCCGTGGGAGGCGAGGATCTGCATGCGATTGAGGGAGACCTTCGCTTGAAGGTGACCGACGGCGGCGACGCGTTCTTGCCACTTGGCGAGGAGGCGGATGATCCGACGCTGCCCGGTGAGCTTGCTTATATCGATGATGCGGGCGCCGTGTGCCGTTGCTGGAACTGGCGCGATGGCGTTCGCACGGCGCTGTCCGACGATTCGGCGGACGCATTTCTGGCGATTGAGTGCGTGGAGCCCGAGCGGATGGGGGATTGCCAGGCCGCCATCGATCGCTTGGCCGAGCTGCTCGAGCGCTATCTGGGAGCGACGGTTGTCGTTAAGACGCTTGTGACCCGCGACAATCCCTGCGTGGAGCTGTAGCGGCGCCTAGAACCTATTGATGCCCCAGACCACCACAAAGGTGCCTGTCCCCTTTGTGGTGGTTTTTATGTTGATGGGTTAACAATTGGGTCGCGTGGAGGCGGCAGTCGCTGAGTACGGCTAAGATGTTTACCCGTTAGCATCATGCAAGCGAAAGGCGGTCGTCTCCCATGCAGCAGAACGACGAGACACGTTTCGAGGATTTTGTCGGACTGATTAGCGGGCTGTACAAGGAGATCCAGCGCATTAAGACGTCTGAGGGCGCAAGGCTGGGCCTCAAGGGCTCCGACGTTATGTGCCTGTACTACCTGGAGCGCAGCAAGGACGGCATGACCGGCGCCGATCTGGCTCGCGTGGCCGGCGTGACGCGCGCTGCCGTTTCGCGCACGCTGGCGCACCTGGAGGAGGGCGGCTTTGTCGAGGTTGATGACTCGGGCGATGCTGCCGTCAAGTACCGCGCACCGGTTCGCCTGACCACGCTGGGTGGCGAGAGCATGAACGAGGCCGACCGTATCATCCACGACGTGCTCGACACCACCGGTAAGGCCATGGGCGTGGAGCAGCGCGAGCAGATGTATGCGTCGCTGCGTACGATTCTCAACACCCTGCGCGAGATCTAAGGCCGCCAAGGCATTTGCTTCCCATTAACAACTGCATAGTCCCGTTTGAGCGCGTATACCGTGCCGGGGCAATGCTGTCTAAATTCCCCGCGCGAGACCTGCGCAAGAAAGGATTTGTTATGTCCGTCCGCATTATTACCGATTCCGCAAGCGATATGTCGCCGGCGGAGCACCCCGCTCTGCGTGTTCTGCCGCTGTCCGTCACCTTTGGCACCGATGTGTACATGGATGGCGTCGACATCGATCACCAGCGCTTTTACGAGATGCTCGTGGAGCGCGATGAGCTGCCCAAGACCGGCCAGGTCAACCCGTACGCGTTTTCGCAGGCGATTGCCGAGGCGCGTGAGGCCGGCGACGAGGCCGTGATTATTACCGTGGGCGCCAAGCTTTCGGGCACCAATCAGAGCGCCCGTACCGCACTTGCCGAGGCGCCGGGCGGCGACGTGTTCGTCGTGGACAGCAATAACGTGACCTTGGGAGAGCGCGTGCTGGTCGAGTATGCGCTGCGCCTGGTTGATGAGGGCCGTAGTGCGGCCCAGATCGCGGCAGCGGTCGAGGCCGTGCGCGACCGCGTGGTGGTTATCGGCCTGCTCGAGACGCTGGAGTATCTGGTGCGTGGCGGTCGTCTGTCTGCTGCGGCCGGCGCCGTGGGTACGCTGCTCAACGCGAAGCCGGTCGTGGCCGCCGAGGACGGCCTCATCGTGCAGCTGGGCAAGGCGCGCGGTTCCAAAAACGGTCGAAACCTGTTGAACCAGAAGGTCGAGCAGGCGGGCGGCGTCGACTTCTCCATGCCGCTGGCGCTCGGCTATACGGGCCTTTCGGATGCGGTGCTCAAGAAGTATGTCGAGGACAGCGCGGCACTGTGGGCTGGCCACACCGAGGGCGAGTTGCCCGTTCACACCATCGGCGCCACCATCGGCACCCACGTAGGCCCCGGCGCCGTCGCCGTAGCCTTCTTCCAGCCCGCCAACTAACCGATCTGCCATAAACCACCACAAAGGGGACAGGCACCGTTGTGGTGGTTTATGCTTTTCCGGGTGGAAGGGAGCGAGCAATGGCGTCTGAGGGCTTTTTTGAACGGGTGTACGAGGTGGTCGAGCAGATCCCCGAGGGGATGGTCGCCACGTATGGCCAGGTGGCGCTGCTTGCCGGTCGTCCACGAAGTGCGCGGTACGTGGGGTATGCCCTGCATAGTAATCCGCGCCCCGGCGAGATTCCCTGTCACCGCGTGGTGTTTGCCGACGGGCGCATATGCGAGGGCTTCGCTTTTGGCGGTCCCGATGCTCAACGTGAGCTTTTGCTAGGGGAGGGTGTGGCGTTTAAGGACGACATGCACGTCGACTTGGCCGCCTGTCGCTGGCCTGCCGGGCTCTAGCGGTTCTGCCGTGGCGAAAACCACCACAAAGGCGCCTGTCCCCTTTGTGGTGGTTTTACGCTGTAGGTTTACCAGAGCTAACTTATGGAGAAGGTGTGGTGGCGTACTTTGCCGTCAGAAAGTAAACCACGGCGAACTATATTGGTTTCAGCAACGGAGCAGGCAATAGGCGATGAAAAAGCCTGCCCTGTTGAGTTTGATTCGCATTCCTCCCCTCTGTGCGATTCAACGGTGTACTTCGGGAACAGGCCCGCTGGCAACTAACTGCCGGCGGGCCTGTTCCTGTTTGTCGGGGGAGTGCGATGGACGGAGCCGAAGCGGTCCGGCTCCAAAAAAGGCGGACGCCGTAGCGCCCGCCCTATAGCAATCGAAAGCTCAAGCCAGCAGATCGGCCTAGTACACCATACCCATGGCGTCCTGAACCTCTGCCAGGGTCTGCTCGGCGATCTCGTTGGCGCGACGGTTGCCCTCGTGCAGCACGTCCTTCACGTAATCCAGATCGTTCTCGTAGCGCTGGCGACGCTCGCGGATAGGTGCGAAGTACTCGTTGACGACCTCGGTCACGTACTTCTTGAGCTGGCCGGAGCCGCCCATGCCAATCTCCTCGGCAATTTCGACCTCGGAGCGGCCGGTGCAGATGGCGGCTGTCGAAAGCAGGCCAGACACGCCGGGGCGGTTCTCGGGATCGAACGTGATCATGCGCTCAGAGTCGGTCTGGCTTTTCTTGATGCGCTTGGCCGTCTCCTCAGCGGTCATCGAGATGTTGATGGCGTTGCCGTAGCTCTTGCTCATCTTGCGACCGTCAAGGCCGGGCAGTAGCGGGGTCTCGGACAGCAGCGCGTCGACCTCGGGGAACACCTTGCCGTAACGGTTGTTAAAGCGGCGGGCGATGGTGCGGGTAAGCTCGATGTGCGGCAGCTGGTCGCGGCCGACGGGTACCACGTTGCCCTTGCAGAACAGGATGTCGCAGGCTTGATGTACCGGGTAGGTGAGCAGAAGGCCGGTGAGCTCGTGGCCCGAGGCCTCCATCTCGGCCTTGACGGTGGGGTTGCGCGCCAGCTCGGCCTCGGACACCAGCGACAGGAACGGCAGCATGAGCTGGTTGGCGGCGGGCACGGCGGAGTGCGCGTAGATCATGGTCTTGTCGGGGTCGATGCCGCAGGCAAGGTAGTCCATGACCATGTTGTACACGTTGTCCTGGATGTGCTCGGTCGTGTCGCGGTCAGTGATGACCTGGTAGTCGGCGATGAGCACGTTGGTCTTGGCGCCCATGTTCTGCAGCTCAACACGGCCCTTGAGGGTGCCGAAGTAGTGGCCCAGGTGCAGACGGCCGGTGGGGCGGTCGCCGGTGAGCATGGTGAACTTCTCGGGCGTCTTGGTCAGGCCCTCGCGAATGGCGTTGCTCTTTTGCAGCGCGACTTCGTAGCTGTTCTCGTTTGGCATGATTGCTCCTAACGTATGTTCATGGGTCAAGATGATAACGCGTTTATTGGAGGGGTGGTGCGTAAGTAGGCGAGGGGCGGGAGAGGGACGCGCGTGGTGCGGCATGTGCGATGGGTGCGGCGCGGCCGTGCTTGGCTAACGGTGCCTTGGCACATCCTCGGCAGCTTGCCCTAGAGCTTGTGGTGGCGCTCTTCTTTGCGCTCCTCGGCTGCCTGCTCCTCCTGCTTAAAGGCGGGGTCGTCGGGGGTGACCAGTTCGTCCTCGTGCGTGCGCTTGTTGTAATGGTGGCGCAGCACGGGTTCAAACAGGTGCAGGTGCTTGGCAAAGGCCGCCGAGCCAATGGCAAGCACGGTAAAGATGAGCACGCGCATGGGCACCTCGACCTGATTGATGGCGGCGGCGCCGGCCGAAAGCATGATGCACCAGGCATAGATGAGCAGCACAGCCTGTTTTTGGTTGTAGCCTTCTTGGATCAGGCGGTGGTGGATGTGGCCCTTGTCGGCCTGCCCGATGCTAATGTGGGCGCGCTTGCGGCGCACGATGGCGCTAAACGTGTCGATGATAGGCACGCCGGCAACGATGAGCGGGATGATAAGCGAGGTGAGTGCGGCGGTGCGGCTCACGTTGAGCAGCGAGATGGAGCCCAGCGCAAAGCCCAGAAGCAGCGACCCCGAGTCGCCCAAGAAGATGCTTGCGGGGTTGAAGTTGTAGCGCAAAAAGGCCAGACAGGCGCCAAAGAGCGCAATGGAGAGCGCGGCGGCGTCGATGCGGCCCGAGAGAACGGCCATCGAAAACATGGTGAACGAGGCGATGCCGCAGATGCCCGTGGCCAAGCCGTCGAGGCCGTCGATGAGGTTAATGATGTTGGTGAATGCCACCAGATAGATTACGGTGATGGGGTAGGCGAGCCATCCGAGCATGATCTCGCCGGGAGCAAACGGGTTGACGATGACGCCGATTTTTAGGCCGCCCATGCAGGCGATAAGCGCGGCGAGGACCTGTCCGGCCAGCTTTTGCTTGGGCGTGAGCTGGAAGACGTCGTCGATAGCGCCGGTCGCAAAGATGACGGTAAAGGAGAGCGCCAGCATGGGATAGCTAATGTGAAGGCGCGGGTGCGGCACCAGGACGGGTGGCCAGCCTAGGTACCAGGTGCCTAGGATTTGCACAATGCAGGCAACGACCAGGCCCAAAAACACCGCCGTTCCGCCCAAACGCGGGATGGGCTTGGTGTTGATGCGGCGCTTAGAAGGATAGTCGACGGCATCGAGCTTAATTGCCAAGCGCTTGACCAGGGGCACCGCGAGGAAGGTCGTGATAAAAGCCGCCGCTGCCACGCATAGGTACGGTATGTAGCTCGGGGATGAAGCCATGAATCTAAAAACCGCCAAGCGTCGAAGGAAAAGGTCAAAGGTTGCTACGCGGAAATGGCATAGCTGTCCCATGATACTCGACCGAGGGGGGTGCGGAGGTTTGCACCGTGCGATTATCACGCGCATACCAGATATTGGAATGTTGTCGATGGCTTGTCGGGATGCCGGCGGGGATCCATATGGACTGTATGGTGATTTTCGGCAAAAGAAAACCACCCCCCACGTTACGAAAATGAACCCACCTAAAACAGGTGGGTGCCCTCATCGACTGTTCCAGCGTCCTTAACAACGAAGGATACCTGTACTAGGCACGACTGTGTGGGCTCCCTAAATAAACGCGACGGTTCACCCAGTTGCTCCGCGGGGGGCGGAATAACTACATCATAAAGCGGCACTTTATCGATTCCAGTCTTGACATTACAAAAATCGTGTCGGACGATTACGGCGCCTTAGGGACGGAGCCGTCTACCCGGTCTGGCCCTTTACGTTTGAGCTGCTGAATCGTTGTTTTGGAGCATGTTTTTATGCCGACGTCGTTGACCGAACTTTTTTCGCCCGCCTGCCATTTGTGTCCGCGCCGTTGCGGTGCGGCGCGCGATGAGGGCGCGCACGGCGTCTGCGGTGCTAACGACACGCTCAAGGTGGCCCGCGCCGCGCTTCATATGTGGGAGGAGCCGCCTATCTCGGGCGAGGCCGGTTCGGGCACGATCTTCTTTAGCGGTTGCTCGCTTAAATGTATCTACTGCCAGAACCACGAGATCTCGACCGGCAATTTTGGCCTTGAGATTTCGCCTGAGCGCCTGGTCGAGATTATGCTGGAACTGCAGGACCAGGGTGCCAACAACATCAATTTGGTGACGGCGACGCACTATGCGCACCTGTTGCCTGCCGTGATTGCCGCGGCACGGGCGCGCGGACTGGTTATCCCGATCGTCTACAACACGAGTGGTTACGAGCGCGCGAGTGCCGTGGCGGCGCTGGGCGACCTGGTCGATGTGTGGCTCACCGACTTTAAATATGCCGATGCGGCGCTTGCGCAGTCGCTCTCTCATATAAAGGACTACCCACGTGTGGCTGTGTCAGGCCTGGCTCAGATGGCGCGCGAGATCGAGCGCCGCGGGGGAGAGCTGGTGGATGAGGGCGGGCTCATGAAGCGCGGCATGATTGTGCGCCATCTGGTACTGCCGGGACATGCAGACGATTCGTGTCGCGTGCTGGACCTGGTGTGGCAGACGGTGGGCGATGTGCCGATCTCGGTCATGAACCAGTACACGCCCAATGCACTTATGCGCGAGCAGGGCGGCGACCTGGCGCGTGCCGTGACGCGCGAGGAGTACGAGCGGGTGCTCGACCATGCCGACGACCTGGGCTTTACGACGATGTTCTGGCAAGAGGGCGGCGCGGTAGACGAGAGCTTCACCCCGGCCTTCGACACCACCGGTGTTCTCACCAGTGCAAAGTAGTGCGTTCGTCGATGAATTTTCTGGGACGGGGATAAAAAATCATCGAGAGCATCGCCTGTTCGAAAAGTTGCCAAAATAGCCGCGTCCCAAAAAGACTGGTTATTGGGCGTTGACAGTTGGCGAGCCGTAGGTAAAATATCGACTTGTCCTGGGGACGTAGCTCAGTTGGGAGAGCGCTGCCGTCGCATGGCAGAGGCCGAGGGTTCGACTCCCTTCGTCTCCACCCTTGGATTTGATAAGCCGCTGACATTGTGTCGGCGGCTTTTTTTAAAAGAAAGGGCTATACCATGGCCGAGCTTGAGTCCCAACCACTGTCTGCCGAGGAGCGCGCCGAGTTGGAGGAGCTCCGCGCCGAGAAGGCTCGTCGCGAGGCCCAGGAAGAGGCCCGTCGCGAGCGCGAGGAGCTGGCTGCCCTGCGCGCCGAGCGTGCGAAGGTCGAGGAGGTCGCCGCGAACGCCGCATCCGAGCGCAAGCCCGCGCCCGCACCCAAGCCCGCTGCCGCGAAGCCTGCACCTGCCGCGCCTAAGCCCCAGCCTAAAAAGGCCGCTCGTCCCAAGTCCGTCGAGCCCAAGTCGAGCCGTGACGAGATGACCTTTGCCCAGCGCATGGTTACCTCCAAGGAGCCTACGGGCGAGAACGAGATCCCTGGCATGGCGCCGGCTCAAAAAATCATCATTGTCCTTGCCCTCATCGCGTTTGTCATCTTTATGGGCTACACGATCCTGACCAGCATGGGCCTGCTCTAACCGATTTGCATCGGGCAACATGTCCGCATGCTCTGCTCTCGTCCAACCCTCAAATTCTGCACCACACATCCGAAAGGTCGCCCCATGGCTTTGACCGACATCTCGCATCCCACCGACATTGCAATGCTCACCGATCTGTACGAGCTCACTATGGCCCAGGGCCTGTGGGAGAGCGGCAAGGCCAATGAGCAGGGTTGTTTTACCGCGTTTTACCGCGATCATCCCTTTGGCAGCGCCTATGCCGTCATGTGCGGCACCGCCGAGCTGCCCGAGCTGGTCGAGAACCTGCGCTTTACGCCCGAGGATATCGACTACCTCGCATCGCTTGAGGCCCCGGCCGGCGGCGCGATGTTCAAGTCCGCATTCCTCGACTACCTGCGCGATTTTCGTGCGCATGTAAACATCGACGCCGTCCCCGAGGGCGAGCTCGTCTTTCCGCGCGAGCCCATGGTGCGCGTCACCGGTCCTGCGCTGGAGTGCCAGCTGCTTGAGACGGCGCTGCTCAACATCGTCGGGTTTCAGACGCTTGTCGCCACCAAGACGGCGCGCGTGGTGCTCGCCGCTGACGGTCGCCCCGTGGCGGAGTTTGGCCTGCGCCGCGCCCAGGGTCCCGATGGCGGCCTGGCCGTTGCGCGCGCGAGCTACGTTGCCGGCTGCTCCTCTACGTCCAATGTGCTCGCCGGCCGCCGCTACGGTATTCCCGTCTTTGGCACGCATGCGCACAGCTGGGTGATGAGCTTCGATTCTGAGCTCGAGGCCTTCCGCGCCTTTGCCAAGTCGAGCCCCAAGAACTGTACGCTGCTCATCGACACCTATGACGTGCGCGAGGGCTGCGAGCATGCCATTACGGTTGCCAAGGAGATGGAGGCGGTGGGCGAGCGTCTGTCGGCTATTCGCATTGACTCCGGCGACCTCGCCAAGCTCTCCAAGTATGTGCGCGGTCGTTTCGATGCCGAGGGCCTGCCCTATGTGGGGATCTCGGTTTCCAACGATCTTGACGAGTACACGATTCAGTCGCTGCTGGACCAGGGCGCGCCCATCGATAGCTTTGGCGTGGGCACCAAGCTCGCGACCTGCTACGACCAGCCGGCGCTGGGCGGCGTGTACAAGCTTTCCGCCCGTCGTGCGAGCGAGGCCGACCCGTGGACGCCGGTGGTCAAGCTCTCCGAGCAGCCCTACAAGCGCACGATCCCGGGCGTGCAGCGCGTGCGCCGTTATTACGACGGCTTTGGCGGCCCGGTCTGCGACATGATCTACGACGAGGACCATCTGGTGGGGGAGGGCGCCGCGCGCGGCAATACCCTCGTGGCCGTGAATGATGCCGCCCTGGTGACCGACGTGTCGGAGCTTGAGTATCGCGAGCTGCTGGTGCCGATCGTGCGCGATGGCAGTGCAGTGGCTCCGCGTGAGAGCATCCAGGACGCGCGCGAGCGCTGTGTTTGGGCGCTCGATCATCTGGACGCAGCTTTCAAGCGCTTCCTGTACCCGCAGACCTATGTGGTGGGCATGGAGCAGGGCCTGGCTCATGTGCGCGACGAGCTCGTGCGCAAGAATATGGCCGCGGCCTCGGCTTTCCCCTGGGCAAAATGATTCCTTGGGCGGTAGGGGCGAGTCACGCTCCCTTGGCCGCCAGCTCGGCCGTTCGCTGAACAGTTGATTGGTTTGACGTATGACGACTTCTTATAAAACGATGGCGGTAAAGATCGGTTCGTCCACGGTGGTGGGCGCCGATGGCAAGGTCAACCGCGCCTTTATCGGCGGACTTGCCGATCAAGCCGCAGCGCTGCGCAAGCTCGGCTGGCGTCTGGTCGTGGTGAGCTCGGGCGCTATCGCCTGTGGCTATCCCGTGTTGGGCTTCGACCGCAAGCCGGTCGGCGACCTTCCGAGCCTGCAGGCCTGCGCCTCGGCTGGTCAGTGCATCATCTCGTCGGCCTACGACGAGGAGTTCCATGCGCGCGACCTGCTCACCTCGCTCGTGCTGCTCACGCGTCACGACACGGCGCGTCGCACGTCCTACCTGCACGCGCGCGACGCCCTGCTGCGTCTGGTGGAGCTGGGCGTGGTGCCGGTCGTCAACGAGAACGACACCGTTACCGTCGACGAGATCAAGTTTGGCGACAACGACACGCTGGCGGCGCTCGTGAGCTGCCTGGTTTCCGCCGACCTGTGCGTGACGCTGTCCGACATCGACGGCCTCTACACCGCCAATCCGCACGAGGATCCGACGGCCGAGTTTGTCCCGGTCGTGCATAAGATCGATGCCAAGATCATTGCCTCGGCGGGTGATTCTTCGACCTCGGTGGGTACGGGCGGCATGATCACCAAGATTCGCGCGAGCCGCATCCTGATGACGGCGGGCATTCAGAGCGTAATTTGCTCGGGCGAGGAGCCCGATGCCCTCGTGCGTCTCGCCCGCGGCGAGAGCGTGGGAACCCTGTTCGATCCGCCGGCGGAGCGCCTGGACATCGCACCCCGCAAACTGTGGATCGCGCTGGGCGACAAGGCCCACGGCTCGGTGACGGTTGATGACGGTGCTGCGAAGGCGCTGGTCAGCCGTGGCTCTTCCCTGCTTGCGGTGGGTATTCGCGAGGTCGATGGCCAGTTTGCCGAGGGCGATGTGCTCGATGTGTGCGATCCGAGCGGTATGGTCGTCGCCCGCGGTATCGCCGAGGCCGATTCGGACGTGCTGGAGCTTGCAGCCGGCCGCCGCCAGGACCAGATCGCCAGCAACCGCCTGCTCGCTAACCTGGCCGAGAAGCCGGCGATACACAGGGATAACTTGATCGTATTTGCATAAAGAAAGACAGCGCTGCGGATCGTTTCCCGCAGCGCTGTCTTTCTCGTGCCGGCACTTGGGGACGTTCCTTATGTGCCGGCACTTTGGGACACTCCTTAGCTAGAAGATCCGGCGCAGGTCTCCGCGGTTGAGCGCTTCGTCGAAGAGGTGCTTGAACACCGCGCTGCCGTGCAGGCCGTCGTGCTCGAACTCGTTGGTCACCCAGGCATGCGAGTTGCCCACGCGGCTGAGCGTATCGAGCTGCATGCCCGAATCGACGTACATATCGTCGAAATACACCGCGGCCTGGAGTGGCACCTCGTTGCAGGCTAGGCGCTGCGGGTCGTAGATCTTGTCCCAGCTGGTGTTTTCCATCAGCAGGTCCATGGCGGGCTTAAACGGCATAAGCTCGGGCATCTGCTCAAACATCCACGGGAACATGGCCTCGCCGGTAAACATGAGCGGGCGCGCGAGTGTGTCGAACTCGGCACGATGGGCCTTCTCCTCTGCTGCGGCCCAGCGAATGGGCATGGTGTCGCCGTCGGCGTAGATAAACTCCTGCAGCGTCCAGTACAGCGGGTTTGTACGCGTGTTGGTGCGCTCGAAGGCGCGCATCAAAAAGCTGTCGGATACCGAGGAGCCGCAGCTAAGCGTACCGTCGCCAGTAACAAACGCGTGATCGATAATCCAATGCATGCGCTCAAAGCTCGGCTTCATGCCAAAGTCGCTGCCCATGAGCTGTAGGCGCTCGACCGTCATCGGCGAGCCGTCGGGCAGCACGGGCTTCTGGGCCTCGAGCGCATCGGCCAGGGCTGCCACGCGGTCGACGTCAGCGGGGTAGCGGTCATAATACTGCTGCGTCTTGGCGGCCATGCGCGGGAAGGTGTGCGCGTAGACCTCGCTTGCGCTCGCCGGCACGTGGGGGATGCCGCCGCAGGTAAAGCTTGCCGCTATGCCCTCGGGGAAGAGCGACAGATAGCTCAACGTCAAAAAGCCGCCGTAGCTCTGCCCGAGTGTGACCCAGGGCTTGCCGCCAAAGCCCACCAGGCGCAGGTACTCAAAATCGCGCACGATGGAGCTGGCGAGGTGGCGCTTGAGGAAATCCGCCTGCGAGCGTGCGGCATCGGAGCCGGCCGCCGTCGCGCGCTCGCCCAGTGCGGCAATCGTGCGCCCGTCCACGCAGCTACTGCGTCCGGTGCCGCGCTGGTCCGGAAGGACCACACGGAAGTGCTTGACGGCCTCCTCGATCCAGCCGTCGCTTGTAGGCGACAGCGGACGCGGGCTCTCGCCGCCGGGGCCGCCCTGCAAAAACAGGAGCAGCGGCAGATCGTCGTTGATGCGGTCGGGCGCGCAAACCACGCGGTAGAAGAGCTTGATGCTCTCGGGCGCGCCGGCGATTGGTGCCGGCATAGCGCCGCGGCGCATGGTGCTGCCGACGGCCAGGAGCATCGGCTCCAGGCCGCGCCAGTCAAGGGGGACGTCGATGCTGTGGTCCTCGACGTAAAGGCCGGGGACGTGGTACGAAGTGATGAGGGCCATGTGAGTCTTCCGTTCGTTGCGGTGTTTCGGGTTGACCAATTCTACCGCCGCGGGCGAGGCCATGCGCAAATCGGCTACCATGGTTGCAAACTTCTAGGAGAAAGGGCCGCCCATGTCGGTCGATATAGCCACGTATGTCCACGATCTTGCCGTTGCCGCCAAGGCAGCGTCGGCCTCGCTTGCCACGGCGAGCGATGAGCAGCGCCAGGAGGCCGTGCGCGCCATGGCCGCAGCACTGCGCAACGGTGTCGACTCCATCGTCGCCGCCAACGAGCTCGATATGTCCGCCGCGCGCGATGCGGGCACTTCGGCCGGTCTGCTCGACCGTCTGCTGCTGACGCCTGAGCGCGTCGAGGGCATGGCCGCCGGTTTGGAGAAGCTCGCCGAGCTGCCCGATCCCGTCGGCCGCGTGCTCGACCACCGCGTGCTTGCGAGCGGTGTGGACCTGACCCGCGTGAGCGTGCCGTTGGGCCTGGTCGCCATGGTCTACGAGGCGCGCCCCAACGTGACGGCCGACGCCGCAGGCATCTGCATCCGTACCGGCAACGCCTGCATTCTACGCGGCGGCTCGCTGGCCTATCACTCGTGTGCCATGATCGCCGAGCTGCTGGCCGATGCGCTCGAGGCCAAGGGCTTCCCGCGCGAGGCCGTGTCGATGATCGAGTCCACCGACCGCGAGGCCACCGGCGAGCTCATGAAGCTCCGCGGTATTGTCAACGTACTCATTCCGCGCGGAGGTGCAGGCCTGATCCAGCGCTGCGTGCGCGAGTCGCTTGTGCCGGTGATCGAGACGGGCACGGGCAACTGCCACATCTACGTGCATGAATCCGCCGACTTTGATAAGGCGCTCAACATTATCGTTAATGCCAAGACCCAGCGCGTAGGCGTGTGCAATGCCGCCGAGTCGCTGCTGGTCGACCGTGCTGTGGCCGATGCGTTTTTGCCCGCGGTCGTGACCGTGCTGCATGACCACGGCGTGCTGATTCACGGCGACGAGGCAACCTGCGCCGCATGCGCCGATGCCGGGCTTGTGGAGGGCGATGACTACGTCGCCGCGACTGAGGAGGACTGGGGTCGCGAGTACCTGGCGCTCGAGATGAGCGTGAAGGTCGTGGCAAACGAGGACGAGGCCATCGCACACATCAACCGCTACGGCACGATGCACTCCGAGGCCATCGTTGCCGAGGATACGGATGCTTGCGAGCGCTTCCTCGATGCTGTCGATGCCTCGGCCGTGTACTCCAACGCCAGCACTCGCTTCACTGACGGCGGCGAGTTTGGCCTGGGTGCCGAGATCGGCATCTCGACCCAAAAACTCCACGCCCGTGGCCCCTTTGCCGCCGAGGCCCTCACCACCTACAAATACAAGCTCCGCGGCACCGGCCAGGTCCGTCCCTAACGCCCGCGCAAACAAAAACCACCACAAAGGTGCCTGTGAACTGCCTCCCATTTCTTGGACATCGGGAAATGGGAGGTTTTCCATGAGTATAGACCTCAGGGTGAAGCACGACCTGGAGTCCAGGAGGC
>CABUTO010000048.1 GCA_902494535.1 uncultured Collinsella sp.
GCCGACGGGGGCCTCCATTTTTTTTCCCCCCCCCCCGCCCCAAAAATCTATCGAAATGGGCTAGCAATCGATGACGTGCAGGTCGTGCGGGGTCTTGGTGAAAGGCTCGTAGCCGTTCTCGGTGACCACGCCGTAATCCTCCAGGCGCACGCCGCCCACGCCGGGCAGGTAAACGCCGGGCTCCATGGTGACAACCGAGCCGATCGCGATGGTGTTCTTGCTGCGGTTGAAGTTGGGCAGCTCGTGGATGTCGATACCGACGCCGTGGCCCAGGCCATGATTGTAGTAATCGCCATAGCCGGCATCGCCGATGATCTTCTTGGAAAGCTTGAAGATGTCGTTACCCTCAACGCCCGGATGGATGGCGGCGACGCACTCCTCGTGCGTGCGGCGCACGAGCGCGTACAGGTCGAGCTGCTCCTGCGTGGGCTCGCCCATCACGACGGTGCGCGTCATGTCGGAGCGGTAATCGCAGTAGCCCGCGCCGTAATCCATGAGAACGAAATCGCCCTTCTCGATCACGCGATCGCTCGGCACGGCATGCGGGTTGGCGGTGTTGGGACCGCTCGCCACGATGGAGCCGAAGGCAAGGCTGTCGGCGCCGTTGGCGAACATAAAGTTCTCGAGCTCGTTGCGAACCTGCTTCTCGGTCATACCGGGCTTAATAAAGCCGAGCATATGCTGGAAAGCGGCATCGGTGATCGACTGCGCATGGCGCATAAGCTCAATCTCCTCGGCATCCTTGATGGCGCGCATCTTGCGGATGTCGTCGTGCATCAGCGGTAGGATGCAGGCGACGGAACGGTCCTCCAGGCCGCGCTGAATACCCTGGTAGAAGTTAATCTGCATATCGTCCTCGACAGCACAGACACGGCACTTGTTAGCCGCAATCTTGCCGGCGACCCAGCCGGGGATGGTACCCTCGTCCATGTCGTAAACCCAGGGGCTGCCGGCGGGCGTGTTCTCCTCAAAGCTGTTGAGGTAGCGCGAGTCGGTATGGAACAGGCACTGGTCGGCCGTAATAAACGCCGCGTGCGGGAATTCAAAGGTGTAATCGAAAACGCCCTTCACGCCCGTAAGCCAACGAAGGTTGGCCTCGTCGCGCACCACGATGGCGTCGTAGCCACGCTCGGCCATCAGGGCACGGACACGCTCGATACGACCGGCAGGACCGGCAGCAAACTCAGACATGCAGATTCCTTTCTTGTTGTCTCTATAAAGACGGGACGGGTCTCAACCGAACGACGGAATCGCATGCGATCCGCAACCGATTGGAAACCCGCCCCTCAACATGATACGAAAGACGATGGATGTCAATAAAACTTAGAGAAGTTCTTTGCGAGAAGCCAAGTAGGCGTGAGCATGGCGCTCAAGAACCTCGTCCTCAACGCACGTTAGACGAATAGCGCCGAGTGCCGCGGGCAGCGGCAACATACTGCGGTTCGAGCGGACAAACTGCTGCCTGCGGAACTCCTCGATATATGCGGCAGGCTCCAGATCGAAGGCAAGTTCCTCGATGCCAAAGTCCTCCAGGCAGTCATCGACCTCAAAGACGTAATCGATATCAAAGTCGCAGGCATCATGTGCTAGGCGCGCCTCAAAGCGCATGCCCTCGGATAACAGCTGATAGGCAGGGACCTGCGAGGCGGCATCGCCCAAGCAGGCGCGCAGGGTACGCTCCCCCGTCTTGCCAAAATCGAGCGCATGGCGAGCGCTCGGGTTCGTGGCCATCAGTACGTCCTTACGGGCAGTCTGAGACCATTGAACGGCATTGACGAGCGCGACCTCCTCGCCCGCGAGAATCTCGGGGACGGTCTCAGTAAACTGATTCCAGCGGGACTTACTGCTCGAAAGCATGGTGCCAACAAGCACCACAAAGCCGAGCTTGAGGTCCTCGGGGTCCGCCTCACGAACAAGGTCGAGGTCACACACGACCAAGCCCGGTTCGGGACGGAACGCGATAGCGGGAAGCGCATTGGCCGACGAGGCGACGAGCGGCTTCATGGTCGTCGCGACCGTGAGCATGGCGTCAAAGGTCGTCGGCAACAGCGCGCACTCGGTTCGGCCGCACCACTGGTTGGCGCACCAGCTAACAACCGAGCAGGTTGCGGCATCGCCAACGGCGACAACCAGATCGTCGCAGGTAACGCCGTTGGCAGACAGGGCGCCAAAGATAGCATCAGCATCGGCCAGCGTGGCACAAGCAGGCGAAACCTCAAGGACTAGCAGCGACACGGCAAAACCGGCGTCGACCAGCGCATGCTCGACGACTTCACCAAAACGCTCAGATGTGGCGGTGTTCCAAACGACCATCGCGCGCTTAGGCTTGCCCACGGCCGAGGCAAACATACGCGACAGTTCATCGAACGCGCCCAATCCGACGCGGACATCGACGCTGCGGTTTTGGAAATTGATCAGTTGACGGCGAATCATAGCAGCCCACGCTCCAAAAGCATCTCGGCACAAAGGTAGGAAACGTCCTCGAAGGACTTGTTGCGAATATCAAGGGTAAGGTCGGCGGCCCGGCGATACAGCGGACGGCGATGCTCAAACAGGCGCGCGGCATGCTCGGGAGAGCGAAAATCGGGGCGCGTGTCGGACCGACGAATCTGGCGAATCGAATCCTCGAAGTCACCCTCGAGGTACACGCACGTACCCATTTCGTGCATCAGCTCAATATTCACCGGCGTCTCGACAATGCCGCCCCCGCACGAAACCAACAGGCTGCGCTCACTTTGGAGCGAACGGAGCGCCGAGGTCTCGAGCTCGCGAAAACGATCCTCGCCCTCGGTCTGAAAAATCTCGGTTACCGACTTGCCGCAACGGCGCACGACCAGACGGTCGGTATCGATAAAACGCCGCTTGAACATAGTGCCGACGTTGCGCGCGAGCGTCGATTTGCCCGCGCCCAAAAAGCCGATAAAGAAGATATGGTCGCAGCCGTGTTTGGTGTGCTGGGACATAGCGAGACCTATTCCTCGCAGGGAAGGTCGCGAAGGGCCCGGCGCTCAAAGATACGGAAGATCTGCGTATACCACAGGTCCTGCGTCGCCTGCGGCTTTACCAGGATGGTATCGACGCCGGCGAAGTTGCCGCTCCACACGTCAGTGTAGAGCTGATCACCGATCAGCACCGCCTCGTCGACCGTGGCGCCGAGGCGCTTAAGACCCGCCTTGAGGGCAAACGGCGCCGGCTTCATGGCGTGGCTGATGGCCTCGAGTCCCAGCTCGCGTGCAGAGCTCATGACCTGGTCGCGATGCCAGTTGTTGGACACCATGCACAGCTTAAAACCCTTGGCGCGGGCGGCGTCGAGCCAAGCGGAAACCGCGGTGGGAACCTGCTCGGTGTCGCGCGGCACGAGGGTGTTATCGCGATCGAGCAGAATGGCGCGTTTACCGTCGGCCCATAGGGTATCAAGGTCGATGCGATCGACCGAGGCAACGTATCGTTTGGGGCTAAAAATCCTCATGTTAATTCCAAGACTGTTGATGCTCTTCGTAGGTTTGCGAGAAGTACTCCTCGTCCTGCGTAATGTAGAAATACAGGTCGTCGGAGTCGGTCGGCTCAAGGGTGGCCTTGAGCGCCTCGAGCGACGGAGAGCAGATGGGCGTGGGCGGCAGACCCTCGTGTTTATAGGTGTTATACGGACTATCGCTCTGCAGGTCGTCGGCGGTAACCTCGCCACCGGTGACATACATCATGGTCGCATCGCTGTTGAGATAGCGCAGACCGTCGAGCTTGCCGGCAAGGCGGTTGTAGAAGACCGAGGCCACGTGTGCACGTTGATCGGCGTTGAGGCCCTCGCGCTCAACGATAGAGGCCAAGTTGACGATGTCGTAGTCGGACATCTCCACGCCGTAGCGTTCCTTGATCTTGGCTTCGCAGCTCGCAAAGTCAAGCGACTTGTACTCGGTCTTAAACTGATCGAGCATGGCGCGAATCACGTCATCGGCCGTCGGCGAATCGCCCAGCGAATAGGTCTTGGGGAACAAGAAACCCTCGAGCGAATCGTTGGCGGCGCCCTTAAGGAAGCTATAGTCGTCAACGTAGTTGGAGGCCTTGACCTGGTTGAGGAAGTCTTCCTTAGAGATGCTGTCGTAGGCCTGGGCCACACGGTCGGCGACTTGATCGACCGTTAGGCCCTCAGGGATAGTCAGCGCATTGGAGCCCGCGTTGGGGCCTTCCATGAGCTGCTGAACAACCTTGGTCGCATCCATGAGTGTGGTAAACGAATAATCACCAGGCTTGAGCGACATATCGGCGTTGAGCTTTTTCACCGCCGCATAATAATCCTTGGGATTTTCGACGATATGATTCTCGGAGAGAATCGAAGCGATGCTGTCACCCGAGGCACCATCGGGAATCGTAATAGTAACCTGCTGGCCTGCAACGACTTTCGCACCCTCACCGCCAAAGAAGCCCTTGACGGCTGGCACGACAAAGAAAACGATCGCGACAAGCGCAAGCACGGCAACAACGCCACCGATAATCATAGGCACCGGGGAGCTTTTCTTTTGAGCACCGCGACGAGCATGCGTGTTGTAGCTCGAGCGGGTCGCCGGAGCAACGCCATGCGAACCACGAGCGTGATGCGAATTCGATTGGGGGGCCTGCGTTCGCTGGGTAGGTGCCTGCTGCTTAAAGCGGGTGCCGCCTGCAGGCCGGGCCGTACGAGCAGTGGGCTGCTGAGCCGCGTGAGAAGCCGGATGCTGAACCGAACGAGCAGAAGGCTGCTGACCCGTCCGTTGAACAGGTTGGGCCGAACGAGAGAAGGACTGCGCCGGGCGCGCGGCAGGCTGAGCTGCGCGCTGCGTCGGCTGTGCCGGACGCTGGTCAGGCTGGGCAGGGCGCGACGCCGGCTGCTGTGTACGATTCGGCTGGCGCGGATCGGAAGCACTAGGCATGCGAAACCTCCTCGTTTTTACGATCGAGCCACGTCTGCAAAAACAGGCTGGCGGCAATCATGTCGATCTTGCCCCTCATCTGCTTTTCGTTGAGTCCCTGCTCGCGCAGGATACGCTTGGCCTCTTGCGAGGACAGACGCTCGTCCTCAAACTCCAACGGAAGATCGAGCTCGTCGGCAATCTTTTGCGCCACAGCGGCAACGCGCTCGGCCTGAGGGCCGGGCTCACCGGCCATGGTCAGGGGACGTCCGCTTACCAGGATGTCGGGCTCATAGTCCTCAACCAGGTAGCGGAACGTCTTGGCCATACCGGTGACCTCGGCAGCCGGAAGCACCTTGACAGGCATCGCCATCTTGCCATCACGGCTCGAGACGGCGATGCCAATCCTGGTCTCCCCTATGTCCAGCGCGAGCGCAACCACAGTGACTTCTTAGATTCTTAGGCGCCGAGCGCGGTCTTAGCGGCCGCGAGGGCATCGGCGATGCCGGCAGCATTCTTGCCACCGGCCTGGGCCATGTTGGGACGACCGCCACCGCGACCGTCGACCAGACCCGCGATCTGCTTGATCACGTTACCGGCGTGGAAACCGGCCTTGACGGCGTCATCAGAGCCGGCAGCGAGCAGGGCCGGAGTGCCCTTCTCAGTCACGCTGGCGACGACACAAGCGACAGGGCCGGCGACCTTCTGATGCACGGTATCCCATACGTTGCGCAGGTCGGCAGCCTCAAGGCCCTGGAGCTCAGCGACAACGAGCTTATAGCCGTCGAGCTCGACGGCGCCCTCGATGGCGCTGGAGATGGCGTCGGAGGAGCCACCGGTCAGAGCCTTTTTGAGCTTATTGGACGTCTCGCGCAGCTCGGCCTGCAGGTTCTCCACACGAGCGGGAACCTCATCCACGCGGCACTTGAGCGCAGCGGCGGCGGCGTCAACGAGTGCCAGGCGGTCGGCCATATAGTCGAGGGCACCCTTAGAGGTCACGGCCTCGATACGGCGGACATTGGAGCCCGTGGAGGACTCGGAAATGATCTTGAACAGGCCGATCTCGGCGGTGTTGGCAGCGTGTGTGCCACCGCAGAGTTCGCGGGAGAACGGCTGGTCCTCAGCGCCCACGGAGACAACGCGGACGACGTCGCCATACTTCTCGCCAAACAGGGCGACAGCGCCGGCAGCCTTAGCCTCGTCGATGCCCATGACACGGGTCACGACCGGCTTGGAAGCGAAGATCTGCTGGTTGACCAGGTCCTCGACAGCCTTGAGCTGCTCGGAGGACAGGGCCTCGAAGTGCGTAAAGTCAAAGCGCAGGTGCTCGGGCGTCACCAGCGAGCCGGCCTGGGAGACGTGCTCGCCCAGGACCTGCTTAAGGGCGGCGTCGAGCAGGTGCGTGGCGGTGTGGTTGCGGCGCAGGAAGCCACGGCGCTCGGCGTCGAGCGCGGCGGTCACGGTAGCACCGACGGCCAGCGTGCCCTCGGCAATGTGGGCGACGTGAGCATACAGGCCGTTGTGGTTCTTGGTATCGGAAACGGTCAGCGAAACGCCCTCGGCGGAAAGCTCGCCGGCATCGCCCTGCTGGCCACCCATCTCGGCATAGAACGGAGTGCGGTCGAGAACGACCTCGACGTCCTCGCCGGCGGCAGCGGACTCGACGGACTCGCCGTTGCGCACGATGGCAACAACCTTGGCGCCCTCGATCACATCGTTGTCATAGCCGTCGAACTCAGTCGCGGCGACCTTGTCGGAAAGCTCGACCCAAACGTCGTTGAAGCTGCCCCAGGCGTCGCCTTTGGCATTGGCGCGGGCGCGGGCCTTCTGGTCCTCCATGCAGGCAGTGAAGCCGTCCATATCGACATCGTGGCCAGCGGTGCCGGCGATCTCGACGGTCAGGTCGATGGGGAAACCAAAGGTGTCGTGCAGCTTAAAGGCAACGTCGCCCGGAAGCACAGCGCCCTCGGCAAGCGCTGCCAGGGCCTCGTCCAGGTAAACACGGCCGTTGTCGAGCGTCGTGGAGAAGCGCTCCTCCTCGGAGGCGACGATACCCTTGACGAGGGCGACGTTCTTGAGCAGCTCGGGATAAGCCTCGCCCATCTGAGCGTTGACTTCGTCGATGAACTTGGTCAGGAAGGCGCCCTCGATGCCCAGCAGGCGACCGTGGAACACGGCACGACGGAGCAGGCGGCGAAGGACGTACTCGCGACCCTCGTTACCGGGAAGGATGCCGTCCGAGATCATAAAGTCGACGGCACGGGAGTGGTCGGCGATGATACGCAGGGAGCGGCTGGCGCCGGAGTAATCGTCGGCGTCATAGGTCTTGCCGCTAATCTTCTCGCCCAGCTTGATGAGATGCTGCATCAAGTCGCCGTCGTAGTTGGCGGTCTTGTGCTGCATGATGGCGGCCATGCGCTCCAGGCCCATGCCCGTATCGAGGTTGCGGTGCGGCAGCTCCGGCATGGAGCCGTCCTCCTGGCGATCATACTGGGTAAAGACGAGGTTCCAGAACTCCAGGAAGCGGTCGCAGTCGCAGCCGGGCTTGCAGTCGGGACTACCGCAGCCGACCTCCTCGCCCATGTCAAAGTAGATCTCGGAGCAGGGACCGCAGGGGCCAGTGGGGCCAGCGGCCCAGAAGTTGTCGTCCTCGCCCAGGCGGGAGATGTGGTCCTCGGCAACGCCCAGAGAACGCCACACGTCGTGGGTCTCGTCGTCCTCGGTAAAGACGGTAAAGTACAGGCGGTCGAGCGGCAGCTTGAACTCCTTGGTGATGAGCTCAAAGGCCCAGGCGCAAGCCTGCTGCTTGGAGACGCCGCCAAAGGAGAAGTCGCCGAGCATCTCGAAGAAGGACAGGTGACGGCCGTCCTCGCCGATGCAATCGATGTCGTTGGTGCGGACGCACTTCTGGCAGGAGATAGCGCCGATCTCCTTCATGGTCTTCTTGCCCTGGTAGTACTCCTTAAACTGGTTCATGCCGGCGTTGGCAAGCAGCAGCGAAGGATCGTCGGGGACGAGGGACGAAGAAGGATAGAGCTTAAGACCGCGCTCCTCAAAGAAGTTGAGGAACTTGGAGCGAATCTCGGCCGTAGTCATTGACGGGTAGTCAGCACTCATAGAGGGAATCTCCTCGGTTTCACATCGAAACAGTTCAAACGTAACGATATTACCATCCCACCGCGCAAGTGCAAAAAAGAGGGCCGGCACAATGCCGGCCCTTCAGCGAAATTGCATGTTAGCGCGTATGAATATTAATCCGAATTACCCCGCTAGTTGTCATCATCGTCCATGGAGCCGTCGATGCCGGTTTTGGTGTCGTCATCCGTGTTGGAATCGTCATCCTTAGCGAAGGGGTTCTTGAAGAAGCCCGTCGCATCGGGCTGCAGACCAGAGAGCTTGATCCAGGGATTATCGAGATCGGGCTTGGGCATGGCCTTGGCCTCGGGCGCAGTCTCGTTGCCGATGAGCTCGGACTCGTAGATGAAGGTGTCGTCGCCGAGCGCGTCGTAGGCGGCGACCGGGTTGCCATCGGCATCGCGGTACGGCGTGCCCTTAAACACGGCGCCGTCATAGGCCACAAGCTGTCGGCCGGTCTCATTCTCGAAGTAGTACACGAAGATACCCTTGAGGGCCGCACAAAGCGGGATGGCAATAATCATGCCGATGGGGCCCATGAGTGCCGAGCCAATAACGAGCGCCGTGAGGCTCATGATGGGATGCACCTGCACCGAGCTCTGCATGACCTTGGGCGAAATGACGTTATCGGTGACGTTTTGCGCGACCATCGTCACGATGAGCGTCCATAACGCCAACATGGGGCTGAACATGAAACCGAGCACCGTGGCGATTGCTGCGCTCACCCAGGGACCGACGACCGGAACCAAATGCATGATGCCGGTAAAGATAGCCATGAGCGCCGCATACGGATGGCCGATGATCATAAAACCGATAAAGGCGAGGAAACCACCGCAGATGGACGTCACGACCATACCGCGCATGTAGCCGCCGACAGAGCGAGAAAGGATGGCGACCATAAAGCGGTACGAGGTCTCCTTCTCCTGACCGATGATGGTGCAAATCTCGTGGTGCATGCGAGGGTAGTCGCAGGCCATCCAGTAGGCAAGCACCAGGCCAAGGAAGATAACGAACAGCTGCGAGGCCGTATTGGTGATGAGTGGGAACACACCACGACCAAGCTCGGCGGCAATCTGAGACACATACCTCGATGCCACGGCAACCAGCGACGAAAGATTATCGTCCAAATACTCCTTGAGCGGCGTGTTGTTGAGCGTCTTTGCATGCGAGATCATCTCGTTGAGATCGCCACCTGCAACACGAAGCTGCTCGGGCAGGCGGCTCAGGACTTCCATGATCTGACCAAAGAGAATCGGCGACAAGATACAAACGACACCGACGAGCACGGCAACAACAACAATAAGCGCGATAAGCGAACCGATGCCGCGATTCACGCCATGGTGCTCGAGCCAGTTGGTGATCGGGGACATCACAAAGGCAATGATGGAGCCGACGGCAAGAAACTCAATAACCGGCGCCAGGATGCCCATAAGGTTAAAGATGACAGCGGCGATGACAATGCAGCCGACAACAGCCCAAATGCGCAGCGTCAGAATGCGAGTGTCGCGCAGCACGCGATCGGTTTGTTGGGGGTGTTCACTCATGAACGAATCATCACTCCGTCGGGGTCGATCTTGTCCTGAATCTTCTTAAGCGTGCGGCGCAGCAGACGCGAAACCTGCACCTGAGAAATACCAAGCTTCTTGGCGATCTCGATCTGGGTCATGCCCTTCACAAAGCGCAGCTCGATCACCTCGCGCTCGCGCGGCGAGAAATCACGGATGGCTTCCTCGATCACTAGGCGGTCATCGGTAAAGTCGAGCTCGTTGTCGTCGTCGGCGTAACGGTCGAGAATCGAGGGGGCATCGTCGGAATCGGACGCACCAGGAGCCTCGATGGGCACCGAGGTATAGGCCGAAGACGATTCCATAGCCTCGAGGACCTCATCGACAGTCACATCTAGATACTCAGCGATCTCCTCAACCTTGGGCGAACGCTGCAGCTCGTTGGTAAGTTTGTCAGTAGCTTGGTTGACCTTGGCCGAGAGCTCCTGCAGACGACGAGGTACGCGCACGCTCCAGCCCTTGTCGCGAAAATGGCGTTTGATCTCGCCCAGGATAGTGGGTGTTGCAAACGTCGTGAACTCGAGCCCGCGCTCGGGGTCAAAGCGGTCGATAGCCTTGAGCAAACCCAGATAGCCGACCTGCATGAGGTCGTCGAGCGGCTCGCCGCGATTCTTAAATTTGTTGGCAAGAAACCTTACCAGGTTCATATGGGACATGACGAGCTGCTCGCGCGCGTCCGGATCACCGGTTTCTTTGTAGCGACGAAACAGCTCGCGGGTTTTCTCCTTGTCCCAAGCGGTCTTGCCGCTCCGGGAACGTTCGGTCATATTAGATATCCGCCTTGAGGTCGAGGGAAAGCGTCAGGGGCGCCGTAGTCTTTTCGTAGGAGTCGCACACGCTCGCGAGGATGAGCTCGGCATACACCGCAGCCTGGTCGTCTTCATCGACCGTAGCCTGGTCGCCAAAGGTAATAGTCATGCCAACGTGGGTCTCATCGACATCGAATTTGATGGTGATGTCATCGCAGTCGACCGCGGTGCAACCAAAGATGAAAGCCTCCTCAGCAGCCATGCGGATGTCCTCGATGCGATCGACAGACATAGAGCACAGGGCACCAACGTTGGCTGCCGTCATGCGCACAAGGCGAGCGAGACGCGGGTCACCGGCAACGGTCAGCGTGATAGGGCAGGTTGCTTCGCTACTCATCGCAGGACTCCTCAGAGGTCTCGGCGGGCGTATAGGTGTAATACTGAGCCGGCTTGGATACAGACTTCTGACCATCATCGTCGCCCGCGGCGGCCTCGTCCTCGCCAATTAGGATGCGCTCGGTAGGCTGCTCGGCCTCCGCAGCGGCAGCGGCGAGCTTGCGATCGGCGTCGGCTGCAGGAGCCTTCACCTTATTGAAGAGCTTCTGCACAGCACCGGCGGCAGAGTCGGTCACGCTCGACACAGCATTGCTGGCCTCGGCCATGCTGCCCGTAACCTCGGAAATGTCGCGAACCACGGCTTCGACCTCTACGAGATTGGAGGTAAAGGCATCAACTGCCGTCTTGCTCGACTTAAGCAGCGGCTCCATCTGGGCAAGCGCCGGCGTAAGCTCATCGACAGCGCCATCGAGCTTTGCCACCACAGGCTGAGCCTCGGCGATGGTGTTGTTGAGGTCGTTCACGGTCTTATCGAGCGAGTCGACAACATTGCGGGTCTTGCGCAGGGTAAGCGCGAGCTCAGCGATGGCCCACACGCCGGCAACGGCGAGCAGCAGCAGGGCGATTTGAATGGGACTCATACAAGCCTCCCGGAAGAATCGAAATACAGACGCTTTTCATGGTACCCCAAAGGGGACCGAACATGCCAAGAGCAGCAACGTGGGACAAAATTATCAGCAGGGGGGTGCGGACGATTTCTTGGACCGCGCCTAGGCGTATCCAAGCTTCCTGCGGTACTCCATCGGGCTGAGCCACCCGAGGGACTTCTTGATCCGCTCCTCACGATAGTATACGAGGTA
>CABUTO010000049.1 GCA_902494535.1 uncultured Collinsella sp.
CGATGGAGTACCGCAGGAAGCTTGGATACGCCTAGGCGCGGTCCAAGAAATCGTCCGCACCCCCGTTTTACCAGTTAAAAGGTCTAATCAGTCCCTATTTCACCGCAACTGAAACAGGGGCGCTCTCCAAGAGAGCGCCCCTGCCGGGTTTCCATAGTACTGGCGAAACAGTTTTATAGTTCTGGCGAAGCAGTCCTTGAGATCCGCCTTGCCTTATGCCAAGAACTCCTTGGTGGTCGCCACGATGTTGGCGGCGTCCAGGCCGTACTTGTGCAGGAGCTCGGCGCCCGGGCCGGACTCACCGAAGGTGTCGTTGACGCCGATCTTCTTGAGCGGCGTCGGGCACTGCTCGCACAGGACGTCGGCAACGGCGCTGCCCAGGCCACCGATTACAGAATGCTCCTCGACGGTCACGACGTGGCCGGTCTTGGTGGCGCTCTTGACGATCAGGTCGGCGTCGATGGGCTTGATGGTGTGCATGTTGATGACCTCGGCGTCGATGCCCTCGGCAGCGAGCTGCTCGGCGGCCTCGAGAGCCTCGCCGACCATCAGACCGCAGGCGATGATGGTCACATCGGCGCCCTCGCGCATGACAATACCCTTACCCAACTCGAACTTGTAGGTCTCGGGGTCGTTGATAACCGGCGAAGCCAAACGAGCGAAGCGCATGTACACCGGACCGTCGCACTCGTAGGCGGCGCGCGTCACGGCGCGGGCCTCGACGTCGTCGGCAGGAACGATAACAGTCATGCCGGGGATGACGCGCATAAGGGCGATATCCTCGCAGCACTGGTGCGTGGCGCCATCCTCGCCCACCGAGATACCGGCATGCGTGGCACCGATCTTAACGTTGAGGTGCGGGTAGCCGATGGAGTTACGGACCTGCTCAAAGGCGCGGCCGGCGGCGAACATGGCAAAGGTGCTCGCGAAGGCAACGCGGCCGGTGGTCGCGATACCGGCAGCGACGCCCATCAGGTTGCTCTCGGCAATGCCCACATCGAAGAAACGATCGGGGCAGGCGGCCTTGAACTTGCCGGTCTGCGTGGCGGCGGCCAGGTCGGCGTCGAGGACCACAAAGTCATCGTGCTCGTTGGCGAGCTCGACGAGGGCCTCGCCGTAGCTTACGCGCGTGGCGATTTTTTTGACGTCTGCCATCCTAGAGCTCCTCTCCGGCGGCCGTGAGCTCTGCCATGGCCTGCTCAAACTGTTCATCGTTGGGGGCCTTGCCGTGCCAACCAACCTGGTTCTCCATAAAGGAAACGCCCTTGCCCTTCATGGTCTCGGCGATGATGGCGGTCGGCTGACCCTTGGTGGCGCGGGCCTCGGCAAAGGCGGCGCGGATCTGATCGAAATCGTTGCCGTCGGCAAGCTCCACCACGTGGAACTTAAAGGCGCGGAACTTGTCGGCGAGCGGCATGGGGTCGTTGACCTCCTCGACGGGGCCGTCGATCTGCAGGCCGTTGTGGTCGACGATCACGCAGAGGTTATCGAGCTGCTGGTTGCCGGCAAACATGGCTGCCTCCCAGACCTGGCCCTCCTCGCTCTCGCCATCACCCAGCAGGGCGTACGTGCGGTAAGTATCGCCCCAGTGCTTGGCGGCAACCGCCATGCCCACGGCCGCGGAGATGCCCTGGCCGAGCGAGCCGGTGGACATATCGACGCCCGGGGTGTCGTTCATGTTGGGATGACCTTGCAGGTGGCTGCCGATATGGCGCAGCGTCTCGAGATCCTCCTTGGGGAAGAACCCACGCTCGGCGAGCACGGCGTACAGGCCCGGAGCGCAATGGCCCTTGGAGAGCACAAAACGGTCGCGATCGGCCTTGCGGGGATCGGCCGGGTCGACGTTCATTTCCTCAAAGTACAGATAGGTCATGATGTCGGCAGCGCCGAGCGAACCGCCCGGATGGCCGGACTTGGCAGCGTGCACGCCGGTGACGATGCCCTTCCTTACCTCGTTGGCAACCTTTTTGAGCTCTTCGTCGCTCATTGTGCCTTCCTTTCATCCTCATTAGACAAAATGCGCACGGCACCGAAGGTAATCCCAACACAGCCGCAATGCACGTACGTCATTCATTATGCTGGAAACTGATGGCTTTACCAGAGTTTTTATCATTATTTGAACAATTTAGCAGGCAGAACCGCTGATGAAACGGTTTATCAATGTGAACGTCTTTTGGATGGAACGCGATCGACCCTACGCGCTAATGTCCTTGAATCCCTCGCCGAAGGCTTCCGTAACGTCGGCAACCGTCACGATGGCATGAGGATCGCGCTCGCGCACGATCGTCTTGAGGGTATTGAGCTCTCGACGGCTCACGATGACCATAATCACCGGCTTCTCGGCACCCGAATACATGCCAGTCGCCTTAAACTTGGTACAACCACGACCCAGGCCATACATGATATCGGCAGCGATATCAGGGAACTTGTCCGAGATGATGAGTACCATACGGCGTTTGTTGCCACCATCGACCACGGCATCGATCACGTAGCCGCTAATGACCATCGAAAGGCCTGCATATAGTGCGTTTTCGATTGAAAAGACCGGAGCCGACAGCGCGCATACGGCAACATCGATCGCCATGACGGTCGAGCCCACCGGCAGTGAGGTGTTACGCGAGATGATTTGGCCAATCGTGTCCGAGCCGCCGGTGTTGGCGCCGGCGCGCAACACCATGCCGTAACCGATGCCCGTAATAATGCCGCCCCACATAGCGGGAAGCATCAGGTCCGCATCCGCCAGAGGTGCTACAAACGGGGCGAACAGATCGGTAAAGAAGCCCAGCAGCACAAAGCCCGTCGCGGTCTGCACCACGTAGAACATGCCGCCCTCGCGCATAACGACCAGCAGCAGCAAGGCATTCATCACGATGGTCTGGATACCGACGGGAAGCGACACGCCTCGCGTCGCGCCGACCGCCTGGATAATGGTGGCAAGGCCCGTAACGCCACCGGCAGCAAGGCCGTTGGGAATCAAAAACAGGTCGGTCGCAATAGCGGCCAGAGCGCACCCCAACATGATCTGGGGCAGATCGTGAAAGAAGTTCATCGAAAGAATGCGCTTGATGTCCAGACGATATGCCATGCTGCCTCCCTCAAAAAAGCGCACCCAAACGGATGCGCTTTGAACTTCTTCTTGTATTCGATTCTACCGATTCGCCGGACAAAAACCACCCCTGCGCAGGGTTTATTCTGGATACAAACCCGTCCAACCGTTGGGCTTAGCATCGGCTTGAAACTGCCCGATGTTTTAGACCTCCGAGCCTTCTGCATCGGCGTTGCCGGTGGCCCAGCGATGGTAGCCAATAACAAACGGGTCCAGGTCGCCATCGTCAAGAACGGCCTCGACATTGCTGGTCTCCACGCCCGTGCGTAGGTCCTTGACCATCTGGTACGGGTAGAGCACGTAGCTGCGGATCTGGTTGCCAAAACCAATCGTGGTCTTGGGTCCGCGAATCTCATCGAGCGCCTCGGCACGCTTCTCGAGCTCAATCTCGTACAGGCGAGCCTTGAGGATCTGCATGCACGCGGCCTTGTTCTGGATCTGGCTGCGCTCGTTTTGGCAGGTGACCACAATGCCGCTGGGGAAATGCGTCACGCGCACGGCGGAGTCGGTGGTGTTGACGCCCTGACCGCCCGGGCCGCTCGCGTGGTACACGTCCACGCGGATGTCATCGGGACTGATCTCGATGTCGATATCATCGGGTAGCACGGGGATGACCTCGACGCCGGCAAACGTGGTCTGGCGGCGCTTCTTGTCGTCGGTGGGGCTAATGCGAACCAAGCGGTGGACGCCGGCCTCGGCGCGCAGCATGCCAAATGCGTCCTTGCCCTCGACGGTAAAGGTCGCGCGGTCGATGCCGATGACCTCGGCTGCGGGACAGTCGTTGATGGTGACCTTCCAGCCGCGACGCTGGCAGTACTTCATGTACATCTTAAAGAGCATGAAGGTCCAGTCCTGGGCCTCCAGACCACCCTGTCCGGGCTTGATGGTCACAATGGCATCGCCGTGATCGAACTCACCGGTAAACCAGCTCGAAAGCTCAAGCTCATCGATGGCCCGGGCCAGGCGCTCAGCCGTGGCTGTAGCCTCCTCGCGAAGGGCGACGGCGTCGGGGTCATCCCCCATCTCCTCGGCAAGCTCCAGCGCGGCGCGGGCATCGGAAAGCTCGCCGCGCGCGGTGTCCACGGCAGCGATATCTTCCTTGGTGCGCGCGATCTCCTCCATGGTGGCACGGGCGGCGTCGGCGTCATCCCAAAAGCCAGGGGCAACACTTTTGACCCCGAGCTCGAACACGCGGGTACGCTTCTCGTCCAGGTGGAGATACGACTCGACCTCACCGAGCCGGTCCGCAAACGCGTCCAGCTCGGCGGGCGTTACCTCTAAAGCCTCAGCCATTAACGATTCCTGCCGTGGCAGTACTTAAACTTCTTGCCGCTACCGCAGGGGCACGGGTCGTTGCGGCCCACGTTGACGTACGGATCGTCGCTCTCGGACTTGCGATAGGTGGTCACCTTGCCACCGTTGTTGACGGCAGCCGGACCACCCTGGACAGCCATGCGGGCCTGCACCTGCGCCTGCTTGCGCAGCACCGAGCCGCCGTTGTCACCATCGACCTCGGCAGGACCGGAGAAGTGCGCACCCTCGAGCGCGGGCTCCTCCTTGTGCTCCACGGCACGCGGGGCAGCCTTGATCTCGATGCGCAGAACCGTACGCAGATAATCCTCGTACATGGTATCGACGAGTATCTGGAACGCGCCGTAGGCCTCGGTCTTGTACTCAACCAGCGGGTCGCGCTGGCCAAAGCCGCGCAGGCCGATGCCGGTCTTGAGGTAGTCCATCTCCTGCAGGTAGTTCATCCAGCGGGTATCGATGACGCGCAGCATGACCTGGGTGTTGAGCTCGCGCATCAGGTCCTCGCCCAAGCGCTCGGCCTTCATGTTGTAGCACTTCTCTACGTAAGCCAGGACATCGGCAGCCAGGGCCTCATAATCCTCGTCGGGGAACTTCGGCGTATCGATGTGGCCGGTGAGCTCCACAACCCACTTGCGCAGGCCCTCCAGGTCGCGCTCGCCATCGTGACTGTCCTTGGTGCAGAACTCCTGCACGCAGCGGTACACGGTGTCGTGCATGACCTCGGTGATGTGGTCGGTCAGGTCCTTGCCGTCCAGAATCTTATTGCGCTCGGCGTAGATGACCTGGCGCTGCTTGTTCATGACGTCGTCGTACTCAAGGACGCTCTTACGCATGGAGAAGTTGATGCTCTCGACCTTGTGCTGGGCGCTCTCGACGGCCTTGGAGATGATCTTGTGCTGGATGGGCATGTCGTCGCCCATGTCGGCCGTGACCATCATCTTGGAGACGCGGTCCATCTTGTCGCCGCCGAACAGGCGCATGAGGTCGTCCTCGAGCGACAGGTAGAACTGGGTCTCGCCCGGATCGCCCTGACGACCGGAGCGGCCGCGCAGCTGGTTGTCGATACGACGGGACTCGTGGCGCTCGGTTCCGATAACGGTCAGGCCGCCGGCGGCAAGCACGCGCTCGCGCTCGGCCTTGCAGGTCTCCTTGGCCTCGGCGTTAAACTGCTCGAGCTGCTCGGGCGTCACGTCCTCCATGGTCAGGCCCTCGTACTCCAAGCGCTCGCGCACCAGCTCGTCGGGGTTGCCGCCCAGCAGGATGTCGGTACCACGACCGGCCATGTTAGTAGCGATGGTCACGGCGCCGTAGCGTCCGGCCTGGGCAACGATATGAGCCTCGCGCTCGTGATGCTTGGCGTTGAGGACCTCGTGCGCGATGCCGCGCTTGGTAAGGGCGGCGGACAGCTTCTCGGAGCTCTCGATGGAGACGGTGCCCACCAGGACCGGTTGGCCCTTGGCGTGACGACGCTCAACGTCGTCGGCAACGGCGTTGTATTTAGCCTGAATGGTGCGGTACACCAGGTCCTCGTGGTCCACGCGCTGCACGGGCTTGTTGGAGGGGATGACCTCGACGGGCAGCTAGTAGATCTCGCGGAACTCAGCATCCTCGGTAAGTGCCGTGCCGGTCATGCCGGAGAGCTTGTCATACAGACGGAAGTAGTTCTGCAGGGTGATGGTG
The DNA here is from genome assembly GCA_902494535.1 of uncultured Collinsella sp. Lineage (GTDB taxonomy): Bacteria > Actinomycetota > Coriobacteriia > Coriobacteriales > Coriobacteriaceae > Collinsella. The sequence goes on from CABUTO010000049.1 coordinate 6,098, forward strand.
GCCAGGGTCTGGTTCTCCTCGCGTACGAGCACGCCCTCTTTGGCCTCAATGGCCTGGTGCAGGCCCTCGGAGTAACGGCGGCCTTCCATAATGCGGCCGGTGAACTCGTCGACGATCTTGACCTCGCCGTTGGTGACCACGTACTGCTTATCACGGTGGAACATGTACTGGGCCTTCAGCGCCTGCTGCAGGTGGTTGACCAGCTGGCCGGAGAGATCGGCATAGATGTCATCGATACCCAGGCGGCGCTCGATCTTCTTAAGACCGCGCTCGGTGGCGGCGATGGTGTGCTTGGCCTCGTCCATGACGTAGTCGCCCGTGGGCTCAACGTCCTCGGTGGCGGTGAGCATGTCGTGCGACACGTCCTCACCGCGCTCCAGGCCGCGCACGGCGCGCGCGAAGTCCTTGTAGGTGCTGGCGGACTTAGTGCCGGCGCCCGAGATAATGAGCGGCGTCCTGGCCTCATCGATCAGGATGGAGTCGACCTCGTCGACGATGGCGTAGTTGTGACCGCGCTGCACGCGCTGCTCGGGACGGGTGACCATGTTGTCGCGCAGGTAGTCGAAACCGAACTCGGAGTTGGTGCCGTAAGTGACGTCTGCCTGGTAGGCCGGGCGCTTGAGCTCGAGCGGCATGTTGTTCTGGAGCAGACCGACGGTCATGCCCAGGTACTTGTAGATGCGGCCCATCCACTCGGAGTCGCGCTTTGCCAGGTAATCGTTGACGGTAACGACATGCACGCCCTTGCCGGCGATAGCGTTGAGGTAGCCGGCCAAGGTGGAGACGAGCGTCTTGCCCTCGCCGGTCTTCATCTCGGCAATATGACCCTCATGAAGCGCCATGGCGCCGATGAGCTGTACGTCAAAGTGGCGCATGCCCGTGATGCGCTTGGAAGCCTCGCGCACGGTGGCAAAGGCCTCGGGAAGCATGTCGTCGAGCGACTCGCCGTTGGCGTAACGCTCGCGGAACTTATCGGTCTGGGCGCGGAGTTCCTCCTCGGTCATCTTCTCAAACTGGGGCTCAAGACCGTTGATCTGGTCGACGATCTTGTAGTAGCGCTTAAGGTCCTTATCGGATCCAAAGGACAGCAGCTTTGACATGAATCCCATGTGGTTTTCCTTTTTGGCCATCGCCCACGCCGTGCAGCTGCGGGCGAGTTAAACACAGATGATTGTACTTTAGCCAAACAAGGCGCGGCCTATACGGTCGACCTCGACCGCCACGTAATAACTACGACCCGACCGACCTGCCAAAAAGGGACTGGTTTATTTTGGCAGGTTTTATCTGGGAAAACGCCGTCACTCTGCCATTTGGTGCAAACCAACCCGTCCCCTTCGCACCAATCTGGTGCAATGGGAACGGGTTAGCCTGCACCAATAAAAAGAAAAGGGCCGCGCACCCAAACGGATGCACGGCCCTTTTGCCATGAATGCGAGCGATTCCTCGGCGAGCTATTTACTCAGCAGCCTCGGTGGTCTCGGCCTCGGCAGCGGCCTCCTCGACGGGAGCCTCTGCGGGAGCCTCGGCGGCCTGCTTGGCAGCCTCCTCGGCAAACTTAGCAGCACGCTTGGCCTTCTCGGCAGCCTTAGCCTCAGCGGCGGCCTTGCGAGCGGCCTCGGCCTCAGCAGCCTTGGCAGCCTTGGCAGCCTTGGCCTCCTCGGCCTTCTTGAGCTGGGCGGCAGCGGCGCCACCGAACTTGTCGGCGAAGCGCTGGACGCGTCCACCGGTGTCGACGAACTTCTGCTGGCCGGTGTAGAACGGGTGGCACTCGTTGCAAAGCTCAACCTTCATCTCGGACACGGTAGCGTGCGTCTTGAAGGTGTTGCCGCAGGAGCACGTCACCGTGCACTCGACATACTGGGGATGGATACCCTGCTTCATGGTAGGACTCCTTATTGGTCAGGCGCTGGTTACCGATCAGCGCATAAGGCGTCTTGGTTTCCGACCAAGACAACAAACTCGGATATGGTACCACGGCGCCGCGTGTCCCACAAAAGGTTCACGGTCTTTTCGGAACGACACGAATCTGACCCATCGAAACACATCTCCACCGTTCCTTCAACTGGGAAAATGCCGTCCCCGGGGCCTGAGAAGGGCCCCGGGGACGTTCGACTGACTGCGGGAACGGCCTTTCCGCTCAATGTGTTCGGCTGAGATCGGAAATCAACCAAACTGAACTAGGTTCAGTTGACATGGTTAAAAACGAGGGGCGACGCTTTTGCGTCACCCCTCGTCCCGGCCGGTTGCTTTAGTTGTACACACGGTAGTTACACTTGAACTGGGTTATGTGTCCATAGTTGGAGCGGTACCAACCCGACGTATAGCTGATTGCCTCTGCGCCTAGATAGTCGTAGCCCTTGTTGTAGCGAAGCTAACGGTAGGTCGTGTCGTACTCTGCTACGTAAAACGTGTCTCCAGAGAAGGCTTTGTACCGGTCCTTAACCGTCGAAGCCATGTACGCGGGTTCGACATCGCCTTTCTCCCCGTTGAGCGCATAGACGGGTGCCGCGATTCCGCATAAAGCCGTTGCCACGAGGATGGCGTAGACAGCCATGCGCGACGCATTGGACTTCAGCTGTTCAAATAGTTTCATGTCATTCACCTCCTTCGTATGTATCGAGGTATTCCTGCTTGAG
>CABUTO010000050.1 GCA_902494535.1 uncultured Collinsella sp.
GTGGATCCCTTTTCTATTGATTTTTGGGGCGGGCCGTCCGAATCGATTCGGACGCCCCGCGTTCTCTTTTTATGCGCTCGCCGCAGGCGCCGTCTGCAAGTGTATAATTTCTGTCGTATGTAATTTGGACGCTTGTGCGTTCTGCCCATAACAAGAAAGGTCGCTATGCCTACCATTTCTACCGCCGACTTCAAGAACGGCCTCGGTCTCCGTATCAAGGACAAGGTCTACACCATCGTCGAGTTCCAGCATGTCAAGCCGGGCAAGGGCGGCGCGTTTGTGCGCTACAAGACCCGCGACATCAAGAGCGGCCGCGTCGTCGAGAACACCTGCAACGCCGGCACCAAGTTCGAGAGCGTCATGCTCACCACCCGTGAGTTCCAGTACCTCTACAACGATGGCACCGACTACATCTTCATGGACAACGAGTCCTATGAGCAGGTTCCCGTTCCCGAGGACATGGTGGGCGAGAACTCCAAGTGGCTGCGCGAGAACGACATCTGCCAGCTGCTCTTCGCCGACGATGAGCTCATGGGCGTGACCCCGCCGATGTTCATCGAGACCACCATCGTCCAGACCGACCCGGGCTTTAAGGGCGATACCGTCCAGGGTTCCACCAAGCCGGCCACGATCGACACCGGCGCTGTCATCCAGGTCCCCATGTACCTCAACGAGGGCGAGGTCATCAAGGTTGACACCCGCGACGGCAAGTTCGTCTCCCGCGTCTAGCAACCAACTCTTCTAGGAGGACTCATGCCCCAAGAAATCAAGATTGACGGCATCGGCATTTCGCCCGATGTTCTGACCGCCATCGTCTCGCGCGCCGTGTCCGATGTCGAGGGCATCGCCTCCGTTGGCGTCAAGGACCTTGCCACTAATCTTGTCTCCATGATGCTCTCGTCCAAGGCCCCGGCTTCCGAGCCGGCTGTCGAGGCCGAGGTCGTTGGCGACAAGCTCGCACTCACCGTGCGTGTCGTGGTGTTCTTTGGCTATCCGTTCAAGAAACTCGCCGAGGCCGTTCGCGCTGCCGTGGTCGCTGCCATCGATGCCCAGGTTGGCGTTGAGGTTGAGCGTGTTGACGTTTGCATCGACGGCCTCGTTTTCCCCAAGGAGTAACCTTTGAGCCTTAAGGTTTATCGCGGGCGTACGCTTGCCCGCAGTCAGGCGCTGCAGCTGCTGTTCCAGGCCGAGGCCACGGACAGCCCGCTCGAGCGCGTCCTCGAGGGTGATTTCCTGATCTCGAAGGGTCCCCTCGACCCCTATGCGCTGGAGCTGTGCCGCGGTGCCTACGAGCATATCGACCGCATCGACTGCGCTCTGCGCTCCGTTGCCAAGAACTGGGATCTTATGCGCATGCCCGGTGCCGACCGCAATCTGCTGCGTATCGCCGTTTACGAGATGCGTTTCCTCACCGACGAGGAGGTCTCGGACGCCATCGTGATCAACGAGGCCGTCGAGCTTGCCAAGGCCTATGGCACCGACCAGTCCGCGTCGTTCGTCAACGGCGTGCTGGGCAAGATCGCTCGCAGCGAGGAGCTGCCGGGCGAGGACCTATACCAGGAGCTGCTGGCCGAGGATCGCGCTCGCGAGGAGGCACAGGCTGGCGAGGCTGCCGCTAAGGTTGCGGTTGCCCAGGCTGAGGCTGGTGTGTTGGCCGAGGATGCGGACGCTGCTGAGGCCGTCGAGGCCGACTCCGTCGAGGAGTAGCCATGCCAGAGGGTTCTGTCCGTAACTTTGATGAGATTTCGGACCGTCTGGATCAGATCATCGCTACCGTTCGCTCCAAGGATACCTCCTTGGAGCGTTCGCTCGATTTGTTTGACGAAGCGATTGAGCTGGGCTCCCGCGCGGTCGATATGGTCGACAAGTTTGAGTTGACGCCGCGTGAGGCCGACAAGCTCGAGCAGGAATACGATGAGGATGCGGCAAACGAATCCCAGGATAGCTAGGCCGCATCTCCGGATACGAATGGTTGATGGCATTCATGAAACGCGTGCGTCTTGATGACGAACTGATTTCACAGGGCATCTGCGCCGATCGCGCGGATGCCCTTCGCACTCTTATGGCCGGCTTGGTCTCGAGTGGCGGTGAGCGCTTGACTTCGCCGGGCCTTAAGGTGATCCCGGGGCTGCCGCTGCATGTGAAGGGGCGCATTCCCTATGTTGGCCGCGGCGGTCTTAAGCTCGAAGGCGCGCTTGATGCGTTTGGCATCAATCCGACGGGCCTTGCCTGTCTGGATGTGGGCTGCTCTACCGGCGGCTTTACCGATTGTCTGCTCAAGCGCGGAGCTGCGACCGTTGTCTCGGTGGACGTGGGTCGCGCCCAGTTCGATTGGTCGTTGCGCCAGGACGATCGCGTGACGCTGCATGAGCGCACAAACGTGACGCAGCTGCCTGAGCTTGGCTATGCCGGCACTATCGACCTGGCTGTGTGTGATGTCTCGTTTACCAGCATCGCGAACATTATCGATGCGGTACTGGCGTGCCTGGCGCCTACGGGTGCATTCTGCACGCTCGTAAAGCCGCAGTTTGAGGCTCCGGCGGCGCTGGTGGGCGAGGGCGGCATTGTGACCGATCCCGCCGTGCGCCGCGATACACTCGTGGCGGCGGTTGAACTCTTTGCTGCCAAGGGCCTGTTCCCGGTCGATGTGTGCGTGTCGCCCATTCATGGTGCCAAGGGCAACGTTGAGTTTTTCCTGTACGGCACGAGATTTGACCCCGGCGATCGCTCGCAAGACGAGCTGCAATCCCAGGTATCGGTTATGAGCGAGAAAGCTGCAACGCTATGAAGGTCTTTCTGGTTCCCAATTACTACAAGCAAGAGGCGGTCGAGAGCGGCCTGATGCTCGAGCTTTGGCTGACTCGCCAGGGCTATGAGGTCGCATGGGCTGCCGACCAGCGATCCAAGATTCAGAGCACGCCTGATATTGACGGCTCCGATCTGGTCATTACGCTCGGCGGCGACGGTACGTTGCTGCGCGCTGCCCGCATCCTCAACCATCGTGAGATTCCTATCCTCGGTCTTTCCTATGGTCACCTGGGCTTTCTAACTGCTGCGAGCCCCGAGGAGCGCGACATCCTGCAGGTCGTGAGCGACGCCCTGTCCGGTGAGCTGCACGTGAGCCGTCGCGCCACCATCGCCGCGGATATCGTGTCCGTGCGCGAAGACGGTACGAAGGATGTCGTGCGCACCTTCGCCCTCAACGACATGGCGCTTACCCGCGGTCCGCTGTCCGATATGGTCGAGTTCGACATCACCGTTTCGGGCCACCATATCGATCGCTTGCGCGGCGATGGTGTGGTCGTGTCCACGGCAACCGGCTCCACGGGCTATGCCCTCAGTGCCGGCGGTCCTATCGTGAGTCCGGATTACACGGGCATGGTCTGCGTACCCATTGCGCCGCACACCATTCAGGCTCGTGCCTTTTTGACCTCGCCGAGTGATGTCGTCGAAATCTTTATGTCCGATGATCGCCCGAGCGTTCCGGCGATCGCTATCGATGGACAGTTTATTACCTGCGATGGCACCGTTGAGAGCGTGGCGGTGCGCCGCGGGCCCGGAGATGTGTTGCTGCTGGATTACGGCCCCGAGAGCTTCTATAACTCGGTGAGCCGCGTATTCTACGGAGTCCGTCATGATCGATGAGCTGCAGGTTTATAACATTGCACTCATTCGCGAGGCGACGCTGGTGCCGAGTGCCGGCCTGACTGTCCTGACTGGCGAGACTGGCGCCGGCAAGACCGCGCTGCTCTCGGCCCTCAAGCTAATTTTGGGCGAGCGTGCGGATTCGTCGACGGTGCGCGAGGGCGAGGCACTGGCGAGCGTTGAGGCGCGACTCTTCGACGGGCCGCACGACACGGAGGGGTTCACCGTACAGCGCAGCCTTTCTGCCGAGGGCCGCAGCCGCGTGAAGATTGACGGTCGCATTGCCAGTGTGCGCGAGCTTTCGGAGCGCGTCGGCGTGATGATGGATCTGTGCGGCCAGCACGAGCACCAGCGCTTGCTCGATCCGGCGCATCACGTTGCGATGGTCGATGCCTGGGCGGGACGCTCTGCGCTCGAGGCGCTCGAGCACTACCGTGCTTGCTTTAAAGCCTCGCGCGCGGCTGCCAAGGAGGTCCGTCGCGTCGAGGAGGCCTCACGTGCGCGGGGGAGTCGCGTCGAGGAAGCGCGCTTTGCGCTCGAGCGCATCGGCGAGGTCGACCCCAAACCGGGCGAGTATGAGGAACTCGAGGAACTGCTGCCGCGCTCCGAACATGCCGAGGTACTGGTTGCCACAGCTAACGATGCCCATGCATCGCTTGCCTCCGAAGGGGGAGCGCTCGACGCCGTGAACAGCGCCGTGGCAGAACTTTCCCGAATGGCTACCGTCGATCGCAAACTGGGCGACATTGCCGATGCGCTTTCGGATGCCTGTATCTCACTTGAGGATTGCGCGAACGAGCTTCGTGCCTATCGCGATGGCGTCGCCTTCGACCCGCGCGAGCTCGCTCGCATGCGTGAGCGGTATTCCGACCTCAAGGGCCTGTTACGTCAGTGGGGCCCCACCATGGACGATGTTTTTGCCATGCGCGATCGCTCGCAAGAGCTGCTGTCCCTGGTCGATGATGGCGATGAACAGATCAAAAAGGCGCGTGAGGCACTCGGGAGCGCTGAGCGCGAGTTGTTTGCCGCTGCCAAGGCACTTAAGCGCGCCCGCAATACGGCGGCCCCGCGCTTCTGTCACGAGGTTGGCCGCCAGATGGCTCGCCTGGAGATGGGCGGCGCCGAGCTCGTCTGGGAGTCGCGCGATCTTCCCCGTGCTGAGTGGACGCCCGTTGGTCCTTCGAGCTACGAGCTGCTATACCGCAGCGGTGCCGGTTTGACTCCACGTCCCCTGCGCCGCATTGCGTCGGGCGGCGAGCTCAGCCGCGTCATGTTGGCAAGTAAGGTTGTCCTCGGTAACGCGGACGGTGTCGATACGCTGGTGTTTGACGAGGTCGATGCTGGCGTCGGTGGCTCCACGGCGCGTGCGCTCGCGGGCGTGCTGGCAGATCTCGCCGCTACGCATCAGGTGATTGTCGTAACCCACTTGGCGCAGGTCGCCGTCATGGCTGACAAGCATTATGTCGTCAGCAAGGAACCGGGCGATGTTCCCCAGACGCATTTGGACGAGGTAACCGGTGAAGCGCGTACCGCCGAGATCGCCCGCATGTTGAGCGGCGATCAGTCCGAGGCAAGCTTGGCCCACGCGAAGCAGATGCTCGAAGAAACTCGAGGTTAGGTCGTATCAGCGGTGTTGGTGGGACAAAATGGACTGAAATTTTTGTCCCACTACGCGTTTTACTCAACGACCTTATCCGGCTGGATGAGCTCCTCGTAGTAGCTGATATGCTCGCGAGCGTCTTCAATCTCGGGCAGCAGGAAGTTGTAGATGACTTCGATGATCATCGTGGCGCTGATCTTAGAGAACGCAAAGTCGCCCGTTGTCAGCAGCGCTTCGTGGTTGACGGTGTTAAAAGTGTAGTCTGCCAGGCGCGCGAGCGGGGATTTACTGTCGCTGCTGATGACGACTACGGTTGCGCCGCAGTTGTGAGCCGCTTTTGCCATGCGATTCAGTCGGCGCGATTTGCCAGAGTTTGAGATTAGCACGATGACGTCACCCGGGCGTAACGTGAGCGCAAAGCCGATTGATGTCTCGCTAATGGTGCTCGCCATGCAGCGCAGGCCCAGCTGCGAAAACTTAAACGTCGCATCGAGCGCGACCGCGTTCGTATTGCCCACGGCGGCGAACTCAATAACGCCGGCATTCTTAAGCGCGTGTACAACTGCGGCCAACGTGTCGTGATCTATGCCGTCGATGGTCGCATTAAGCTCACTCACCTTGGCGGCGAGGATATTTTTTAGGCTCTGCTCCATATTGTCGAGCGAGACCTCGTCAGTCAGGCCCTCGTTACGCTGGCTTTCCAAATCCCTCGCCAACGAAAACTGAAAGCTGCGGAAGCTACCAAAGCCAAGCTTGCGGCAGAAGCGCGAAACGGTCGCCTCGGACGTGGCGGCGGCGCGCGAGAGCTGAGCGGCCGTGAGGCGTGGCGCCTCGGACTGGTGCTCCAATATATAGTCGACAATGCGCTGCTCGGACTCGCTGCATCCCTGATGGGTGCTAATGAGGGAAAGTGCGCTCTTGCTACTATCGGTCATGGATGGCTCCTGGTTGGCATGAAAATCTAGCTTGATTTGCAATGCCATAGTATACGGGCATTTTCAATTACAAGATACACCTTGCCGTTTCAAGTGTTGATGGTAAACTTTCACTTATCGTTTACGGTTATGAAAGAACCTTTCACCGGAGATTTGCACCTTAGCTCTTCTCACGCGGACGGTAGGTTGGTATCTTTCAGTTGTGGAAAAACGCGCATCGAAGCGCGTGTAGGGGAGCGCCCGCGGGCGCTGTACTCAAGAAGGAGGGACACATGGCTAAGTTTGACATCATCGCCGCGACCGGTTGCCCGACCGGCATTGCGCACACCTTCATGGCGAAGGAGGCGCTGGAGAAGGCAGCTGCCGAGCGCGGTCTGACCATTAAGGTCGAGACTCATGGCCAGGTCGGTGTCGAGAACGAGCTCACCAAGAGTGAGATCGCTGGTGCCAAGGCCGTCGTCGTCGCAGCCGACAAGGATGTCCAGGCCGAGCGTTTCGCCGGCAAGCCCATGGTTTCCGTTGGTGTTTCCAAGGCCCTGTCCGTTGAGGCCGCCGGTAAGCTGATTGACCGCGCGCTCGCCGCCAAGGGCGACGACACGGTTGCGGCTGCTGCCGATGTCGAGGACGAGGTCGAGGAGAAGGAGTCCATCGGCCACATCATCTACAAGCACCTCATGAACGGCGTCAGCCACATGCTGGTCTTCGTCGTTGCTGGTGGTGTTCTGACCGCCGTTTCGTTCCTGTGGGGCATTACGTCCTTCGATTCGACGGCGTCTGACTACAACAGCTTTGCTGCGATGCTCAAGATCATCGGCGGCATCGCCATGAACCTCATGGTTCCGGTGCTTTCCGCCTACATCGCCGAGTCCATCGGCAAGCGCCCGGCGCTCGTCCCCGGCTTTGTTGCCGGTATGATCGCCATCCAGGGCCTGCCTGTTAACGCCGAGACCGGCATGATCGACGCCGGTGGCGCCGGCGTGGGCTTCGGCTTCCTGGGCGGCATCGTCGGTGGCTTCCTCGCCGGTTATGTCATCCTGCTGCTCGAGAAGGTCTTTGCCGGTCTGCCCAAGAACCTGGACGGCCTCAAGGCTATCTTCCTGTACCCGCTGTTCTCGACGGCTATCGTCGGCCTGGTCATGCTCGGCATTTCCGGCCCCATGGCTGCCATCAACACCGCCATGATGGACTTCCTCAAGGGTCTGTCCGCCTCTGGCGCCGTTGTACTGGGTCTTGCCATTGGCTGCATGTGCGCCTTTGACATGGGCGGCCCGGTCAACAAGGCTGCTTACGTCACCGGTACCGCTATGCTCACCGAGGCTTTGGCCGCCGGTGTTGGCACCGATACCTACAACTTCGGCACCAACTTCATGGCTGCCGTCTCCGCCGCCTGCATCGTTCCGCCGCTGATCACCACCTTTGCCGTCGTTGTCGGCAAGAAGTACTTCAGCCAGGAGGATCACGACGCCGGTGTCGTCAACCTCATCCTTGGTTGCACCCACATCACCGAGGGCGCCATTCCGTTCATGACCAAGAACATCTGGCCCGTCATGCCCATCATGATGCTCGGTTCCTCTATCGCTTCGATCCTGACCATTATGTTCAACGTTCACGATCCGGCGCCTCACGGTGGCTTCTTGGTCCTGCCCGTTGTCGAGAACGGTCCGCTTTGGGTCCTCGCGATCCTCATCGGCGCTGTGGTCGGTGGCATCCTGTTCGTGGCCTTCAAGAAGTACGACTTCGAGAAGAATCAGAAGGCCGCTCCTGCAGCCAAGCCGGTTGAGGCTCCCAAGGCCGCTGCCGTCGAGGCCCCCAAGGCCGAGGCTGCCGACTTCGTTAAGGTCGAGAATGTCTTTGTTGCCGAGGACTTCGCTTCTCGTGACGAGGCTCTGAGCTTCGTTTCCAACCAGGCTGTCAAGGCCGGTATCGCCAGCGACGCCGACGCCGTGTTGAACGCCTTCCTGGCCCGCGAGGCCGAGGGCACCACGGGCATGATGGAGGGCTTCGCCATCCCGCATGCCAAGTCCGACGCCATTACCGAGGCTGCTGTTATCGTCGTCAAGGACGAGTCCGGCGTGACCGGTTGGGACACCATGGACGGCGCTCCCGTCAACGTGGCTATCGCCCTGCTCATCCCCGGTGCCCAGGCCGGCACCACGCACCTCAAGATCCTGTCCAAGGTCGCCGAGGCGCTCATGGACGAGGACTTCCGTGCCACCGTCAAGGGTTCCACCGACGCCGCCAAGATCGCCAAGACGATCAACGCCCGCTTGGTCTAATTCCACGGTACGCGAATAACATCGCCCTCTGTACATAAGGCGAGGACTCCACCAGGAGCCCCCGCCTTTTTCTATCCCTCCCATAAGTTGCGGTGAAATAGGGACTGTTTAAACGATTCAACCCCAAATGGGGGTGCGGACGATTTCTTGGACCGCGCCTAGGCGTATCCAAGCTTCCTGCGGTACTCCATCGGGCTGAGCCACCCGAGGGACTTCTTGATCCGCTCCTCACGATAGTATACGAGGTA
>CABUTO010000051.1 GCA_902494535.1 uncultured Collinsella sp.
CAGTGGGTCATCGTCCCGGCATTCAGCATCAGGGTAGCGCTGCGACGCGGAAATCGCGCGCCGTTGCCGCGCCCCGCAGTGCCCGCTTCCCCCGAGAACAATTATCAGTGCAGGTAGAAAGCTTGCCGATTTTTGAAAAAGATGGGTGTGGTCGGCCTCATCGAGTTCATCGTAGTAAATCGGCCTTTTTCTTGGCATGCAGTGAGTTAAATACCAGTTCCCGTGCTGGAATTGCCCGCCCCATTCGTGAGTTGCGGTGAAATAGGGACTGTTAGACGCTCCAAGGTCCTCAACAGTCCGTATTTCACCGCAACTTGGAAGGGGCGAGCGGCGTTGGCCAAGCATTGCTGACGGGTTGGAGCGGCTTAGGCTTGTTTGCGGCGTTTCCATTGCTTTCGGCACCAGCGCATGAGTGCTTTTACAACTGGGATGGTGATGAGGATGACCCATGCGGGATGGGACTGCGCCAAGCAAAGCCACATATAGAGGAACCAGGCAATGGCGGCTGTTGGATAGACGCTACCGATTAGCTTAGATAGATGACGTCGGTCGATGAAGTCGCCCATCGCATAGTAGACGGGAATCAGAAAGACCAGAAAGAGCCCCATGCCCTACGTGCCGCAGATGATGCCGAGCGCGAGATAGGCGAGGACGACAAGTGCAGGAAAGGGAAACTTGTTCCATGCGCGACCGAGCTTAGTATGGAAATGCTTGCCATGATGGTCGAGCTTGTCGTGTGCCTCTTTCCAGCTCGAAAAGGTCTCGCCGTCGATGGTAACGGTGCCGTCGGCATTGGTATATACGCTGTGCCCATCGTCCTCTAGCGTATCGATATGCAATCCGCCCGGCCCGACATGGACCTCTTCACCCTTGCGCTCGTTAGCCACGTGGATACCATTCCAGCCAACATGGACCTCTTCGCCCTTCTCGGGATCAATAACGTGGATACCATGCGCGATAGAAATATCGACAAGTGGCTTATCACCGCAATTCGCATGCTCAGTAGAAGTCTCGGTGCCTTCAACCTCGTCGGAATTATTTGCGTCAAGGTCATCGTCGGTCGAAGTTTCGACATCGCCAGCCGCTTCCCCATACAGCAGTTCATCCAACGACACGCCATACAGCGCGGCGAGTGCAATAAGGTTATCGGTATCGGGCGAGGATTCGCTGCGCTCCCATTTGCTGACAGCCTGGCGGCTTACGCCAAGCTGAGCAGCAAGCGCCTCTTGAGAAAGCCCGGCAGCTTTGCGGCGATCGACGAGGCGCTGTGCCATCGCAAGATCCATGACAGTTCCTTTCATGTAGCGACCGTAATCGAATGAGCCGAGTATGCCGAGAACAACCGGTAGCGACCACCATTTCTAGTTAGAATCTGCCCCAACCCTACCGCAACTACGAGTAGCAACCCCTAATGGCCTGCCATTTCATGACAAATGTCAGTACGCATAACAGCCAAGAACCCTCTCAATATGTTGCGGTGGAATAGTTCCTGTTTGGCATAGCAGAGCCATAAAACAGGAACTATTCCACCGCAACTTACTATCAGGCCACGCACCCGCAGAGTAGCTACGGGTGCCTAGGGTAGGATGCGGCGTGCATTTTTGGGAGTATTCAGCAGCCAAGGGTGCCTGCATACTGGATTTTGGGCGAAAGGCAGGCACCATGGACCGCATCCTGTAAAAAACGAGCGGCTCTAGAGGCGTTGGGGCTCAGAATCGGGGCTTTCAGCGCAGTTTTGCACTCCCGCCCCCGCGCCCGCGGACCCCGGGATGCTGAATACTCCGGAATTTGCACGCCGCCCCCTGGGGTACCCGTGGACAAGTAGCAACTGCCCCGCCGAAATATGCATTCAACGAGGCGGTTTATGCAATAATGCGGATGTGGGTGCGTCGGTAGCTCGCTACAGTTTGAATCCCAGGACAGGTTACTCGGCGCTTTTGAGGGCGCCGACCATGTCGATCTTGTTGAGGGTACGATTGGTGGCGAGGTTGACGATAAACGTAAAGCCAAAGGAAAGCACCACGGCGAGCACGTAGCTTAGCGGCTCGACCTCGACGTCAAAGTACAGCGACGGCATCTGCAAAATGTAGGTAAAGCTCTTGGCCAGCAAGCCACCTAGCGGCACGCCCAGCGCAGCGCCGATTGCCGTGAGGATCAACGTCTCCTTGTTGACGTAGTGGTGCACCTCGCCACGGCGGAAGCCCAGCACCTTGATGGTCGCCAGCTCGCGTTCGCGCTCGGAGATATTCGTGTTGGACAGCGTAAACACCACCACAAACGATAGGCACGCCGCCATAAAGGTCACGAGCACCACGACGGAATTGATAATAGTGAAGTTCGCCTCAAAGTTCTCCCAATGCTCGGCCGTGCTCGAAATCGAAAGCCAACCGTCGCTCTTAAGCTTCTTGCTAAACGCAATCTGATCGGCCGACGAGCCCTTAAGCAGCACAAAGACGCCGTTAAGGCGCGCGCTTCGACCGAACGCGCGCTCATAGGTGCCCTGCGTCATGTAAAGCGTGTTGCCCAGATAGTTGAGCGAAATGTCGCTGATTTTGACCTTGGCTACATTGAGCGACGAATCCTGGACGTGTGCCGTATCGCCCGGTTGAATCCCCAGTACCAGCTGTGAACTCTTGCTTAGATACACATCTCCGTCGCGCAAAGATAGAGGCTCTTTGGACTCATCCTCGAGACGCACGTAGTCGTCCAGGTCGTTCGTGCGGTCATCGGGCACCACGATCAGCTGCACGGTCTCGCTCTTGCCGCCAAATGTAAAGGTGACGTTGTCGGTCATAATCGGCAGCGTCGAAGTCACGGTCACGTCGGAATCCTTGGCTGCGCTTCGCTCGTCGAGCGCCGCGCACGTCTGCGAAAAATCGTCGGGATTGGCAACCGCCAGCAGGTCATAGCGCGTGATATGCCCGTACTGCTTGGGCGAAAGCGCGACCGACGTATCACGAATGCCCATGCCGCAAATCACAAGCGCCGTACAGCCCGCGATGCCAAAGATGGTCATAAAGGCGCGCTTTTTGTAGCGGAACAGGTTACGTGCTGCCACCTTGTTCAAAAAGCCCATGCGGCGCCAGATAAAGCCGATGCGCTCGAGCAAGATACGCGAGCCGGCGCGCGGGGCCTTGGGGCGCATGAGCGAGGCCGGGGTCTCGGCCATCTCGTGGCGGCAGGCGATAATCGTGGCGCCCACCACGCCCACGGCAAACAGCGCCACCGAAACGATCGAGGACACGATGTCGTACGAAAGCAACATCTGGGGCAGCGAGTACATGTCGTCGAACACCGTAAACAGGAACAGCGGCAGGCCCACAAATCCGATGATGTTGCCGAGCACGCCGCCAATCAGACAAGCCCACAGCGCGTAGTCCACGTATTTGGACAGGATGCGCCCGCGCGAATAACCGAGCGCCTTATACAGGCCGATGAGTGTGCGCTCCTCCTCGACCATGCGTGTGGCGGTGGTAAGGCTGATGAGCACGGCAACGATAAAGAAGATGAACGGGAACACCGTAGCGATAGCCTCAATTGACGAGCTATCGCTCTCCACGCTCGAGTAGCTTGCGATATTGCCGCGGTCCTGGATGTACCAGGTGCATTCGCCCAGGTCAGAGAGCTCGGCGCGGGCATCGGCAAACTGCTGGTCGGCGGCGGCACGGCGCTGATCCAGGTCGGCCTGCGCTTGCACGCGCTCCTCACTGCCCTCGGCCATGCGGTTAATGTTGTCCTGCTCGATCCCAAAGAGCATGGCGGCCTGACGCTCGGCCGCATCCAAGCTTGTCGGCGTGTCGACCGTCAGCTCCTGAGCGCGCGCCTTCTCACGCTCCTCGCGGATCTTCTCTATATTGCCCTTGACCTTGTTGATCTTTGCCGCGTAAGCATCCGAATAGGAGTTGAGGCTCTTGGCTCCCTCGACGACCACGTGGATCGCGGAGTAGGAAGAAGATGTCGCGGCGTCCTCGCTCACATAGAACTTATAGTCCGCCGCCGAAGCAGCACGGAAGGCGTTGACCGTCGAGTCGGAGCTCACATCAGTGGGATCGAGGACCTCGGCCGTAATGGTGTAATCGCCCGCGGCAAACTGATCCTTGGCGCTTTGGTTCGACGAGCTCGCGTCATTGGCGGCAAAGCTCACGGTATCGCCGAGCTTTTTGCCCGAAGCCTTCAGGAACTTCGATGTCACCGCAACCTCATCGGCGCTCTCGGGCAAATCGCCGTTCACGAGCACCGGCTGATCGATGTTCTCCTTGGAGAGACTTTGCACGACCACGCGCTCGCGCGTTGTGCCCACGGCGGTGTAGGCGGTCTCGGTGTAGATGCCCTCGGCCGTCTCGACGCCGTCGACCTCTTGGATAGCCGAAAGATCGTCGCGCGTAAAGCCATAGGTCGACTGCACGTTAATGTCATAGACACTCTGCTGGTCAAAGTAGGCGTCAACCGAATCGCGCAGATCCTCGCAGCCCGCCTTAAGGCCGCACATCACGCTCACGCCAAGCGCGGTGATGACCACGATTGACAAGAAGCGCTTAAGACTGCCTCGGATTGTGCGGTAAATGCCACGGCGAAAAATCGTCGGGACCATATCGTTTGAGCTTTGAGCAGTGCGGTAGGTCGCGAACTCCCAGTCGCGGTCTGCGTGCTCCGTATCGTGGTTTTGGCTGTTTTGGCGATCTTGGTCCATGGGCGCTACCACTCGATCGTCTCGATAGGCACGGGATTTTGCTGGACCGTCTCGCTCTCCACGCGGCCGCTCTTAAAGCGGATCAGGCGATCGGCCATGGGCGCCAGCGCGGAGTTATGGGTGATGATGATGACCGTGATGCCCTGCTTGCGACAGGTGTCCTGTAGCAGCTGCAAGATCTGCTTGCCGGTTTTGTAGTCGAGTGCGCCCGTGGGCTCGTCGCACAGGAGCAGCTTGGGGTTCTTGGCCAGCGCGCGGGCGATGGACACACGCTGCTGCTCGCCGCCCGAAAGCTGCGCCGGAAAGTTAGCAAGACGGTCGCCCAGGCCAACCTGACGAAGCGTTTGCTCGGCATCGAGCGAATCGGGGCAAATCTGCGCCGCAAGCTCGACATTTTCGAGCGCCGTCAGGTTGGGGACCAGATTGTAGAACTGGAAGACAAAGCCGACGTCGGCACGGCGGTATTCCACGAGCTGCGCCTCGTTGGCGGAGCTCACGTCGCGCCCGTCCACCGTCACAGTGCCGGAGGTTACCGTATCCATGCCACCCAGGATGTTGAGCGCCGTAGTCTTGCCGGCACCCGAGGCGCCCAGGATAATGGCGAGCTCGCCGCGCTCAACGGTAAAGCTCGCGCCGTCGAGCGCGTGAATGCGGGCATCGCCCTCGCCGTACGCCTTGATGACGTCTTTGAATTCGATATAAGCCATCGATTAATTCCCATCTGGTCGGATAACTCCTTAGTATTACCCATTTCACACCGACCAAAAAGGGACAGGTTCATTTTGGCAGGTTTTAGAGGCGGACGGTGAAGGTGATCTGGTTGCCGTGGCCGCAGACAGAAGCGCTCCCACCATGGGCTTCGGCGATGGCACGCACCACGGATAGACCCACGCCCGAGCCGCCCGTCTTGGAGCTGCGCGACACGTCCGCACGATAGAAGCGGTCGAACAATCGATCTAGATCGCCTTCGGGCAGCTCGTCCACGGCGTTCGAAACGACAAGCTCGGCCGAGCCTTTGCCCGCACCGCGCGAAACAGCACGCAGGCTCAGCTCGATAACGCTGTCTTCGCTTGCGTAGCGTGTGGCGTTGTCCAGCAGTAGTTCAACAACCTGCGCCACTGCCGCGGCATCGGCATGGGCCCGCACACCGCTCGCGATCGACGTCGACAGCCGCTTGCCGCGCGAAACCGCCACCGATTCAAACGGCGCCGCCGCCTTGTCCACCGCCTCCGAAAGATCAAACGATGTCATGGCAAAGCCCGCCGAGCCCTCGTCCATGCGAGCCAAAAATACCAGACGCTCCGTAAGTGCCGTCAGCCGCGCGACCTGCTCGTGAATGCTCTGCGTCCACTCGCTTTCGCCGCCCTCAATCTCCTGTACCTCGTTAGCGGCGTCGATCACGGCCAGCGGCGTCTTGATCTCGTGGCTCGCATCGGTAATAAAGCGCTTTTGCTTGCTGTAGCTCTCGACCATCGGTCGAATCACCGCGCCCGAGGCCACCGTCACAATCGCCAATACCGCCAGCCAGCCAATGCAGCTGATGGCCACGCTCGCGCTTAAAAACGAATGGAAGCTTGTGAGCTCGCGTGAACAGTCCACGAACACATAGGTGGTCTCATCGTCTTGAACGTCAGTCGTATAGCGATAATTGCCAGAAAAACCCGAGACCCACCCCTTGGAATGCAGCTTTGCGGCAATACTGGCAGCACGCTTGGCGCCCACCGCGGCAATGCGGGCCGTATTGACATCGGTCACCTGTCCACCGGCAATCGACACCGTAAAGTAACGCGTGTCGAAGGGAGACTCCGCCGTCATACCTTCGAAATGCCTGATGCGAACGCCCGCTTGGCTATCGCCGGTATCCTTGCCATTAGCGGGATCGTCTTTAGACTCATCCCCCCAATCGATGCTGCCCTTGTCCGCCAGGATATAGCCCAGACGCGCATCGGCCATCTTGCAGACATGCGAATAATTGACGATGTTGATGGCGGCGATGATGAGCGTGAGCACCACGGTCACAGCACCCATGGCAACCAGGATGAATTTGCGACGCAGACGGCGGCCCAATGCGTCAGCAGAATTTGTCCGCCCTGTACCACTCGAGGCAGCGTGAAACCGCTCCGTCATGCGCTCCCACCACGCGCTCGCGCTCACGCTTATTCGCCCTCCTCGACAACCTCAAGCGAATATCCCTGATTGCGCGACGCGCGGATGGCCACATTGGCACCAAGCGCCGTCAGCTTTTTGCGCAGGTACGAGATGTAGACCCACACCACGTTGGCGCCTTCGGGCGCGTCCTCACCCCAAACCCCGAGCATCAGACGCTCGGTGGGCATGCGCGTGCCGGCGTTGCGCATAAAGAGCTCCATAAGCTGAAACTCACGATTGGCCAGGTGTTCCTCGCCCAAAGGGCCAACGAGCGTGCACGATGCCGTGTCGAGACGTACGTTGCCCACACTGAGCGTCGTGGCGTCAATTGCCGTCGCGGCACGCGTCATGGCACGAATACGCGCAAGCAGCTCCTTGGCGGCAAACGGCTTGGTCAGGTAATCGTTGGCGCCGGCATCCAGGCCCTCGACCTTATCGGACACCTCGCTTTTTGCCGTGAGCATAATGATGGGCAGACGCTTACCGGCGGCGCGTGTGCGCTTGAGCACCTCAATGCCATCCATGCCGGGCATCATGATGTCCAGGATTGCGGCGTCATAGTCGTTGGCGAGCAGATATTCGAACGCCGTCAGACCGTCGAGGGCGGTGTCGACCTCGTAGTCGCTATGTTGAAGAATCGCGGTAAGAGCGCGGGAGAGGCCGGGTTCGTCCTCGGCAAGCATCAACTTCATAGTTGCTCCTTTGGCGCATGGCTATACAGGTTTTGATACTGCCGATAATAGCGTACCGTCAACCGCCTTAGCGCAGCCTTAGCTGCTCAACCTGCGCGTTTTTAAATACGCAGGATATGGCTTAGCCAAACTTAAGGCGCACGTGTCGAGCGCTTTGACGCATGCCGAGCGCGAAGGGACAGTGACTCGTCCTTTCACGGCGTCCTAGTTATGCAAAGCGCTCGAGTGTTACTCCTCGTACGCGCCCTCAAGCCGCAGCAGCCACTCCTTGCGGTCAAGCCCGCCGGCATACCCGTTAAGCGAACCATCGGCGGCAACCACGCGATGGCACGGCACAATAATCGAAATGGGATTACGCGCGACCGCGGCCCCCACGGCACGGGGAGACACAACGGGTGCCTCGTTTCCCGGTACACGATGTCGAGCCGCAACACGCTGGGCGATCTCACCATACGTAGCGACCTCGCCACGCGGGATAGAAAGCAGCTCAAACCAAACCTCGCGCTGAAACGCCGTACCAATCATATGCAACGGCGGCGTAAACTGAGGCTCCTGCCCCGCAAAATAAGCATTCAGCCAAGCCCAAGAACGCTCAAGTACCGACGAGGCAGCACCGTTTGTCGGATTCACCGAAGACATGCCGCCAGCACCAGAAACCGCATCGGCGCCTTCAACATGTTCGGGATCTTCTTTGAGAAGCGTGGAGCCAAAGTGCTCCTGCCCCTCAAACCAAAGCCCCGTCAAACCGCGGCCATCAGCGGCAAGCAGGATTTCGCCCAAAGGCGAAGCAAACGTCGTCGTGACCACCAGCGGCTCCTTTCAAAACTCCGCAAACATAATACCGCGAACTGTGCAGACAACCCCAATCGACCCCAAAGTCACCCAAAGCAGCAGGCGTGCAGCGCCGCAGCTGCCGCACGACCCCAAAGTCACCCAAGGCAGCAGGCGCAAAGCGCCGAGGCCGCCGCTGGGACCAGAGCCCGCAACAGCCGCGCGCCCCCACATCAGCCCAGCGGCCTCAACCAATAACGGCCCCATCGTAGGCCGCCTGCAGCAGCGTCACCGCAGGCGGGGGCCGGGCTTAGTTTTCAGAACACTCCGCAGACCAGTGTGGCGCCTTGTCCGCGGCTCCGAAG
>CABUTO010000052.1 GCA_902494535.1 uncultured Collinsella sp.
CGCAGCGCTACCCTGATGCTGAATGCCGGGACGATGACCCACTGACCTGCTGACGCCTCTTCGGCCGTCCTCAAATCCGACCTGTCTCGCCCCGGCATCCGCGTCCCGGAGTCCTGCCATGACCTAATAGGAGCATGAGCGCGGACAATCGGACAAGCCAATTGGATTGTAGCGCTCCCGTCAGTGCAATGTCTGGGAGACCCGGGCGCGGAGCAGGCGGCAGACCGAGGGGAGCGAAAATGGAAGGCGAAACGGTCATCGCGGGCGTCGACACGCACAAGGACGTGCATGTCCTGTGCCTGCTCGACGGCCTCGGGAGGAAGATCTGGAGCGGGAGCTTCGGGGCCGACCCCGAGGGCTACGACAGGCTGGCGGAGGCGATAGGCGACCCGGGGAGCTGCATGGTCGTCGGCGTCGAGGGCACGGCATCGTACGGGGCCGGGCTGACGAGGAGGCTCGTGGAGCTCGGGTACAACGTCGTCGAGGTGCTCAGGCCCAAGAGGGACAAGGTGAGGCCCGGCGAGGGGAAGAGCGACCCGCTGGACGCCGAGCGCGCGGCGCGCAAGGCGGCGTCCGGGAAGGGCTGCTCCGTGCCGAAGTCGCAGGACGGCTGGGTCGAGGCGGTGCGCCAGCTCTACGTCGCGCGCAGGCTGGCCGTCGCGACGTCCACGTCCTGCGTGGCCTGCGCGAAGTCGATGCTCACGACGGCCCCGAGCGCCCTGAGGGAGCGGTTCAGGGGCCGCGAGCGGCCGAAGGACCTCATGCCGCTGCTCGCGCGCGGGAGGAAGGCGGGCGACGCGCTCGAGGAGAGCGTGCTGGCCTCGCTGCGGTCCGTCGCGGCGGTCTGGAAGGAGGCCCGCAGCCAGGTCGAGTCCCTCGACGAGCGCATCCGCGCGCTGCTGGAGGCGAACGCGCCCGCGCTGCTCGGCGTCGAGGGCTGCGGCACCACGACCGCCGCCGCCCTGGTCGTGGCCGCCGGCGACAACCCCGGCAGGCTGAAGGGCGAGGCGGCGTTCTCGATGATGTGCGGCGCCTCCCCGATCCCCGCGTCGAGCGGGAAGACGGACCGGCACAGGCTCAACCGCGGCGGCAACCGGCAGGCGAACTGGGCGCTCTACGAGATCGCGATCAAGCGCATGGCGTACGACGAGAGGACGAGGAGGTACGTGGCGAGGCGGACCTCCGAGGGGAAGTCCCGGCGGGAGGCGGTCCGCTGCCTGAAGCGCTACATAGCGCGGGAGGTGTACCACGTGCTCATGGACCCGAACCCCGACGGCGCCGCGCCGGAAGGCCCCGAGCTCGCGAAGATGCGCAAGGCGATGCGGGTGACTCAGAAGAAAGCCGCCGCGGAGCTCGGCCTGTCCGCAGCCACACTCGGGCACTTGGAACGGGGGAAACGGCGGTCGACGAAACTGGAGAGGAGGTATTACGAGCTCCTGTGCGAATTGGAGAGAACGCTCCCGCAAACTGCCTCTTGACAACTTATAGGAGCGTCGGTTTAATGTCCACCCTTTTCGGCATGGTCGAAGGCATTCAAATCATCGTAGTAATTAGGCGCATTTTGTAGCAAACGGCTCATTCAAGCTCGAACTTGAAGACCGATGGTCCCCTCATCCACGGCTGCGAGCGAAAATTCCAAATAGAATAAAAATCGAATGGCTAAGTTTGTTTGGCGAACGGAGGCAATATGGGCGAGGTAACTGAAAGCGACTGGAAGCTGTTCAAGGGGCTGCTCCCAAAATGGCAAGAAAGCTATATGGAAATGCTCATTGGCCAGTACATCGAGATACTGAACGGTGACAGCGAAGCGTCCAGTAGATTTTGGGCGCTAGAAGAGCGCGTCAATAGGGACAAGCTGTCCTCAGGAGTGCTCGTAAACGGTATTCGCCGTAGCACCATGCGTTATGAGATAGCCAACTTGCTTTCCGATAACGTGATCACGCTCGACGACCTTGACGGTTTCACCGAAGACATTAAGGGCTACGCACGACGTTGCATCGGCTGGCAAGAACGCTGAGCGACATACGCATCCACAGCCGCTGTGCTGCATAAACCGCACCGAAAAATGCATTTTTCGGCAGGGCGGTTGCTTTTTGCCCACAGGTACCCCCGGGGGCGCCGTGCAAATTCCGGAGTATTCAGCATCCCGGGGTCCGCGGGCGCGGGGGCGGGTGCACAAAACCGCGCTGAAAGCCCCGATTCTGAGTCCCAACGCCTCTAGAGCCGCTCGTTTTTTTACAGGATGCGGCCCATGGTGCCTGCCTTTCGCCCAAAATCCAGTATGCAGGCACCCTCGGCTGCTGAATACTCCCAAAAATGCACGCCGCATCCTACCCCAGGCACCCGCAGCAAGAAGACGAATAGCCACGGCCTCCCTAGTTACCGCAGGAGACCCCAGGGCTTACCTCCCAAATCTTTCCGCAGGACGGAAGGACCCCGCGGCGCGAAGCGCACGGCGGGGTCCTGACATGTCCGAGGACGATTTGGGAGGTAAGCCCTGGGGCCTCCGATGAGAGCAGTTCCAGCCGAGGCTATTCGTCGCCGAAGCTGATGCCCAACGCCTTGGCCTCGCGCACCAGGTCGCTCTGGGGATCGACATACTTGAGCTTGCCGGCGACCTCCTCGAGCGGCATGTGGCACATCTTGCCGTCGCGCAGGGCGATCATGTAGCCAAACTCGCCGCGTAGGCAGCCAAGTGCCGCCTCGACGCCGCACTGGGTCGCAAAGATGCGGTCCTGAGCGTCGGGTTGGCCGCCGCGTTGCGTGTGGCCGGGGATGGCGACGCGGGTCTCGCGACCAGTCTTGGCTTCGATCTCCTTGGCGATGTCGTAGACAATCGAGGGGCTCGTACGCTCGGCGAGCTTCTTCTTGTACTCCTTCTTGGACAGCGCCGCGTCCTCCTTGGAGATAGCGCCCTCGGCGACGGCTACAATCGTAAAGCGGCTGCCGGTCTCCATGCGATGCTCGATGGTCTTGATGACGTTATCCATGTCGTAGGGGATCTCGGGGATCAGGATGACGTCCGCACCGCCTGCGACGCCGGCGTACAGCGGGATCCAGCCAACCTTGTGGCCCATGATCTCGATGACAAACACGCGGCCGTGGCTCGACGCAGTGGTGTGGATGTCGTCGATGCACTTGGTGGCGACGTCGATGGCGCTTGTAAAGCCAAACGTCAGCTCGGTGCCCCAGGTGTCGTTATCGATGGTCTTGGGCAGGGCGATAACGTTGAGGCCCTCTTCGCGCAGGCGGTTGGCGGTCTTGGTGGAGCCGTTACCGCCCAGCATAAACAGGCAGTCGAGCTGCAGCTTATGATAGGTGTGGACCATTGCGGGTACCTTCTCGACGCCGTCGGCCTCGGGAATATCCAGACGCTTGAACGGCGTGCGGCTCGTGCCCAGGATGGTGCCGCCGCGGGTGAGGATGCCGCTAAAATCGGCGGGCGTCATGACGCGGAACCTGCTGTAGATAAGGCCCTGGTAGCCGTCCTCAAAACCGTAGATCTCGATAGGTTCTTTGCTATTGGTCATGAGCGTTTTGACGATGCCGCGCATGGTGGCGTTGAGCGCCTGGCAGTCGCCGCCACTAGTAAGAAGACCGATTCTAAGCATGGTGAATCCTTCCGGGCAAGTTATAACATGCGCATAAGTTTACCCCCGCACACTGTTGATACGGGGGCAAAACGTGTTAGCTCAAGCGTATGGAAATGTAAGCAACGTCAGGCGAGCGTAAGGACGACGGACGCGTCTCCTTACAGTGCGAAGGCATCGACGTTGCCCCAGTGGCGGCGCAGCGTGATGGCGGCAGCGGGCTCGGTATTGTCGAAGACGACCGACCGCTGCGTGTTGCTGGTGATGTCTTCCGGATTGGGCTTTTGCGCCGCAGCGCGTAGGGCCTTCCAAGCGACTGCCTCGTCTTGGGCGCCGACATGGGCGTCAAGGACATCGGCGATTGCGACGGCGCGCTCTTTACCATGGCCCAGCTCGCCATTCTTTTGGTTGGGCAGCACTTCGTCGCCATAGCAGGCGTAGAAGTTCGTGACCTGGCGAACAGGGGTCGCTTTGAAAGCGCGGTCCGGATCGCGCGGATCCCACTCTACTACGCGCGCGTCACCGGCGGCGTCGTTGATAAAGAAGTGGTAATCGCGTCCTGCCATGGCGTGCATGTCGTAGGCGGAAAGCAGGTCGACTGCCTCTTGCGTGGTAGCCGCGCGGTCGAGCACCAGACGGATGGCGAGCGAAGTGTTGATGACGGGCCGTTGCGTGTCCTGGTCACAGGGCTTGGAATCCAGGGTGAGTACGGCAATGGACACGCCGCATTCGTTAACACCGTCGAGCTGGCCAAACGGGCCCATGAGTGCGGCGGCCCGTCCGGCGACGGAGTCAAGCGGAGTGTTATCGCCCAGGTTATTGAGGGCGGCAAACCCGATGGAAGCATAGCCGCCGCGTGGGTGATTGCGCACCAGCAGCGCCGAGGTGTCGTCCTTAAAGTCGTAATTGCGACCGGTGCGCACGCGGCCTTCGGCATCTACGGCGACAAAAGCGCTGCAGGCAAACTGGGGCGCCTGGACATGTGCCGGCACACCGGGCAGCACCTGCGCCACCACGGCATCGATGTAGGCCTGGTCGTCGCGCACGCCAGCGGCGATGATGCGATCAAGATCGTAGTCGTAGGCGATGTCGATTGCGTACAGGTCATAGCCATCCGCGTAGCCGGTCAAGCGTTTGAGCGACGCGGCGGACTTGATTTGCTTGTGATAAACGATACCGGTGGCAGCGGCAAGGCCGACGGCGACTCCCGCGACACCGCAGGCGATGGCAATGTTACGTGGCTTCATGACGGCTCCTCTCGTCCTGTTAGCGTAATTGTCGCAAAAGGTGCACGGGCATGATGGCTCAACTTGGTGAGCGGTGCGGGATTAAACACGGAATGAAGAGTGCAGCGCTGGCGCGGCGGGGTATGCTGGAAGGGACCATCAACCCAGCGAAAGGGGAGAGCATGACGGATCAGGAAACGCCCGAGCGCGTGCACGTAACGGCCGATGATATCGAGGCCGCCAACGACCTTATCGACTTTATCGAGGCATGCCCCAGCATGTTCCATACGGCGGCGACCATTATGGCCGAGCTCGACGAGGCGGGCTTTACCTACCTGTCCGAGAACGCGGCGTGGGACATCGAGCCGGGCGGGCGTTATTACACGCAGCGCAACACCTCGAGCGTTATCGCCTTTAAGGTGGGCGAGGACCTGGCTGCTACGTGGGGCGAGGACGGCGTTGCCGGCGACTACCATTTTCAGCTGACGGCGTCGCACAGCGACTCGCCGACGTTTAAGGTTAAGGCCGTGCCCGAGCTCGACGGCGCGGGCGAGACGCTGCGCCTGAACACCGAGGCCTACGGCGGCATGATCGACTACACCTGGTTCGACCGTCCGCTGGCACTCGCGGGCCGCGTGCTGGTACGCGAGGGCGACCGTATTGAGAGCCGCCTGCTTGCCACCGAGCGCGAGGTCGCTATTATCCCGAGCCTTGCCATCCACATGAACCGCGGCGTTAACGAGGGCTTTGCTCCCAACCGAGCCGTCGACCTGTGCCCGCTCATCAGCGCTGGTGACCTTAAGCAGGGCGACTTTGACGCCCTGATCGCCGACGAGCTGGATGTTGAGCCCGAGCAGATCCTGGGTCGCGACCTGTTCCTGGTCAATCGTCAGGATGCGCGCATTTGGGGCTGGGCCGATGAGTTTATCTCGACGCCCAAGCTCGACGACCTGGCATGCGCCTACACCTCTCTGCAGGCATTTTTGGGTGCCGAGAACGCGCACGATGTCTCGGTCTTTTGCTGCTTTGATAACGAGGAGGTTGGCTCCGAGACCAAGCAGGGCGCCATGTCGACGTTCTTGGCCGATGCGCTGCGCCGCATTAACGGCTCGCTGGGCTTTGACGACGAGTCGTACCATCGCGCCCTTGCCGCATCGATGCTCGTGAGCTGCGACAACGCGCATGCCGTGCATCCCAACCATGCCGAGAAGTGCGATGCCCGCAATCAGGTTGTGCTCAACGGCGGCATCGTCATCAAGGAAGCCGCCAACCAGCACTACTGCACCGATGCCTTTAGCCGCGCGGTGTTCCAGGCCATCTGCGATGACGCCGACGTGCCCACGCAGGCCTTCGCCAACAAGAGCGATATGGCGGGTGGCTCCACGCTCGGTAATCTGTCCAATATGCAGGCGAGCATGCATGCCGTGGACGTGGGCCTGCCGCAGCTGGCCATGCACTCGAGCTACGAGACCGGCGGCGTACGCGACGTGATGTACGCCATCCGCGCCCTCACGGCCTTCTACGAGTGCAACCTAACCATCAACGGCGCCGAAAGCGTGGAGCTCTAAATGCGAGCCGAAGGCGAGAAGACCGAGGGCAGGTCTCAACTAATCGATCAGGGGTCGAAGCTGTTCGCCGCCGCTTGCCATGAATCGGGAATCGACGTGTCCAACGCGTGGCCGGCGAGCGATGAAGAACTCAAGCGTAGCGCCTATTCGGACCACTATGGTAAGGAGATGGACTGGCTCTAATAGGCGAAACGTCGAAAACGCCAGATGAATGTCTGATATCACTTTGACAAAAGTATCGCAGGCAGAACCAACGTCATAGTGCAAACTAACCTGACCCCATTGCACCAAACAGCTGGATTGAGCTGTTAAGACACCGCGGGTTGAGCAAACGTCAGACACTATGACCCAATCCGAAGGCACGGAAACGACAGGAGCCCCCGCTCGTGACCGCGGGTCGGGGCTGCGACAATGTTGTTGAAGTGCCAGAGGCGCAGCCGCGCCGCAACGAGGTTGGGAGGCTCCCGTGCCTAGATATTCTACCGCCTTCGGAATGGACGTACACCTCAGGTCCACCACCGTCTGCGCGCTCGACGCGGAGACGGGCGAGGCAGTGACGAGGAGGTTCCGCGGCAGCCCCTGGGGCGAGGTCGCGGAGTGGATGTCGGGCTTCCCCGGCCCGTCGCTCGCCGCCTACGAGAGCGGCTACCTCGGCTTCGCCCCGCAGAGGGAGCTCTCCGGGCTCGGCGTCGACTGCGTCGTCGCGGCCGTCTCCAAGGTCCCGAGGTCGGCGGCAGACCTCTCGTCCAAGAACGACCGCAACGACGCGGCCAGGATGGCCAAGGCGATACTGTCGCACGATATCTCCCCGGTATGGGTGCCGTCCCCCGAGATCGAGGGGCTCAGGGACCTCGCCGGGGCCCACGACGCGGCGACCGCGAGGCTCGCGGCGGCGAAGCAGCGGCTCCTGGCGTTCCTGGCCCGCCGTGGCTACGCCTACGGCGGCACGACGCCGGCCGGAAACCCCCGGAGGTACTGGACGTACGACTTCCTCAGGTGGCTCGACAAGGTCCGGCCCGCCGACGACGGCGGCATCCGGGCGCTTGCGGCGCTGAGGAACGAGGTCGAGGCGGCCGCCGAGACGCGCGACGACCTCCTCGCCGAGTACAGGGCCGCCGTCGCGGCGGGCCCCCTCTCGGCGGAGGTCGAGGCGCTCCAGTCGATCAAGGGGTGCGGGTTCGCGCTCGCCGCCGCCTTCGCGTCCGAGGTCGGCGACTTCTCGAGGTTCCGCTCCGGCAGGCAGGTGACGGCCTACTTCGGCCTCGCCCCGAAGCAGAGGTCGAGCGCGGACTCCGTGCGCCTCGGCGGGATCAGCGGGGCCGGCAACGCGCTCGTCAGGAAGCTGGCGGTCGAGGGGTCCTGGTGCTACGCCCAGGCCGGCCACCAGCCGAAGCTGATGCCCAAGGGCAGCGGCGTCCCGCTCGAGGTGAGGATGCACGGGAGGAAGGGGTCCGAGCGCCTGCTCCGGCGACGCGAGGAGATGCTCGAGAGGGGCATGCCCCAGGCGAAGGCGAACGCCGCCACCGCCGCCGAGCTCGTGAGGTGGCTGTGGGCACTCGGCGCGATGTGCCGGGAGGCCGGCGAATAGACATAGCCCCCGTCCCGGCGAGCCGGGCAGCCTTCGGGGACACCCCCGTTCTCGCTGTGCGCGCGGCAGCGGCCGCATGCGCGAAGTCAGACTAGGGGAACCCCGCCGAAGGAGAGGATTGCGGGCCGCCGGAGCGGTATCCGCGGATATGAGACTGAGCCGAAGGCGTCGACGACATGCCGGGGGCGGACCGGGACGGGTTCAACGGCAGGCCCCGCCGACCGATTGCAAGCGGTCGGCGGGGCCATTGTGGCTCTTGACAGCGGATTGGGTCATATGAGCGA
>CABUTO010000053.1 GCA_902494535.1 uncultured Collinsella sp.
CCCCCCGCCCCCCCCCTCCCCCGAGGGGCTCCCATCCCAAATCTCAACTCTGTTATCATAATTACGATAATATCCTGATAGCTCAGGAGGTAGCTGTGAATATTAGGCCAATCTCAGATCTTAGAAATCACTACCCGGACGTTGAACGCGAAGTCGAACAAGAGGGTCCGGTTTTTCTAACTAAAAACGGGCGGGGCTCTATGGTCGTCATGAGCTTTGAGCAGTACAAGTCACTGAGCAATACAATCGAGAGCGCACTTGATGCCGCTGATCGTCAGGCTGCCAGCATGCAACTTCGCTATACACACGACGATGTCTTTGGCTCTGTCAGAAAAATGCTCAACGGCGGTCTCGATGAACAGGCATTATAAGCTCCGTTATCTTCCCCTATTTTGGGAGGACCTCAGCCAAGCAGCGTCATATATCGCCTTTGATCTCAATAACCCCGCTGCAGCAAATAGGCTTGTCGACAGTGTTGAAGCAGGCATACTCGAGCATCTCAAGAATCCAACCATGTCACCAACATACCCTTCGACAAGAAGACGGTTGCACCCGTATTACCGCTTCTACGTTGGCAACTACATGGTTTTTTATGTCGTCATCGACGACGTTATGGAAGTCCGCCGACTGCTATATAAAAGCCGAGATATTGAGTCGATCATCAGGTAGGTTTCTTTCAGCTAAAGCACGCCGGAAATTCGACGCTGGTTTGCTAACCTTGCCGGACGTTGTCGACGCCAAACCAGCTCAGAAGCTATATCGATACAGAAAGGTCCCCGGCCGGAGGGGCCGGATATAAGGTTTATCGCGAGTTCCGCACGCAAAGAAGGCCACTTAATGTGGCCTTCGTCTTGCGCAGGACTGTAGAGCAGGAAACCTTATATCCGGCCCCTCCGGCCGGGGACCGCACCCGTACGACTACAGCGTCATGTTCGGATCGGCGTCGACGTCGAACGGCGAGATTTCTCCTCGGTCGAATTTACGGCGGGCGACCTCCGCGATCATGGCAGCGTTGTCGGTGCATGCCGAGAGAGGCGGCACCGTCACGCGGATGCCCTGGCGCCCGAGCTTCTTGATCATCATCTCGCGCAGATGCGGATTAGCCGAGACGCCGCCGCCTATGCAGTATTCCTTGCATCCGGTGGCATGCAGCGCGTTCTTGGCCTTCTTGTACTGAACGTCAAAGACCGCGGCCTCAAACGAAGCCGCCAGGTCGGGCAGATGAATCGTACGCCCGGCTTTGGTCTCCTGCTCAATGTAGAGCGTCACGGCCGTCTTAAGGCCCGAAAGCGAGAATCGATAGTCTCCCCTACTATTGAGAGCACGGGGGAAGTCAATCGCCTTTGGATTGCCCGTCTCGGCCAGTTTGGAAATGATGGGGCCGCCGGGATAGCCCAGACCCAGCGCCTTGGCCACCTTGTCGAAGGCCTCGCCCACGGCGTCGTCGAGCGTCTCACCGAGCACCTCGTAGTCGCCCCACGCCTTGACGTGCACAAGCATGGTATGACCGCCCGAGACGAGCGTGAAGATAAACGGCGGCTTGAGATCGGGCTGCGCCAGCAGGTTGGCGAACAGATGACCCTCCAGATGGTTGACGCACACGAGCGGTTTACCGGCGGCATAGGCAAAGCCCTTGGCGAAGGCGACGCCCACCACCAGAGCACCCACCAGGCCCGGACCCTGTGTCACGCCAACAGCGGCGAGTTCGCTCGGCGCGATGGCTCCGCCCTCAAGACCAAGCGATGCCGCGGCATCCTCGAGCGCCGCGTCCACGACGCTAACGATCACCTCAACGTGCTTGCGCGAAGCGATCTCGGGCACTACGCCGCCAAAACGGGCATGAAAATCAATCTGCGTCGAAACCTGATTGGCCAGCATATTACCGTCCGCATCGATAATCGCCACAGCCGTCTCATCGCACGAACTCTCGATGGCAAGCACCAGGCGGCGACGTTCAATTTCGGCGCGCTCCTCAACGGTGCGCTCGGGTGCAGGTAGCGGCCATACACGCTGCTCGGCCGCCGTCGGCTCGGGCGAAGCGTTGTCGACCGGGAGCACCAAGGGCAGCGGCGCCGTCATGACGATGGCATCTTTGCCAACACCGTAGTAACCGCGGCGGCAGCCCGCCTCGGTAAAGCCCAGAGAAGCATAGAGCGCAATAGCGCCCTCGTTG
This sequence comes from uncultured Collinsella sp., assembly GCA_902494535.1. Classification (GTDB taxonomy): domain Bacteria; phylum Actinomycetota; class Coriobacteriia; order Coriobacteriales; family Coriobacteriaceae; genus Collinsella. The sequence goes on from CABUTO010000053.1 coordinate 2,174, forward strand.
CCATCCTCAACCTCGAGCGAGGCGGTCGTGCAGCCGAGCATCTGGGCATCGTAGCTCACGTGCGACAGCAGCTTGCGGGCAATACCCTCGCGGCGATGCTTCGGGTCGACGGCAACATCCAGAATCTGCACATCACCGTCTACGACCATGCCACCGGCAAGCCCCAGCAGCTGACCGTCATCGTGCGCCACCCACCAGCTGCGCGGCACCGCAACATCCTCGCCCAGCTCGGACAGGAACATGCCCGGCGTCCATGTCTCGTGCCCGGCGCCTTCAAAGCAGGCGGCCTCCAGCGCACTCGCACCCTCGGCATCCGCCGCACCCATGGGGCGGAATTGCAGATGGCGACCGGCGAGCTCATCGGCGACGCCCGTAATTTCGCTCTGCGCGCTCTCGGCAAGACCGAGGCGTTTGCGCTCGTTTTCCTCGGCGTCGGAAAGGCGCGTATAGATTGGTAGGACGCGGGCCGGGTCGCCGTCACCCGCGGCATGCGCAAGGAGGAGGCCCTCGCCCGAAGGCCACCACAAGCCGCGCTCTACGCAGCGAGCGGCCTCATCCTCGCCCAGCAGCTTGCCATAGCGCACGAGACCGTCACCAGTCAGCTTAACCTGGTCCCAGTCCGCGGCTTGGCGCCACTCATCAAGCGCCACGGCAGCCTTGACCACGTGCTCGCGCTCAAATTGACGCTCGGGACCCTCATCGACCAGCATATACAGCGCCGGATATACCTCACCGCGCATAGCATCGGCCAAGATACCAAGCTTGCCGCGCACGCCAGCCTTCCACGCCGTCCAAGCGCAGGCGTCGAGCGTCGACACGCCCAGCAGCGGAACATTGGCACCACGCGCGAGGCCCTTGGCAGTGGAGATGCCGATGCGCACACCCGTAAAGGACCCCGGGCCGCGGCCGACCACATAGCAACCAACATCGCTGCGATCCAGACCGGCTTGAGCCAGCACGCCATCAACGGTATTCACGAGCTCAACGTTGGCGTGACGGCGACACATGTGGTCGCCACTCACGAGCTTCGTCTCGCCCGTCTGCCCATCAATCCAGCTTGCCGCGCAGGCAAGCATGTCGGTCGAGGTATCGAGCGCCACCACCAGCGCGTTGTCGTTATGCAAGCTCATCTTGTACAGCCCTATCAATCAAATGGGAAAGCTCCATTGCGCGGTCACCGTGCGCCTCAAGCGTTATCGTTCGCACATCGCTGTCGCCCTCATCACGCTTGAGCGTCACCGAAAGATACTCATCCGTCAGCTCGTCCTGGAATTGTTCGCCCCATTCCAGCAGGCAAGCACCCTCATAGCCCAGCACATCGAAAATGCCCGTATCCTCGAGCTCGTAGGCATGCTCCAGGCGGTATAGATCAAAGTGAAACAGCGGAATACGACCTTGATCGTGAACGGCCATGAGCGCAAACGTAGGGCTCGTAACCATATGCCCATCGCCCAGCCCGCGCGAGACGCCCTTGGTAAAGTGAGTTTTGCCCACCCCCAGGCCACCGGTCAGGATGAGCACATCGCCGTCCTCAAGGCACGGTGCAATTAGCTCGCCAAAGTACTCCGTATCGGCAGCGCAAGTCGTTTTGTAAGTACCTACCCCCAGGCGCTCCAGGGACATATATGCTCCTTATTATTCCGAGGCGTCCTCTGGTGCGGGATGTCGCTCCAGATAATCGCCCAGCATCTTAAAGTCTTCCTCCAGCAGCTCCTGCCACGCCGGATTGCGCAGCGCTGCTGCCGGATGAAAAGTGGGCATTACTACAAAATGCCCCATCTGGTGGAACCTGCCGCGCAGCTTAGTAATGCCAATCTCGGTCTTAAGCACAAAGTGCGTCGCGGGGTTGCCGAGCGTCACGATAATATCAGGCCAGATGCTTCGAATCTGCTCACGCAAAAACGGCGAGCAAGCCAGCACTTCCTCGGGACGCGGATTGCGGTTTCCCGGCGGGCGGCACTTAAGCACGTTGGCGATATAGACGTCCTCGCGTTTGAGCCCCGCCAGCGACAAAATGCCGTTGAGGTCCTCGCCTGCCGCCCCCACAAAGGGCTCGCCCTGCAAATCCTCGTTGCGACCCGGCGCCTCACCGATAAACATGACGCGAGCGCGAGGGTTTCCCACGCCAAACACGATATTGTGACGCGACTGGTAGAGCTGGCAGAGGTGACAATCGCCCAGAACGGCCTCAATTTCCTCGAGTGCGACCTCACGTGGTGCCTGATGGGTATGGCCGGGGATGTGCATGACGCCCATAGCGGCTCCTACACGTAGACCTTGTCGAGACGCATGCCAAAGCCGCAGGCGACCTCGTAGTTAATCGTTCCGCGCAGTCGGGCCATCTCGTCCATAGTGATCTCGGCATCGCCATCGCGGCCGACAATGATCATCTCGTCACCATACTCGGCCTCGGGAATCTCGTGTGCCGGGTTGGACTGAATGGCGACCATAAACTGGTCCATGCAGATATTGCCAACCTGATGCACGCGCTCGCCGCGATACAGCACATCCATACGATTGGAAAGCGTACGCGATAGGCCATCGGCATAACCGATCGGCAGCGTGCAGATCTGAACGCGCGTACGCGGTACGCGGTAGGTAAAACCGTAGCCCACGCCCTCACCCATCGCAGGGTGTGCCACGCGCGTCACACGCGCATGGACGCTCATAACGGGATCAAGCTGCATCACGCGGCCACTCAGCTCGCACGGCTGCATGCCATACAAGCCAACGCCGGCGCGGATCATATCAAAATGCATCGAGGGATCGAGCATCGAGGACGGCGTGTTGGCGCAGTGCACGATACCGCACTCAAAACCCGCATCCTTAATGGCCTGAACGGCCTCGGTAAAGCGCTGACACTGCAGCTTGTAGTCCCAGCCCGAAGGTTCATCGGCCGTGGCGAAGTGCGTAAATACGCCGTCGCACTGAATACCGCGATGGAAATTTATACCGCGGACAAAGTCGAGCACCTGCGTGTAGTGAACGCCGATACGATTCATGCCCGTCTCGATGGCGAGATGATACTTACCCACTTTGCCCGCCGCGACGGCACATTCGCCATACGCAAGAGCAAAGTCAGACGTATAGACCGAGGGCATGATATCAAACTCGAGCAACGTCGGAATGGCCTCGATAGGCGGCTCGCTTAGGATGAGGATGGGTTTCGTAATCCCGCCCTGTCGGAGCTCAACGCCCTCGTTAACCGTCGCCACGGCAAACATGTCGGCACCGGCCGAATACATGATCTTGGCGCACTCAACAGCTCCATGACCATAAGCATCGGCCTTGACCACGCAGCACAGGCGCTGACGTGGATTCAGCAAGTTCTTATAGGCCCTCGTGTTGCGGCGGAGCGCCCCGCGGTCGATCTCGACCCAGGACCAGCGCGTCAAATCGGCTTTGTTCATGATTAGTCATCCGACCCTTCGTCCATGATTCCCAGATCTTCGAGCGCATCCTTTGCCGCCAGCTCCATGGCAGGACCGATCAAGTCGATAAGATCGGTCGCGATGACGCTCTTCTCACCATACTCCGTCGCCGCGGCAAAACCGGCGTAGCTGTGAAGTGCGACGGCGTACGAATACAGCAACTCCCAACGATCCATCTCGTCGCGCATGGTGGCAAGCGTGCCGGCCAAAATACCCGCGAGAACATCACCCGAACCGGCAGTTGCCAGAGAAGCCGGACCCGAGAGCGGCAGCAGCACACGCTCAACGCCACAGATAGCCGTCGTCGGCCCCTTGGCAATGACCACCAGATTGTCGGAGCCTGCAGCCCAGACAACCTTCTGCGCGGCCGCAATCGCGGTACCAAGGTCGTTCACCTCGTCACCGGCAACCAGACGCGAAAGCTCACGATAGTGCGGCGTCATAACCAACGGCTGCTCGCGACGATACATCTCGGGATTACTATCAATACCGTCAATGGCAATCTTAGCAAGGCAGTTGAGTGCATCGGCGTCCAAAATAAGCGGCACATCAAGCTCGAGCAAGCCCGAAACCACCTGCATAGCGCCAGCAGATGTCGTCATACCGGGACCGCACAGTACACAGCTGTACTTCTTTGCAATCTCGCACACAGTCATGCGCGCAGCGGCGCCAAAGGAGCCGCGGGAATCAGACGGAATAGCAAAGACGGGAATCGAAGGAAGTGCCATGCGAATAAGATTGGCGCAGGCGTCAGGAGCCGCGACTGCCACGTAACCAGCACCCGCGCGAGCTGCAGACTTGGCCGCCATAATGGCAGCACCAGGATATTGCGCAGATCCGGCGACAATAAGCACAGAGCCACGGGAATACTTATCGATATTCGTAGGTAGTGGAGCAAAGTAATCAACTAAGTCACCGGGCTCGACAATCTCGGCGGCGTGGTCGACATCATCGATGACCTCGTCAAGACGGTCGTAAAGATTGCCGCAGATCAAATCGCCAGCATACTCAGGGCCATCAGCGCTATACAGACCAATCTTGGGCGCAATCATCGTCACCGTATGCTCGGCACGAATGCAGTCGTCATCAACAACGCCCGTCTCGGCATTCAGGCCCGAGGGGACATCAATGGATACGACACAATCGGCGCATTCATTGACCGTAGGAATCCAGATGGAGAACGGCGCACGCAGATTCCCGTGGAAACCGGTACCAAAAATGGCATCGACAACAACATCGGCCTTATCGATCAAAACCTCGAGTTCGTCACGCGAGGGGCCGACGCAAACGTGCACATCGCGGCCGGCAGTACGACGAGCAACATGACGTGCCAGAGCAGCAGGAATCTCATCCGGCTCAACCGGAGAAACGATATCGACGTCCACACCCTTATGGCTCAGAATATCGGCGGCAACCCAACCGTCGCCGCCATTATTACCAAAACCGACCAGAACGAGAACCCGATCGGGATTGAGCTTCAAGACCTCGTTGGCGGCAAACTCACCCGCTAGCTCCATAAGCTCGGCCTTCGAAGTCCCTTCGCGTTCGATGATATCCTCGAGACGAACGACTTCTTCGGTACTCAAAACCGGTTTCATCTATGCTCCTAGCGTATCTTGCGAAGCATCGCCCAGGTGCTCCGTCAATGCTGAATTCTGCAGCTGCTCAAGCTCATCTAAAACAGAGCGAGCCTCTTTAAATGTCTGCGCTACGCGTTTCTTGGTGCTCACCTTTACCTCTTTTGGCTTAGGCCGAGCATCTTCGGTAATCGCGATGGCATTCGCAACGGCTAAGTCTCCTGTAAGCGTAATGGAAAGAGCGACCTCAACAACACCCAGCTCTTGAGCGATCTCGAGAGCACGGCCCGAAAGCAGCGCCTTCGGTTTGCCGAGTTTATCACGCGTAACCGAAACATCCTTGCGACCAACGCCTTGACTAAAACCCGTGCCGAGAGCTTTAAGTACCGCCTCGCGCGAAGCAAAGCGGCTGGCATAGTGAGCAGCGGGACGCGATGATGCATCACAATACGCACGCTCTTCTTCGGTAAACACACGCCGAGCAAACGACGGCGTCTTTTCAAGGATTGATTTCATACGGGAAATCTCGACGATATCAACGCCGATACCAGCTTCAGCCATGTTCACCTCCATATCGCACAGACTAAGTTATTGTAGCCCGTTCACAGAAGATGCGACAAACGAGGGTTATAAAACACAGCTACTATGTGAGACAAAAGCCCGTAAACGCAAAAAAGGGGGAGGCCGCGAGGCCTCCCCCTTCTCAGTTCAAGCGTACGGCTCGGTGCCGTCCACCGGTCAGCGGCGCCCTGGCCTCCCACGGGCTGACCCCGCAGTACTCTCG
>CABUTO010000054.1 GCA_902494535.1 uncultured Collinsella sp.
CGGCGGTGGGCCCCATGCCGTCCTCCGTCGCCAGGAGGAAGAGCTCGACCTTCTCCCTGCTGTACATGCGAACCTCCAGTCCGGACCGCCCCGCGGTCCAACTTTCTGTCCGCACCCCCGGCCGTGTGGACCCGGACACCTTCATTGTAGCTTTTCGCTCTAGCGAGCTTGATTTAGCAGGAGAAATCGACGCTGTCGATGATGTCCTTGAGGGCCTTGGCGGAGACGGTGAGCTCATGCTGCTCGTCTTCGTTCAGCGGCACGGGGACGCGGCAGACAACGCCGTCGCGGCCAACGACGGTCGGCATGGAGATGGCAAGATCGGACAGGCCATACTCGCCCACCATGAGCGAGGAGACAGGCAGAACGGTCTGCTCATCGCGCATAACGGCGGTGCAGATGCGCTTGACGGCCATGGCGACGCCATAGTAGGTGGCGTGCTTCTTCTCGATGATGGTGTAGGCGGAGTTCTTGACGTCCTCAGCGATGCGCTTCTCGGCAGCCTCATGCTCCAGGTGGCCGTGAAGCTCACAGAAGGTGTTCAGCGGAACGCCGGCAACCTGAGCGCTGGACCAAGCGACAAACTCGGAGTCACCGTGCTCGCCCATGACATAGGCCTGGACATCGCGCGGGTCAACCTCGACGTGGGCACCAAGCATCTGCTGCAGGCGGCCGGTGTCGAGCACGGTGCCGGAACCGATGACGTGGCCCTCGGGCAGGCCGGACATCTTGATGGCGGCGTAGGTCAGAACATCGACCGGGTTGGAGACGATTAGCAGAATGCCGTCGAAGCCGGACTTCTTAATCTCGGGAATAATGGACTTGAAGATGCTGACGTTCTTGTTGACCAGGTCCAGGCGGGTCTCACCGGGCTTCTGGGCAGCGCCAGCAGTGACGACGATCATGGCGGCGTCGGCGACATCGGAATAATCGCCGGCGTAGATCTTCATCGGCTCGGCAAACGTCATGCCGTGCGCGATATCCAGGGCCTCACCCTCGGCACGGTTCTTGTCCACGTCGATGAGGACCATCTCGGAGAACAGACCACTCTGCATCAGTGCGAACGCCGAAGACGAACCGACGAAACCGCAGCCGACAATAGCGACCTTCTTCTCGTTAACCATTAGAAACTCCCATCTCTCTCCACAAACAAGCCGCCCGGGAACGACCCGAGCGGCTTGTCGTAATCCCAATACATCCAATCGGGACTTTGATTATGCCCCTATTCGCAGCCAAAAATCGACCGTTTACCGAAATTGTTTGCAGTATTCGTAAAATAACTGCGCGAAATCGGTTTCGAGCTATTGACGAGTCGAAATAGGTTTCTAATACAGGCCCGCCTCGCGAATGGCCTCGACAGCCAAAGCGATCTGATCGGGCGGTAGGACCAGCGCCATGCGCACGTGTCCCTCGCCCGAAGGACCAAAACTCGCGCCCGGCGTCACCACAACGCCGGCCTTCTCCATGAGCTCCTCGCAAAACGCCATGGAATCGGTGCGACCACCGGGAAGCTTGGCCCACACAAACATAGAGCCATGCGCGTTGGGACGCTCCCAGCCCAGGCCCTCAAGACCATCGCACAGGGCATCGCGGCGCTCCTGGTACTTCAGACGCTGCGCCTCGACCTCATCGCGTGGGCCATTAAGGCACGCGATGGCGGCCTTCTGGATCGGGAAGAACATGCCAAAGTCAATCTGGCTGCGCAGCTTGGCGAAGGCCGAGACCACATCCTCGCGACCGACCAAAAAGCCGATACGCGCACCGGTGACGTTAAACGACTTGGAGAGCGAGAAGAACTCAACGCCCACCTCGAGCGCGCCGGGATACTGCAAGAAGCTGCCGCCCCGCTCGCCGTCGAACACGATGTCGGAGTATGCGTTGTCGTGAACGATGAGCAGGTCGTGCTCGCGGGCGAAAGTGATGATCTCCTCGTAGATCCCGGGCGTGCCCACCGAGCCGACCGGGTTCGCGGGCAGCGACACGATCATATACTTGGCACGATCGGCCACCTCGGGATCGATGCCCGCCACATAGGGCAGGTAATTATGCTCGGCAACCAGCGGATAGTATTCGAGCTTGGCATCGGCGATCTTGGCACCCGCCTCAAAGACCGGGTAGCACGGATCGGGAACCAGAATGGTGTCACCCGGATCGAGCAGGGCCAGGCCCAAATGGCCCACGCCCTCCTGCGTGCCGTTGCACGACTGCACCATAGACGGCGTAATGCCCGAAACGCCAAAGCGACGCTCATAGTAATCGCACACGGCTTGCTTGAGTTCGGGCAGGTCGCGCAGGGCATACTTCCACATCTCGGGATCTTGGGCTGCCTGCGTGAGCGCCTCGACCACGTGGTCGTACGGCTTAAAGTCGGGCGTGCCCACGCTCATGTTGTAAATGGTCTTGCCCTGAGCCTTCAGCGCGAGAAGCTTGTTGTTGAGCGAGGCGAAGACCTCCGCGCCAAAGCGGTCGAGACGCTGCGATGCCTGCATGGTGCCACCTTTCGATATGAAAAACGCGGCGCTCCGACAAGAGCGCCGCGCGATACGGGCCATCAGATTGCAAAAGTGTAACGCTTGCAACCCCCGTATTGGTTCAATTTAGCCAACCTTAGTCAACTGGATTGAGCGCGTCGATCTGCGCAAGCCACAGACGCGAGCTAGCGTCACTCGGCATACGCCAATCGCCGCGCGGGCTGAGCGTCACCGAGCCCACCTTGGGACCATCGGGCAGGCAGCTGCGCTTAAACTGCTGGGCAAAGAAGCGACGGTAGAACGTACGTAGCCACGTGTGGACGGTCTTGGCGTCGTAGACGTCCTCGAAGCTCTTGAGCGCCATGCGGTAGATCTTGCCCGGCTCAAAGCCAAAACGCAGCAGGTAGTAGAGGAAGTAGTCGTGCAACTCGTACGGGCCCACCAAATCCTCGGTCTTCTGCGCAATCTCGCCGTCGCCCGTGGGCGGCAGAAGCTCGGGGGACACCGGCGTATCGAGGATATCGAGCAAGACCTCGGCAATGCGCCCGCCAAAGACATCGGCGGCATAGCGTACCAGATGGCGCACAAGCGTCTTGGGCACGCTCGCGTTGACGGCGTACATGCTCATGTGGTCGCCGTTATAGGTAGCCCAGCCGAGCGCCAGCTCCGACAGGTCGCCCGTGCCAATGACAAAACCGCCAGCCTGGTTGGCCAGATCCATCAGAATCTGCGTACGCTCGCGCGCCTGGCTGTTCTCGTAGGTCACGTCCTGCACAGCTGGATCATGCTCAATGTCCTTGAAGTGCTGCTCCACAGCCGCGTGGATCGAAACCTCGCGGAAGCTCACACCCAGGTCGCGAGCGAGCGACTCGGCATTCGACATGGTGCGATGCGTCGTGCCGAAGCCGGGCATGGACACGGCTGTGATACCAGTGCGCGGCAGCCCCAGTGCATCGAAGGCACGCACGGTCACAAGCAGCGCTAGCGTGGAGTCCAAGCCGCCCGAAAGGCCGATAACCGCAGCCTTGGTACCCGTGTGGGCAAGGCGGGTCTTGAGGCCCGCAGTCTGCAGATCGAGGATCGTCTCGCAGCGCTCGGCCAAGTCGCCGTGGTCGGCCGGCACAAAGGGCGCGCGCGGGAAAACGCGGTCGATATCGCAGGCATCGCGCAGGACAGGTTCTTCGGCCAGCACGCCCTCAAACGAAAACTCAACGGTCGTGGCCTCCGGCGCATCGTCGGTGCGCGCCCACGTCGTCGAGCGACGGCGCTCGGCAACCAGGCGGTCAAGGTCAACGTCGGCGATGGCCATATCGCAGGTAAGCAGTTTGGTGGCGGCGAGCTTGGAGCCATTTTCGTAGATAAGGTTCTCGCCCGCAAAGACCATGTCGGTCGTGGACTCGCCCTCGCTCGCGTCCGCGTAGGCATAGGCGCAGTACAGGCGTGCGCTCTGATTGGAGATGAGGCTGCGGCGATAGTCTGCCTTACCGATGATTTCGTCCGAAGCCGACGGGTTGAGAATCACCGTCGCACCGGCAAGCGCCATCTCGGTCGAAGGCGGCGCCGGCACCCACAGGTCCTCACAGACCTCAACGCCCAGCACCATATCCTCGGCACCCTCATCACGGCAACGGTAGATAAGCCCCGAGCCCAGCGGAACCGGACCCTGACCGGCAAATTCAACCCACACGGGATCCGCAGGCGCCGGAGCAAACCAGCGACGCTCATAGAACTCGCCATAGTTGGGCAGATACTTCTTGGCCGTGAGGCCCAAAAGCTCGCCCGCGCAGCACACGGCGGCGCAGTTGTAGATATTCTCGGCAACTGCAACGGGCAAGCCAACGGTAAAGACGATCGGCAGCTCACGGGTTTCATCGAGGATGTGCACCAGCGCTGCTTCGCAGGCATGCAGCAGCGTGCGGTTATGGAACAGATCGGCCGCGGTATAGCCAGTCAGATTAAGCTCGGGCAGTACCAGCGCGCGAACGCCACGCCCGGCAGCATCGCGAACAGCCGCCAGCGCAACCTCGGCATTGCCCTCGACATCGGCCACGCGAATCTGCGGCGACGCCGCCGCCACACGCAAAAAGCCATCAGACTGAGAAAGGTGAAGATTCATAAGAATGCTCCCGTGCGTAAACGCCATTCACAACAATTAGCAAGCCCTATTGTAGTTCAACCGCCGGGTGTAACCGCATCCCACCAACTTGGTGAGCTATTGATGAGTTGATGGTATCTGTTAAATGTCACGTACGATTCACATCTGGTGGGTACCCTGATGGCTACACGAAACGAAGCAGATTTACACCGGGAGGACCCCGTATGACAACCAAGTACACCGACGCGCCGCGTACGCGCGTCATGACGCCGGCATCGCTCAACAACGGCGTGCACGAGAACCATTCCATCGGACAGACCATGGCCATCGCGCCCAAAAAGGGCCTGTTCGATGACATTTCCATTCCCCAGATCATCGCCGGCGCCGCAGCTGCTGCCACGAGCGTCGCGCTTGCCTCCAAGATTGGTATCGCTGGTTCAGTAATTGGTGCCGCCGTGAGCTCGGTCATCACCGTTGTGTCCTCGCAGGTCTACCGCCACTTTATCTCTGCCAGCGCCGAAGCAATCAAGGGCACGCATGCCGCTGTCGACTACCCTGCCGGCGCCTACGAGCCCGTTGAGCCCGATGTCGAGGAGCACCTAGGTGGCGCCGCGACCACGCAGGAGATGCGCCAGGTTGCGGGACGCGCGACCACGGCGCGTGTCGCCCCCAACAGCCTGCGCGCCAAGGCCGCGGCAGAGCGCAGCCAGACGCAAAAGAAGGTCATCGTCTTCTCGATCGCCATCGCCATCGTCGCAGTCATCGCCTGCGCCGGCGCCATCCTTATCACCACTGCCGGTGAGGGTCTGGGCGAGCGTCCCGAGCCAATCCTTTCGTCGCGCACGACCGAGAGCGATGCAACTGGCAACACCCAGTCGCAGGATCAGCAGGCACAGACGGACGATACGCAAGACAGTTCTACCTCTGCCAATTCGTCCTCGAACGCCCAAAACCAATCGCAGGGCACCGATTCCTCTACGGCCAACAGCAGCACGCCGTCCGGCACGACCGACTCAAGCCAAACGACTGACGGTTCGCAGCCGAGCACGGGCGGCCAGACGAGCGACACCACGTCGGGAACGGGCACAACAGACAGCAGCAACACCAACAGCTCGAACAGCTCGAGCGGAACCGCGTCCGGCACGGCATCTGACAACTCGAGCCAAGGCACGGCATCGGGCAACTAAGCACGTTTGCCTCTCATAGATAACCGACCTGTACAACGGGCGCGAATCGAAAGCGGTTCGCGCCCGTTTGCCTTGGGCGCCGCCATGGCGAACGCCATGCGATGGTAAGATGCTTTACATGTGTAAAGAGGAGATTTGCCATGAGCAAGACAATAGTTAGGCCCACGCTTTCGCTGGGCAACCACATCTATCTGTATCGCCTGCTGCGCGATGCGATTGGATGTGGCAAGCAAACGTTTATGACGCAGGTCGAGGAGGCGCTCGCCGCTGGCGACATGACCGCTTATGACTTGGGCTTCGAGTCCACGCGCGAGCTGCTCGAGGAGCTCGACGACTGCATTAAGCTGACCGTCTTTAAAGGCGGCCGCCTGTATGCCACGGTCATCGCCAACGAGGCCTGGGATGCTGCGCTTGCCAAGGGCGAGGACAAGCCCAAGACCGCCAAGGGCGCCAAGCAGTCCTACAAAAAGAAAAAGCGCGGTGAGAAGGACCTCAAGGCCGTGCGCCCCAAGCACGTTAAGCGTCCCGAGCCCGAAGCCATGGTTGAAGCCGCGCCGGAACCCGAGCCCGAGGCAGAGATCGAAGTCGCTATTGAGGTAACGGCAGAAGCCGAAACCGAAATCGCCGCCACGACCGATCCCAAAGTCATATCCGAGCAGGAAGCCACTGTGGAGCTCAACGAAGCGCCCAAGTCGACAACCGAAGAAGCCGCTGACCAACCCGAGCCGTCTGCGTTCCAAAACAGCGATGTCTTTGGCAACGAGGCCGAGGACGATCAGTCCGACGAGCCCGCCGATCAAGGCGCTACCGAGTCGGCGCCGGGGCCCGAGACGCCGCAGCCCGCCATCTCGCTCACGGTCGTCTATGACCCCGAGAACGCCAACGCCGGCATCACCACCATGGCATCCACGCCCATCGAGGCAAAGTCGAGCGTCGAGAATCAGAGCGCGACGCAGGTTGAGGTTGAAACTGAAGCTGCAGACGCGCCCGTCACCGTGAAGCCCGCAGATTCCACAATCAAGCCGAAGACGACGCTGGAGTTCGCACCCGTCATCGAATCCGTGCCCGCCTCTGCTTGCGACCAAATTCCCGCACCGGCACCGGCTTCGGTACTCGCAGAGGCCCCAACCCCCGCACCCGCAGCACCGACCATCCCCGAGGACTTCCCCGTCGATTTCGCAACCGAGGTCTTCTGCCCCGGCCCGTTGCTACACCAGCTGTCGACCTATCTCCCCTACGGCGCCGACACCCTCGGCATTGTCGGCGAGTACTACTGGATCGCCCGCGAGCGCGGTACCATCGAGGCCGCGCGAAACCGCGCAAGCTTCCCCCTGCACTATACGCAGGCCGGCGAGCGCCGCGAGGTTGCCGTGCGCATCCGCCGCAACACCACCGGCGGTCTCGGATCCACCTGGGCCATCGACAAGGTCGAAGAATCCGAACAATAACGAAAAGCGGGGAAAAAAAACACAAAGGATTTAGGACCGATTAATTTGATTAAAAAAAGTTCGC
>CABUTO010000055.1 GCA_902494535.1 uncultured Collinsella sp.
CCCGGCCCCCGCCGGACAGGTCAACCTACTCGCAGAGCAGCTTGGCGATCTGGACGGCGTTGGTTGCCGCGCCCTTACGGATTTGGTCACCGCAGCACCAGAAGGTGATACCGCGCGCGGCCTCGGGGTTCGAGATGTCGCGACGCACGCGGCCGACCCAAATCAGGTCTTGGTCGGACGTATCCATCGGCATGGGGAAGCGGTCGTGCGCATCCTCGGCAGCCATATCGTCAACCAGCTTGACGCCGGGAGCGGCAGCCAGCGCAGCACGGGCCTCGTCAACCGTAATGTCACGCTCGAACTCGAGCGTGATGCTCTCGGAGTGCGAACGCAGCACGGGCACGCGCACGCAGGTGCAGTTCACGCGCAGCTCGGGCAGATGCATAATCTTGCGGCCCTCGTTTTGTAGCTTCATCTCCTCGGAGGTAAAGCCCTCCTCCTTGACGCCGCCAATCTGCGGAATCAGGTTGCTCGCCAGCTGAGCGGCAAACGCGCGCGGCTCGGGAATCTCCTCGCCACGGCCCAGGGCGGCCAGCTGAGCCTCGAGCTCGGCCATACCGGGAGCGCCAGCACCCGAAGCCGCTTGGTACGTCGAGACGATCATGCGCTTCACGCCGGCGAGCTGATGCAGCGGCCACGTGGGAACCAGGCCGATGATGGTCGCGCAGTTGGGATTGGCGATAAGGCCGTGATGCCATTTGATGTCGTCGGCATTGATCTCGGGCACGACCAGCGGCACCTCGGGATCCATGCGGAAGGCATGGCTGTTGTCGACCACGACGGCGCCGCGCTTAACGGCCTCGGGCAGCAGCTCCTTCGCGATGTCGTCGCCGGCGGCGCCAAGCACGATGTCACAGCCCTCAAAGGCCTCGGGACAAGCCTCTTCGATCACGATTTGCTCGCCACGGAACTCGACGGTCTTGCCCGCAGAACGCGCGCTCGCCAGCAGTTTGAGCTTGCCAACCGGGAACTCCTGCTCGTTAAGGCACTCGAGCATCTGGGTGCCCACGGCTCCCGTCGCGCCCAAAATAGCAACCGTGTACTGTTTCATGCTTCCCCCTTTAAAGGTTGTGGCTTTTGCCCGCACGCCGAGCAGGCCGATTATTGTTGCCAGTGTATACAAGAACGGGGCGGGCACGAAACCCGCCCCGTCGAAACGAAACCGAAACGAAACGCCCCGCCGTAGATTTTTGAGACATGTCCCATAAATCTGCCGGGATGGCAGCTACTTGTGGAGTGCGGCCAGGGCGGGATCGACCGGCGCGGGAGCCTCCAGGTCGGAGACCTTCACAATGCCGTTCTCATCGGAGAAGGCACGGTAAATGGTCTGAATCGCCAGGTCGAAGTCCTTCTCCTCGACACCGATAATGATGTTGATCTCGTCGCAGCTCTGCGAAATCATGCGCACGCTCACGCCAGCCTGGCCAAGCATGCCAAATAGGTGGCCCGAGATACCTGCGCGGCCGCGCAGGTTACGGCCGACAGTCGCGATGAGCGCCAGGCCCTCGACAACCTCGATCTCGAGCGGCTCGACCTCCTGCTGAATGTCGCTTACAAGCGAGTACAGCGAATCGTGAACGTCCTGCTCCTGCACCACGGCGCCAAAGCGATCGACACCGGTGGGCATGTGTTCGACGGAAACGTCATAGCGCTCGAAGACCGAAAGCGCGCGGCGCATAAAGCCGACGCGCGGCTTGGTGCGGTCGCGGGCCACATTGATGGCGACAAAACCGCGCTTGCCGGTCACGCCGGTAATGATGGGCTCTGCCTCACCCTCGTCAGCCGTCTCGCTAATGATGGTGCCGGGGTCCTGCGGCGCATTGGTGTTCTTGATGACCAGCGGAATACCCGCCTCACGCACAGGGAACACGGCCTCCTCGTGCAGGACGCTTGCGCCCATGTACGAAAGCTCGCGCAGCTCCTCGTAGGTAACGCGCGCAATGGGCTGAGCCTCGGGCACAATGCGAGGATCGGCAGAATAGAAACCCGAGACGTCGGTCCAGTTCTCGTACAGGTCGGCGCCCAGGCACTTGGCCAGGATCGAGCCCGAGATATCGCCGCCGCCTCGATCGAGCAGCTTGATCTGGCCCTCGCGCGTCGCGCCGTAGAAACCGGGCATAACAAAGCCGCCCTGCTGGCCGTACTCCTGCACCAGCTCGGAGGTGCGATTCATGCTGAGCGTACCGTCGTGATGGAATGCCACAACCGTCGCGGCGTCCAGGAACGGCAGGTCCAGGTACTCGGCCATCAGGCGAGCGGTGAAGTACTCGCCGCGGCTCACGAGCTCCTCGGTGGAGTAGCCGCCCGAGCGGGCGCGCTCGGCAAAGGCCGCGAACTCCTCACGGATGGGATAGGTGAGCTCCAGCTCATCAGCGATATCAAAATAGCGCTGGCCAATGTCCTCGAGAAGCTCCTCACACGACACGTGATACTTAACGTGCGCGTTAACCAGGTAGAGCAGGTCGGTCACCTTGGTGTCGCCCTTAAAACGGCGACCGCAGGCGGAAACCACCACAAAACGGCGAGCCGGGTCGGCATCGACGATGGCCTTGATCTTCTTGAAGTGTTCGGCGTCGGCGACCGACGAGCCGCCAAACTTGGCAATCTTAATCATGGGCTGGAGGTTACCTTTCTAAAAAGCCTCTGCGAACCTATTTTGCACGCTCTGATACCATGGTTTCACCGATTGGGACCAAGGCATCCGAGGAGCAGTGTTATATGGGAACTTATCATAGTACACGAGGACGCACTTTATCGTGCTCAAGTAAGGTGGCAATCCGCACCGGCATCGCTCCCGACGGGGGTTTGTTTGTCTCGGACGAGCTCGGCACCCAGCAGGTCGATATCAGCTCGCTTGCAGATAAATCGTACTTTGAAATCGCTCAAGATGTGTTGGGAATGTTACTGAATGATTACACGGCCGAAGAAATTTCGGCGTGTGTCGACGAGGCATACCGCGGCACGTTCGCGAGTGAAGAGGTTACGCCGCTCGTCAAACTCGACGCTGCGCCGGGCGCTGACGCCCCTCAGACCTATGTGATGGAGCTCTTTGGCGGCCCCACAAGCGCCTTCAAGGACGTCGCCCTGCAGATGCTCCCCCGTCTGATGGCCCGCACTTCCGCCAAGGACGGCGGCGCCGAGCGCATCATGATCGTCACCGCCACGTCGGGCGACACCGGCAAGGCCGCACTCGCCGGTTTTGCCGACGCGCCGGGCACGGGCATCACCGTCTTTTATCCCGAGGGCAAAGTCAGCCGCGTGCAGAATCTGCAGATGTCCACTCAGGAGGGCGATAACGTCGCCGTCTGCGGCATCCGCGGCAACTTTGACGACGCCCAGAGCGCCGTCAAGCGCATCTTTGCCGATAAGGAGCTTGCCGAGCGTCTGGAGGCCGCCGGCACGGTGCTTTCGAGCGCCAACTCCATCAACGTCGGCCGCCTGGTACCGCAGGTCGTCTACTACTTTGCCGCCTATGCGCAGCTGCTGCGCGCCGGCGCTATCGAGGCCGGCGACGCCGTTGAGTTCTGTGTGCCCACCGGCAACTTTGGCGATATCCTGGCCGGCTACTATGCCAAGCGCATGGGTCTGCCCGTCACCAAGCTCATCGTCGCGAGCGACAAGAACAACGTACTGGCCGACTTCCTGACCACCGGCGTCTACGACCGCAACCGTCCGTTCTTTACGACCATCTCGCCGTCGATGGACATCCTTATTAGCTCCAACCTGGAGCGCATGCTGTACTTCCTGTCCGATGGCGACTGCGAGCTCGTTGCCGGCCTTATGGAGCAGCTGGCACAGACTGGTCGCTACGAGGTTCCCGCCGACCTGCTGGCAAAGATTCAGAGCATCTTTGGCTGCGGTTGGGCCAGCGAGGACGAGGTCCGCGCTGCCATCAAGAGCTGCTGGGACGCGAACGGCTACGTAATCGACCCGCACACCGCTTGCGGCTATCACGTCTTCGAAAAGGTCGCTCCCGCCGAGGGCGCCAAGGTCCGCGTGCTGCTTTCGACCGCCAGCCCCTACAAGTTCCCGCGCGCCTGCTGCGACGCCCTGGGCCTCGACGTTCCCGAGGATGATTTTGAGGCCATGCGTGTACTCGAGCAGGCCACCAACACGGTCGCCCCGGCACAACTCGCCGAGCTCGAATCCAAACCCGTCCGCTTCGAAGACGTCTGCGACGTAGCCGACATGGCCAACTACGTAGAGCAGGCTGCAAAAAAGATAGCTACCAACTAAAACCCCTTATTATGCGCCGGCGAAAGCCGGCGCACCTTCTTTCATCAGATAACCCCCGGGATGATGACGAACTGACATGCAGGTCTGCCTGTTTAGTTCGTCGCGAGTTCCGCACGAGCCGGAAAGCACTTAATGTGCTTTCCGAGCGAGCCAGGACTGCCCGAGCAGCGAACTAAACGGCCAGACCCGCCCAGGAGGACCCACATGATCAAAATCACCGTCCCAGCAACCAGCGCAAACCTAGGCATCGGCTACGACACCCTCGGCATGGCCGTCAGCCTCTACTCGCACTTCACCTTCGAGCGCGCCGACAAGCTCACCATCACGGGCTGCCCCGAGGAATTCCAAAACGAGAACAACCTGGTCTACGTTAGCTTTGTCGATGCACTGGCCGCATGGGGCGAGCCGGCCTTCCCCGTCGCCATCGACATTCAGACTGACGTTCCCGTCGCCCGCGGCCTGGGCTCCAGCTCCACCTGTGTCGTCGCCGGCATTATGGCCGCCGCCGCGCTGACAGGCCACACCGTCGACCGTGCCGAGCTCGTCCGCATTGCCACCGAGGTCGAGGGCCATCCCGATAACGTCGCCCCCGCTATCCTGGGCGGCGCCGTCTGCTCCTTTACGCCGACCGATTCGCTCCCCCAGTGCCTGCGCTACGAGGTGAGCGATCGCCTGCGTTTTATTACCGTGATTCCGCCCTACGAGGTGCATACGAGCGAGGCGCGCAAGGTCGTGCCGCAGGAGGTTCCGCTCTCCACCGCCGTATGGCAGATGGGCCGCATCGCCGGCATGACGCGCGGTCTTGAGTCCGGCAACCTCGACCTGATTGCCGCCGCCAATGACGACCGCATCCAGGAACCCTATCGTCGCCGTCTGATTCCCGACTACAACGCCGTGCGCGACACCTGCCTTAACGGCGGCGCCAAGACCATCTGGATCAGCGGATCGGGCTCGACCCTTATGGCTGTGACCGACGACACCATCGTGGCAAAGTTCCTGCAGGTCAAACTGCGCGAGCAGTTCCCCAAGTGTGACACGCATATTCTAACGTGCGACACGGAAGGCGCTCAAATCGAGTACCTGTAGCGCCCTGCCTCATTGCTCTCACCGGCCCCCTTGGGGCTTCCCCTGAAAACGTCCTCGATCATGAATTGCCCCGTCGTGCGCTTCGCGCGACGGGGCAATTCGATCTGCGGATTGTTTTCAGGGGAAGCCCCAAGGGGGCCTGCGCAGCCTCGAAAGGATAATCGCATTCGCTGATTTAATCTTGTGCTCCAACGGAGCCACGGACGAGAGGCCTTCGCGCTGCGGAATAATTTTGAGGGGAACACCCCGACCATCCCTGCGTTTACCTTGCTGAGGATGTCTACAGGAACCCACGCTTTGAAGGGGCGCCGGGCAGATAGGGGCTTTTTAAGTTACATAATAAACTGTTTATCTATGCTACTATTTAACTAGGCATCGCAGTATGGAGGTGGTCAAAGTGTTACGCACACTCAAAGCTTCGTTTTTCCTCTCGATACTTTTGATATTACCGATATGTTTCTCGTTTAGCCCTTCGACTGCTTATGCTGCAGAAAGCGATGCTGTCGCAATTTCTGGCGCAACCCAAGATTTTGATTTAACGAAAGGTCCCGAGCAGTCTCATCAAATCAAGCTTAAGGATGGGACCGTTGCAGTAATAGGAATTAAAAAAACCAATGAGCCCAGCCTGATATGGGACAGTTACTACAACAACGCATCTGGAACTTGGACTATCTATTACAACAGTCCTTTTATTTACCGCGAATTCAAGATCAAGATAGCGAACTCGCTCATTACCAGCGCTTGGGGACAAAACTATACGACTATCGGCTGTACGGTAACTAACGAGTCCTTTATATGGAACTCGAAACAGGCGACATATCGACTCAACTATGAATCGATGGGGATGACGTCCGGTATCGCCGTGTTGCAAGCGACCATGGAAGGCAGCACGCTCCACACCTATGCAAACTAGAGTCACATCAATTGAGGAAGTTCAATGATCCCAATTCCTGCACGCTCAGACATTATGATCGCTCTCGTTTTGATTCTCATCGGAGTGTTTATTTGGCGTATCTGCAAATGGGTTAAAAACAAGAAATAGTTGATAAAACGTATATGCCATTTATGCGATGCTTGGGGCCGTTAAATCGGCCCCTATTTCTATAGCTTTTCAAGCAGCAGTCACCCATTTGGAAGTCGCAATGCCATTCATACGATTTCGGCCCTTTAAGCCGCTTTGTTAGCGTCGGATTATTTTAGCCAAATATAGTCGGCCGAGATTGACCAATCCCGGCCGACCCATTTTAGCCAACACGCCCGCATCTATGTCTTTCCTATCGCTTCCCTACATCCCCTC
>CABUTO010000056.1 GCA_902494535.1 uncultured Collinsella sp.
CATGTCCGCGAAGGGCTGCAGCCCGGACAACTCGGCCTGCGAGGGCTTCTTCGGGCGCCTCAAGAACGAGTTCTTCCGCTACAGGGACTGGGAGGGCGTGACGGCCGAGGAGTTCATGGGAAGGCTCGAGGCCTACCTCGTGTACTATCGTGAGGAGCGGATCAAGAAGTCCCTCGGGTGGCTGAGCCCGATGGAGTACCGCAGGAAGCTTGGATACGCCTAGGCGCGGTCCAAGAAATCGTCCGCACCCCCGAAGGCTGGATTTAGGAACTATTTCACCGCAACTTATAGGGGATCCTAGACGATGTGGAGTGGGTTGGCGGCGTCGACGGCATCGGGCGCGTCGGAAGGGCCGTCGGGGGCAGCGCCTGCCGGATCCTCTTCGGGGGTCTCGATCTGTTTGATCATTACCTCTTGGCCCTGCAGCAAATAGGTCTCGCCGCTACCGCAATGGGGACAGGCCTTGCCGTGCTCGACCGTCGCGTAGTCGCAGCCACACGCCTCGCAATGTGTCACGGCCTCAACGGGCTCCACGATAAGCTCCGCACCCTCGGTGATGGGCTTTTTATCTGCCGCCCAGCGCCAAGCGTCGAGTAGCAAGTCGGGAACGACGCCCGAGACCTCGCCCAGCAGCAGCGTGACGCTCGAAACGCGACGCACGCCATTGGCGCGCGCCACGTTCTCGACATCGCGAATGATGTGATAGACGATTCCCAATTCATGCACTTTTTCTTCCGCCGTTCCCGTTATGGCTACTTACTTGCGACCGAACTTAATCTTGATGGCGCGCTTGAGCGCGTACTTGCCCAGGCTTGGGAGCTTTTGCTCGTATTTGACCATCGTGGAGCACTCGGGGCGGTCGCGATCCAGATGGATAGCGTCAAACGCGCACTTGGTGGTGCACAGGCCGCAGCCGATGCACTTGTTGGGGTCGACGATCGAGGCGCCGCAGCCCAGGCAGCGGGCGGTCTCGGCGCGCACCTGCTCCTCGGTAAAGGTCTCAACATACTCGCTAAACGGCGCAGCCTTCTCGCGTTCGCGGTCCACGTGGGCAACCTCGCGGCTCGCGTTGTCGTAGCTCTCGAGCACAACGTCGTCGCGGTCGAGCGCGGTGTAGCGGCGCTGATTGCGGCCGATGGTGAGCGTGGAGCCCGGCTGCACAAAGCGATGGATGGACACCGCGGCCTCGTGGCCGGCGGCGATAGCGTCGATGGCAAAGCTGGGGCCAGTGTAGACGTCACCACCCACAAAGATGTCGGGTTCGGCGGTCTGGTAGGTCTGGGGATCGGCAAGGGCACCCTGGCCGCGGCCGAGCTCCACCTTGGAGCCAGCCAGCAGGTCGCCCCACACAATGGACTGGCCAATCGACATGACGACACGGTCGGCATCGACACGGCGCAGATCGCTCTCGTCGTACTCGGGCGCAAAACGGCCCTCGTCGTCAAAGACACGCGTGCAGCGCTTGAAGGTGATACCGCACACATGACCGGCCTCGTCTAGGTGAATCTCCTTGGGGCCCCAGCCGCAGCTGATGTGAGCGCCGTCCTCAACGGCCTCGCGACGCTCCTCCTCGCTGGCGGGCATCTGAGCCTCGCTCTCCAGGCAGAACATCTCAACGTGCTCGGAACCCAAACGGCAGGCGTTGCGGGCAACGTCGATGGCCACGTTGCCGCCGCCCACTACAATGGTGCGGCCGGACAGGGTATCGATCTTGCCGCTGTTAACCTCGCGAAGGAAGTCGACGGCCACGGTCACGTCCTCGGCATCCTCGCCCGGAATGCCGGCAAGGCGGCCGCCCTGGCAGCCAATGGCAACGTAGAAGGCCTTAAAGCCCTGCGCGCGCAGCTCGTCGAGCGTCACGTCGCGACCGACCTCCACGCCATAGCGGAACTCGGCACCCATCAGGCGAATAACCTCGACCTCAGCCTCGATGACGTCCTTCTGCAGCTTAAAGCTGGGAATGCCGTAGGTGAGCATGCCGCCCGGGCGCTCGTTCTTCTCGAACACGACGGGCTTGTAGCCCTTCTCGGCCAGATAGAAGGCGCAAGACAGACCGGCCGGACCGGCGCCGATGATGGCAATCTTCTGATCGAAGCCGCTGGCACGTGTCGGGGTCACCACAGGTGGGACATAGCGGGTCGCGGCGTCCAGATCGCGCTGGGCGATGAACTTCTTGACCTCGTCGATAGCCACGGCGGCGTCCACACGGCCGCGGGTGCAGGCATCCTCACAGCGTCGGTTGCACACACGGCCGCAGATAGCGGGCAGCGGGTTCTCGCGCTTGATGAGCGCCAGAGCCTCGTCATAGCGACCCTGAGCCGCGAGCTTCAAATAGCCCTGAACGGCAACGTGCGCGGGGCAGGCCGTCTTGCAGGGAGCGGTGCCGGACTCATGCGTCTCGATACGGTTGTCGTTGCGGTAGTTGGGCGACCACTTGGTGTGATCCCATTTGGTGGCGTCGGGCAGCTCCTGGCGCGGATACTCGGGCACCTGTCCGCCGGCCTTTTTGCTGCAGAGCTTCTGGCCGAGCTTGGCGGCGCCGGCCGGGCACACCTCAACGCAGCGACCGCAGGCAACGCACTTGTCCTTCTCGACCTTGGCGACATAGGCCGAGCGCGACAGGTTGGGCGTGTTGAACAGCTGAGAGGTGCGCAGGGCGTAGCACACGTTGACGTTGCAGTTGCAGATGGCGAAGATCTTGTTCTCGCCGTCGATATTGGTGATCTGGTGCACAAAGCCGTTGTCCTCGGCCTGGCGCAGGATGTCGTAGACCTCGTCGCGCGTTACATAATGGCCGCGGTCGGTCTCAACCACGTAATCGGCCATATCGCCCACGGCGATGCACCAATCGGCCGGGTCGTCGGCGCAACCCTCGCCCATCACGCGACGGCTCGCGCGGCAGCTGCAGGTGCTGGCGGCATACTTACCCTCGTATTTGTCGAGCCAGTGCTCGATATGCTCGATCGGCACCGAGGTGCTCGCGGCGTCGATGGCCTTCTCGACCGGAATGACGTGCATGCCGATGCCGGCGCCTCCGGGCGGCACCATCGGCGTGGCCTTGGACAGCGGTCCCTTGGACGCCTGCTCAAAGAACTTGGCATAGACCGGGTGCTCCTCGAGCTGGCTCACGCGCATGTTGAGGAACTCGGCGGAACCCGGCACCAGCATGGGCAGCACCCACTGCTTGGCGCGCTCGGGGTTTTCCCAGTTGTACTCGAGCAGACCCGTGTAGCTCATGTCGTCGAGCATCTTCTCGATATCGGCTTCGGGCATGCTGGTGAGCTTGACCATCTCGGGCAGCGTATAGGGACGGCGCATCTTCATCTTGCAGAGCACTTCGGCCTGCTCGTCGGTTGCGGCCTCGGCAAACGACCAGTACTCGTAGCCCAGCAGCTCATCGCGATGCAGCAGACGGTTGGTGCAGTGCTCGCATAGCTTGACGATGGCCTCGCGCGGATGCTCCGGCAGCGGCGGCACGAACTCCGAACCGATGTCGGGCTCGGTGTAACTAATCCCCGGTCCGTTGAGAATCATGGTTGTCCCTTCTCTTGCCACAGCCCGGCGAGACCGCGGCGCCCCTCTTTTTTTGCAGGCCAGGCATGCCCCCATGCCGTTCACCCGCCATTGTTGACATTGTGTCAAAAATAGTATTGACGAACCGTCAACAATATTCAAGACTGTTAGGCGAACGGTCAGGCAAAAGAGGATGAAAGGCGGCAAAACATGGGCAACAACACAGCAGGTACCTCTGTGGTCGATGCCGTCCCCGCATCCGATAGCGCGGCAAAGCGCCTGACGGGCGACGAACGCCGTCGCGAGATCCTCGATGCCGTGCGCACCGTAAGCTCCGAGCTGGGCGTGTCCCACCTATCGGTATCGGCCGTGACCAAGCGAGCCGGCTGCACGCGTTCATTGTTCTACCACTACTTCGCCGACATGGACGCCGCCGTCACCGCCGTCATGGACGAGGCAATCGACGGTTTTATCTCCGAGCTCGAGCAGTGGAATGCCAACCGCACCGTCGGTGATATCGAGGGCGCGCTCGACACCGTCGCCCCGCTCTTTAAGCGCCTGGTCGCCAGCGGCCACGAACTGCCGCACACTCTGACCTCCAACAGCGGCGCGCTCTACGGCGGCTTTTTGCACAACGTGGTCCAGCGTGTGGCGCAGTATATCTGCGACACCACCGTGGTGGATTTTGTCGCCCACCACGAGCTGCGCATCGACCATGTCTACGAAACGTTCTACACCCTCATCATGGGTCTTTTGATGTATATCCGCACGCACCCCGATGTGCCCGACGAGACGGTCAAGGAAATCATCGCCTCGACACTCCACATCGAGGGCTATACCGCCAAGTATCCGGAGCGCAAGCCCCAGAACTGACAACATTTGGCCAAACTGCCCGCGATCA
Organism: uncultured Collinsella sp.; assembly: GCA_902494535.1. Lineage (GTDB taxonomy): Bacteria > Actinomycetota > Coriobacteriia > Coriobacteriales > Coriobacteriaceae > Collinsella. Next base: position 4,415 of record CABUTO010000056.1, read on the forward strand.
GAAGAGGGGCCGCGGGCGTGTGAAAGGAGAGCAGCATGCTGTTCGATGTTTGGGGTAGCGATACCCTTATCCACTGGGCCGGCTGGGCCATGGTCTTTATTGGCCTGATCGTGCTCAACGAGGTCGGCCGCCGCACCAAGCTCGGCGCGGCAATCATCTTTGGCGTGGCTCCGCTGGCCATGACCATCTACTGCGTCGCCATCGCCATCGGCGTCTCGCAGGGTGCCGAGTGGGCGCTCACCAACCCCACCCATGTGTACCAGAACAGCTGGTTCCACTACGCTAAGGTATACGCGGCGCTCGCCGGCTGCTGGGGCTTTATTGCCATTAAGTACCAGTGGGGAAAGATCGGCAAGGCGCGTTGGTTCCGCGCATGGCCGTTTGTGATCGTCGCCATCAACATCATGATCGCCGTCGTGTCCGACTTCGAGAGCGCCTATCACTTCTTTGTCCTGGGCGAGTCCACCTGGGTCACCTCCGAAGGTGCTACGCAGCTGGCCGGCTGGAACAACGTGTTCAACGGCATCGCCGGTATTATCAACATCTTCTGCATGACCGGTTGGTGGAGCGTCTACGCCTCCGAAGATCAGACCGACATGCTGTGGCCCGATATGACCTGGGTCTACATCATCGCCTACGATATCTGGAACTTCTGCTACACCTACAACTGCCTGCCCACCCACTCCTGGTTCTGCGGCTTTGCGCTGCTGCTGGCGCCCACCGTCGCCGCCTTTATCTGGAACAAGGGCGGCTGGATCCAGAACCGCGCCTTTACGCTGGCCATTTGGTGCATGTTTGCCCAGGTGTTCCCGTACTTCCAGGAGGAGTCCATCTTTGTGACCCACTCCACGCTCGACCCCGGCGCCGCCACCGCGGTCTCGGTCGCCGCACTGGTCGCCAACGTCGCCGCGATCATCTACATCGCCTACCGCGCCAAGAAGCTCGGCCGCAATCCCTACAAGCAGGATGTCTTTGAGGGCACCAGCGATTGGGAGAAGGCCACCGCTCGCCGCGCCAAGGTGGATTACGCACACGCCGAGTAACGCGCCTGGCGCAGACATCGCTTGAGCACGAAGCAGCATAGCCGGCTCCGCGCAACTCAACGCATTGTAGAGCCCCCGGAATGTGATTCGTGAACTGCCTCCCATTTCTTGGACATGAGAAATGGGAGGCTTTTTATGCGTGTCGACTTGAGGGTGAAGCACGACATCGTGGCCAGGAAGGCGGCGATCGGGCTCTTCGAGCGAGGCC
>CABUTO010000057.1 GCA_902494535.1 uncultured Collinsella sp.
AGGTAAGATTGAAGGGCCTGACGCCGGAGGAGTTCCGGAACCAGGCCCTTGCGGCGTAGTCGCTATTTATTCAGTCCAAGTTTCGGGGCGCAGTTCACTGTCCCCTTTGTGGTGGTTTTAGGTGGCGTTGACGGTTAGGCCTGGAAGGTATCTCGGTCGGGGGCGAAGGACTGCATGGCCGCGATGGTGCGGTCAAAGAGCTCGGGGAGCTCCCAGCCCAACATCTCGGCGCCCTGCGAAATCACGTCGCGCGAGCAGCCGGCGGCAAAGCGTTTGTCCTTGAACTTCTTCTTGAGCGACTTGGTCGTAAAGTCCATAACGCTCTTGCTCGGGCGCATGATGACGGCAGCGCCGATCAGGCCGGTGAGCTCATCGCAGGCAAACAGGATCTTTTCCATCTGCAGCTCGGGCTTGGGTAGTGAGGTGTTGAAGTCCGACGTGTGCGTCTGGATGGCGCGAATGAGCTCGGGAGACGCACCTTCGCCCTCAAGAATCTCGGCAGCATAGATGGTGTGGTTAATGGGGTCGTCCTCATGCTCCTCCCAATCCAGGTCGTGCAGCAGACCGACGATGCCCCAAAACTCCTCGTTCTCGGGGTCGAACTCGCGCGCAAAGTAGCGCATAGTGCCCTCGACCGTCTCGCCATGGGTGATATGGAACGGGTCCTTGTTGTGCTCATTGAGCAGTTCGAACGCGCGGTCGCGGGTGATTCCGGCGGTAAGCGGCTCTGCCATAAGAGACTCCTTGTGCTCGTGGGTATCGATAAGAATGAATACTACTAGAACAAGAAAACCACCACAAAGGTGCCTGTTCCCTTTGTGGTGGTTTTTGGCGCGGATGGGTTAGTTGAGGGCGGCTTGGGCTAGGCGGGCTTCGGCGGCCTCCTCGGTGACGCCAAGGGCCACGGCGAACTCCTCGATGGAGCGGCGTTTGGCCTCCTTGAGTACGCGCATGTAGTAGGAGCTGGGTTTTTTATCAGCTTCCTCGGCCTGGCGAATGCGGTGCATCATGGTCTTTGCCACGCGGACCGTCTCGGGCGCGCCCAGCTTGAGCTGCTGCTTAAAGTGTGTCTCCTCAAGCGAGCTGTTGCGCTCGGTAAAGGTGTCGCACTCCAGCTCGTCATAGTGGCTCAGCAGGTGCTCGGCATCTTGCTGAGAGATGGCGGCGTGCAGACGGTCGGCCTGCGCCACGGGGTACATGAGGATCGTCTGCGCATGTCCCTGCTTGGTCTCGAGCAGCAGCATGGGCTGCGGTGTGTCGTCCCTAAAACCGACGACGGTGCAGACTCCCTGGCCCGGATGAATGACGTGTTGACCGATTGAGAACATGCTACCTCCAACTTATACGAATTTACGTATGTCTAGAATAACACGCTGACGTGCGCAAACCCGTACTTTATGCAGGAAAAGCACACAACTCTGATAGGTAAGAGTATTCGATAACAGACGCAGCTCATTCACACCTTTATGCATTTTCAACGCCTGTATAATCTGCAGGCAGACCGGCATCTTTGAGTGACTCCATACAAGCTGTAGTCATTTTTGTGCATATGCAATATCTATTAGCTTTACCCTGCGACAGTGCCCGTCGCTTGTGATAGAGTGCTACAAACTCTGGCTTTTGCCCTACGAGTGACCAAGAGCTCGGGGGCTTTAACACAAGGAGGATCTATGCCCGAGAAGATTGAAGAGCTGGTACGCGCTGCGCTTGCTGCGGCCCAGGAGGCCGGCGACCTTTCCGCATTTGAACTTGACGATTGCGCTATCGAGCGACCGGCTGACACTTCTCATGGCGAGTGGACCTCTACCATGGCCCTGAAGTCCGCCAAGCTGGCCCACTGCGCCCCGCGCAAGATCGCCGAGGCCATCGTTGCCCATATGCCCGAGGACCCCGCGATCGAGAAGGTCGAGATCGCAGGCCCCGGCTTCATCAACTTCTACCTCTCCGTTGCCGTCAAGAATGCCATCTTTGGCGAGGCTCGCGAGAAGGGTATGGACTTCGCTAAGTCCAACGTCGGTGGTGGCCTGAAGACCCAGGTCGAGTTCGTTTCCGCCAACCCCGTCGGCCCCATGCACATCGGCCACGGCCGCTGGGCCGCGCTGGGCGACTCGCTCTGCCGCGTTATGGATCACGCCGGTTACGACATCCAGCGTGAGTTCTACATCAACGACCACGGCTCTCAGATGAACACCTTCGGCAACTCCATCAGCACGCGCTATATGCAGCTTGCCGACATCATCGCCAAGCAGGGCGTGGATATCGACGAGGCTCACAAGCTGCTGATCGCCGACCGCGACGCCTTTGTTGCCGACGAGAACGACGAGCATCCCGAGACCCATCCGTATCAGGACAACTTTGCCGAGACCCTGGGCAAGGACTCCTACGGCGGCGACTACATCATCGACGAGGCCGCCGAGTTCTGGCGCACCGACGGCGATAAGTGGGTCAACGCCGATCCGCAGGAGCGCATGGAGAGCTTCCGCGAGCGCGGCTATGTAAAGATGGTCGACAACATGCGCGACCTTTGCCATGCCGTTAACTGCGACTTCGATCGTTGGTTCTCCGAGCGCTCGCTGTATGTGAAGGACACCGAGGGCGAGACCGCCGGCACCTCCGCCGTCGACCGCGCTTTTGAGAAGCTCGACAAGATGGGCTATCTCTACACCAAGGACGGCGCCCTGTGGTTCCGCTCCACCGACCTGGGCGATGACAAGGACCGCGTTCTGATCAAGTCCGACGGCGAGTACACCTACTTCGCCTCCGACGTTGCCTATCACTGGGATAAGTTCCAGCGCGTCGACCACGTCATCGACATCTGGGGCGCCGACCACCACGGCTACATCGAGCGCGTCCGCTGCGTCTGCGATGCCTTGGGTTACCCCGGCAAGTTTGAGGTTCTGCTGGGCCAGCTCGTCAACCTGCTGCGCAACGGCAAGCCCGTCCGTATGTCCAAGCGTAAGGGCACCATGGTGACCCTGCAGGAGCTCGTCGACGAGGTCGGCTCCGACGCTGCCCGTTACACCCTCATCTCCAAGAGCTCCAACCAGATGGTCGACTTCGATATTGAGGCCGTCAAGAAGCGCGACAACTCCAACCCGGTGTACTACGTGCAGTACGCTCACGCCCGCGTGTGCTCCATCCTGCGCCGTGCCGCTGACGTTACGCCCGAGCAGGCTGACGAGATGGGCATGAAGGCCGTCGCCGCCAAGGCCATCGGTGAGAACGTCGATTACTCGCTGCTGACCGACCCGACCGAGCTCGCCCTTTCGCGCAAGCTCAACGAGCTCACCGACCTCATCGCCAGCTGCGCTCGCGACCGCGCCCCGTTCCGTCTGACGCACTTTGCTGAGGAACTCGCCGGCGACTTCCACAGCTTCTACGCTGCCTGTCAGGTGCTGCCGAGCGAGGGCCGTCCCGTCGACCCCGAGCTTTCGCGTGCCCGTCTGGCCGCTTGCGATGCCGTCCGTGTGACGCTCGCCCTGGTGCTCACCCTCGTTGGCGTTTCCGCGCCCGAGCAGATGTAAGCTACGGGTCATTTGACCGTACAGACTTGGTTTAACTAAGCCTTGAAAGCCCGATCTCCCCACGGAGGTCGGGCTTTTTGCAAACGCCGACGTATTGACGAATTTGGAACTGCTGGAAATACGAAACTATGCCGGTTTACTACGATGAAATGAGAAATTCCAACTACGCCGGCTTTTCGCAAAAAAGTGCAAGGCATCTACCTGCACTGATAATTGTTCTCGGGGGAAGCGGGCACTGCGGGGCGCGGCAACGGCGCGCGATTTCCGCGTCGCAGCGCTACCCTGATGCTGAATGCCGGGACGATGACCCACTGA
>CABUTO010000058.1 GCA_902494535.1 uncultured Collinsella sp.
CGGGGGCAGGGACGTTCGGCCGTGCGCGGGCGCCCGGTCGGCGGCCCGTTCTGGGCGCGCCTCAATCGTAGCCCGAGACAGTCCCAGGCTGACAATTTCGACTGTAATGGACGTTCTTAAACGACTAGTCATTGGGGGCGTTCTTGAACAGGCAACATTCAAGGAGTGTCCCCGGATGCCGGCACTTAGGGACGTTCCCAAAGTGCCGGCACATAAGGAACGTCCCTAAGTGCCGACTACAGCGGCAGGCCTTGGCCGAGCATGGCTATGGCGCTCATCAGGACCAGCATGCCGGCAGCGTAGGGCAGCACCGCGCCCAGGAGTTCGGCATCCCTGCCGCGCACGTGGACGGCAGCCAGACCAATCGCGAGCGTCTGCGGAGAGATCATCTTACCGGCGGCAACACCAAGCGCGTTCAGCGCGACCATCCAGTAGTCGCTCACGCCCAGCGCCGTAGCGGCCTGGCTCTGGATGGGGCCAAACAGCATGCCCGAGGACGTGCCCGAGCCGGTCACAAACGCACCGACTGCGCCGATCCACGGAGCCAGAATCGGGTACAGCCCACCGGCGACGGCGATGCAGAACGCGCTGATCGAAGAGATCATGCCCGCATAGCCCATCACCTTGGCACAGCCCAGCACCGAAAGCATCGTGATCACCGTCGGCATCATCTGCTTCACAGTCGCGGCCAGCACCTCGCCCATCATGCGTGGCGAAGCACCCTGAATGGCACCGCCGACAAACGCGGCCAGGAAGATCCAAACACCCGGCGTGTTAATCCACGAAAACGTAAGCGTACCGGGGTTCTCGCCGCAATACACCTGCACGTGGCTTGCAAAGGGCGCAAGCGCGGCATGCACGGCGGGCACCAGGTTGGACGTACCCAGCAGCAGTACAAAAATCAGAATGAAGCACGACCAGGCCGAAAGCGCCGATTTAACGGTGAGCTGTTCGCCGGCCTCGATATTCATATGGAAGCGTGCGTCCAGACGCCCCGACTTCTCGGCACGCATGGCAAGCGCAGCTGTCAGCGCGAGCGAAACGATGGATCCTACGACCACGGCCAGCTCGGGGCCCACAAACATGGCAACGACCAGAGCCGCGCCGACAAACGACACGCCGGAGAGCAACGCCACGCCGGCAACACCGTGCAGACGCTCGCCCACACTCGCGGCATTGCCCTGGTCATCGGCAACACGGCCCGCAACCAGCACAATAAATAGCGGCATCACCACAAAGAACGGCGCGAGCTGCACCAGCTGAACGGTCGCTAGGTGAAGGGAATCCAAACCCACCAGGTCGGCAACGGACACCGTGGGGATGCCGATGGAGCCGTAGGGCGTGGGCACGCCGTTGGCCAGCAGGCAGATGAGCACGGCAGGCACGGCCTCAAAGCCCAGGCCCGCGAGCATGCCGGCGGGAATGGCGACAGCGGTACCGAAGCCGGCCATGCCCTCCATAAAGCCACCGAAGCACCAAGCCACGAGCAGCGCCAGCAGACGGCGGTCGCTGCTGATGGAGGTGATCATGCTGCCGATCACGTCCATGGCGCCCGTACGAACGCACAGGTTATACGTGAACACCGCGGCGATGATCACCAGGACGATGGGCCACAGAGCCATCAAAAAACCTTCGAGCGAGGCGGTCGCGATCTGCGCTGCCGGCAGGTGCCACCATGCGAAGGCAAGCAAGCACGAAAGGACAAACGATCCGATAGCGGCCTTCCAAGCTGGCCATTTAAAGCACATCAGCATCACGACCAGCCAAATTATCGGCACAAGAGCCAGTAAGAATGCGGCGACGTCCATAGGTAGAAGCTCCTTGGTACCGCGTGGGCGGCATCGGGGGTGTCACAAAACTTCAACAGGATACCGCACGTTTACCGACAAATTACAGCCGCCCGCCGAAATTATTGAACAATCCGTTCAAAAACACGAGCGAACACCGTCGCGTCTATACTAAAGCGCAGCAATAGAAAGGACTCCGCTTTGAGTATCACGCCCCTCGATAGCATTCGCCGCGCCATCGCCCGCCGCAACGGCACCTCCAACCCCGCTGCATCGAAGGACGGCGCCGCGAAGGCCCAGGGCGGCCGCATCGAGAACGGCCTCTTCCCTGCCTCGCACACTGCCGAGGAACTCGCACGCATCCAAGAGCTGAGTCAGCGCAACGCCGGCGGGCCCGATAGCAGCCAAGCCACACGTCGCCGGCGCGAACGCGATCGGGAGCCCGGCCCCGTCCGCCGCATGGTCAACGCTTGGTGGAACCGTCTGCTCGGCGCCGTCTACGGCGGCGGGTTCTCCATGCAGGAAGCGGAATACGAGGAGCACGCCACCCGCCGCGATTACCTTTGGAACGCTCTCGGCACCGCCGTGTGGGGCTTGGCGTTTCCGCTGCTCACCATCGTGTCTACGCAGCTCGTGGGCGCCGAAGAAGCCGGCAAGTTCTCCATCGCCTTTGTCACCGGCACGCTCATCATGATCGCGTGCAACTACGGCGTGCGCAATTTCCAGGTCTCGGACATCGACGAAAAGACGTCCTTCGCCTCCTACCAGCTCAATCGTTGGATCTGCGGAGCGCTCGCCCTAGGCTGCGGCCTCATGTATAGCAGCGCCCGCGGCTATGACGCGCAGATGGCGACGATCGGCCTGGGCGTCTACCTGTATAAGGTCATCGACGGCGTCGCCGACGTGTACGAAGGCCGCCTGCAGCAGGCCGACAAGCTCTACCTGGCTGGCATGAGCCAAACGCTACGCTCCGTCGGCGTCATCGCGGTCTTCAGCGTGGCGCTGTTCCTCACGCGCAGCATGCCCATCGCGGCCATGGACATGGGTGTCACCGCGATCGCCTCGCTCGTGCTGGTCACCGCGCCGCTCGCCCTGCTCGAGACCGAAAAATCGCGCCGCGTGAGCCTGCGCGAGGTCGGCCACCTGTTTGTCCAGTGCGCCCCGCTCTTTGGTGCACTGTTCCTGTTCAACCTTATCGAGAGCATGCCCAAGTTTGTGATGGAAGGCACGCTGGCATACAAATATCAGCTGTACTTTAATGCCCTGTTCTTTCCTGCGCAGGCTATTTTGCTGAGCATTGGATTTATCTATAAACCGCAGCTCCTGCGCTTGTCGAACATTTGGGCTAATCCTCGCAAGCGTCGTCGCTTTGACCTGATTATTGTTGCCGTTATGGCGCTGATCGTGGTCATCACCGGCATGTGCGCCGCATTTATGGCAGGTCCCGGTATTCCCCTCATGAGCTTTATGTACGGCCTCAGCTTTGAGCGCTACCGTACGCTGGCGCTGCTGATGGTCGTCGCCGGCGGCGTCACCGCGGCCATCGACTTTATCTACGCCATCATCACGGTGCTACGCCACGCTAGAGACGTCACCAAGATCTACCTGATCTGCTTCGCCGTAAGCGTGGTGCTGCCGGTGATCCCGATTAAGCTGCTGGGTCTGATGGGCGCTGTAGTGAGCTACCTAGCCATCATGGCCCTACTCCTGGTGCTGCTGATAATCGAGTACCGCCGCATCCGCCAACGCATCGAACGCGACCGCAACCCATACGGCGCCTAATTAGCTGCCCGGTCACCGGAATTTGCGATGGAATCACCCCGTCTGGGGTCTCGTTGCGGACAATATTCATCACGCAAAACTAAGTGAGTAGACTTTTACCGAATCCCCGACCACACCAACAGAGCACAAGTCTGTGACCTGCACTGATAATTGTTCTCGGGGGAAGCGGGCACTGCGGGGCGCGGCAACGGCGCGCGATTTCCGCGTCGCAGCGCTACCCTGATGCTGAATGCCGGGACGATGACCCACTGACC
>CABUTO010000059.1 GCA_902494535.1 uncultured Collinsella sp.
AGATCGAGCGCCTGCGCGGCGAGCGTGACGCCGCGCTGAAAGCCCAAGCCGAGTTGAACGACGCACTCCTGGCCCAGCGCGACCTGATGGCCGAGGTCGCCGCCCTCAAGGACCGCCTCGTTGCAACCGAACAGCGGGCGGCCGTGGCCGAGGCTAAGGTCGAGGTCATGACCCAGATGGGGGGCGAGTAGGATGTCCACCTCGAAGATGTCGCATCGTACAGCCGTTGCTGTGGGGTTGATCGTCCTTCTTGCCGTAGCGATTGTCTGGACGGTCGCGGACGGCGCTGGAGCCGACTCGACCACTATCGGCGCCGTTCTGGCGCACCAGGATACCGCGTGGGTATCGGTCGGCGTAATTGCCGTTATTGTTGTCGCCGTGCTTGAACTGGTTGGTTGACGGCATACGTGATCAACGAACAAAAGCAATAGATCAATCAAGTATCCGGTTTGGAGCAAATCATGAAAAAGCGCGTTAGCAAAAATAGCATCAGCCTAGCTCGAACTCTCGGCGTCGCCGGTCTTTTGGCGGTTGCCTTGGTTATGACCCCTGGGTGCAGCCAGGCAGACGATCACCAAACGGCAGTTCAGGTCGCCAATTCTGACAACGCGCAGGAAGAGGGCGCGGTTTACGGCAAGATGGAGTATTCAATCACCGGCGTCGAAGTGCATGATTCCTCGACTGGCGATGGCGGGAAGGTTTCCGTTGTTCGCTGGCACGCCATCAACAACCGAACCGCAGATTCCTTTGCCACTGGAAGCTACATTACGGCCTATCAGAATAAGCAGATGCTTCATGGCGGTCTTGCCGCCGATTTACAGGAAGATTCCTTCTCTTCGCAAGGGCTTGCGCCGGGAGGCGAATGCGACGGTGTGTCGATTTTCGAACTCAATGACATGTCCCCCGTTGAAATTAAGATCAACGGCACGAGCGCTGGATCGAACTCTCTCGACCAGACCTTTGAATTGGAATAGGCCTCATACATAGCATCTAATTTTCTAGAAACCCCCTAGAGCATTTCTAGGGGGTTTCTAGAACTGAGAACCGGGCGCAGCACTTTCGATCGGCACGATGTCTCGATAGACCAGACGGTGTCTGTCGTCACGCCACTCGTCACCGTGGTAGTGCCCGAAGAACCAGGCTCGGTAGCCGAGCCGCCCGTCGAGCTCGCCCAGGAAAGTTTGCAGCCGGTCGCCCCGATACTCGCGTCCGCGCTCGCGGCACAGCTTCTCCGCCAGGGCAGCAGGGGCCTCGTGAGTCACAACGTAGTCGACCTTCCAGCCCACGCGGTCGAGCGAGGCACGGCAGTGGTCCATCTCCCCCTCGCTCGGCATCTCCTCGGGCCACCAGCTCCTCCCCTCCTTGCGATACTGCCTGTCGTTGCTCGCGGCGCCGCCCATGGTAAGAACAGTGAGCCCGTCGATGCCGTACACCTCGCCGCGCATCAGGTGCAGCACATGTGGGCGGGCCTCATGGACGAGGCCCCCATTCCACTCCCGCACCGGCAGTTCTGCCAGCATCCGGTGGTTCTCGTGGTTGCCGTCTACGAAACACGTGGTCCATGGCTTCGACTCAAACCAATCGAGCCAATACCTCTCAGCATTCGAGCTGTCCCAGACAAAGCCGAAGTCGCCGGCCACGATCACCACGTCGTCGCTCGTCAGAGTCCGGCCCAGCGACCAAGACCTGAAGGCGAACCTGCTGGCCCCGTACTCGGCCCTGCCGTGCACGTCTCCTGTCACATAGATAGCCATCAGTACGCACCCCACGGCAGGAGTTTGTCCCCGAGCCTCACGATCCGGTCGTACAGCACGGTATGACGTTCGTCCGGGTTGCCGTCTCGGTGAAAATGGCCGTAATACCAGCGCTTGTAGTCCAGGCGGTCCTCGAGCTCGTCGAGGAATCCGGTCAGCCGGTCCACATCAGGGCGTTCCCAGCCCGGGTCCGGATAGAGCGTCGGCGAGAGCATGCGCGTGGCACAGGTATGGGTGATGACGCAGTCGACCTTCCAGCCGACCTCGTCGAGCTTTGCCCGCGCGGCATCGAATTCGCGCTCGTCCGGGAGCTCCTGAGGCCACCAGCTGGAATACGGAACGCGGTATTCCCTGTCCACGCTCGTGGCACCGCCCATGGTGAAGATTGTCGAGCCGTCGAGCTCGAAGACCTCGCCGCGCGTCAGGCGCCGAATGGACGAGGTGTCCGACAGGCGCTGCGTCAGCCCGCCATGCCATAACTCCACGGGGCGCTCCGCCCAGTGATCGAAGCGCTCGTGGTTGCCGTCGGCGAACAGTACCGTGTAGGGGCGCGACTCCAGCCAAGCGATGTCGGCGCATTCCTCGGCGGAAAAGTTCCACGGAAAGCCAAAGTCACCGGCAACGATGAGATAGTCGTCGCTGGTAAGACTGTCGCCAAGCTCCCATTCGCGGAGCTTTTGCATGTCGAGCCCACTGTGGATGTCGCCCGTCACATAGACCGTCATCGAATCACCTCTTCCCTCTTGTACGCCGCCAGCTCGCGCTCGACCTGCCTGTCGCCGGTCTCGTTGACCCACCAGGGCCATTTCACCCGGCCGCACGGCTCGTCGACTCCGGCGAACCATTCCCTCAGCTCGTCGAGGCTCACCGGGGAGTGCCCGTTGGCATCGCAACCGACGTCGTAGCGCAGAAGGCCCTGCTTGCGGTTGAACTCGTTGTACGCGCCGCCGCTGCTGTGGATGTGCCCGTGGAGGTGCCACGATCCATGGCTCATGCCCTGCCAGTCGGCCATGGGGTAATGGCTCAGGACGATCTTCTGCCCGTCGATCTTGAGCACGCAGATCGGCGGCTCCACGGTGAACGCGCCCGCGACCGACGGTTGGGTCCAGTCCTTGTCGTGGTTTCCCGGGACGAGGTGGATACGTCTGCAGGCGATCCGCTTGCGCAGGACATAGGCGTCCTGGGCGGTCATCTTGAATGAGAAATCCCCCAGGATGTAGAGTTCGTCGTCCACGGCAACCCTGCCGTTGATGCCGTCGACGATGGCGTCGTTCATCTGCCAAATCGTCTCCCACGGGCGGCCGGTGAACTTCAGCACGTTCTCATGCCCGAAGTGGGTGTCGCTGGTAAACCAGATCATATTTATGTCTCCTTCTGTCGCTAAAAAACGTTCTCCTTCGAGGTCAGGAGACGTTTTATGAGCGACATGAGGTGCATATCCCTCATGTTTCAAGCTCCAATCTGCCGGATTTGCCCAACTAAAAGTTTACGCCCACGCGCGAACAGGATTTGATTTTTGAAATATGGACGAATTCCTCGTCAGGAGGGTAAAATGATGCCGACGGCAGCCCAAGTTGTGGTGAGCTGGGCAGAGCCGTTGCTTAGTAGAGTTAGGTCATCGTCTTAGCGACGGTGGCCTTTCTTTTTGGGCTTCGAACCCTGCTTGAGTGCCTTGGAAAGGCCGACAAGGGCCGTGAGGAGCGAGACCATAGCGGTCAGGAGCTTCACGAGCTCGGTGAAATCGGTCATGGGCATCACCTCCCATCAAATGGAGGG
>CABUTO010000060.1 GCA_902494535.1 uncultured Collinsella sp.
ACAGGACCACCTTTGCCGCCGAGACCTTGAACTGCCTGTCGTATCGCTTTCTTCTTTGGGTCATCTTGAACACCTTTCGCTCTTAACTAGGTGTCCAATTCATCATACCCACTCCAAAACCTCCCATTTCCCGATGTCCAAGAAATGGGAGGCAGTTCACTGTCCCCTTTGTGGTGGTTATGGACTTGCGGCGACGCTAGTGGCGGAGTCCCAGCAAGCCGCGGCCGCGATGACGGGCCTCGGCGGACACCTGGGCGTGCGGGCCGGCGGCCTTGACGGACTCGGGAAGGTGCGAGTACTTCTTCTCGAAGTTCTCCTCGAACATCACCGCCAGGTTGTGCGCTGCCTCGTCGTAGCGCGCGGTGCTCTGCCAGTACTGGCGCGGCACCAGGATGCCGTCGGGCACACCGTGGCACGTAGTGGGAATGTCGACATTAAAGATATCGTCGTGCACAAACTCGCTGTCCTCGATGGTACCGTCGAGGGCGCGAGCGACCAGGGCGCGCGTGTAGGCCAGCTCGATGCGATGGCCCACGCCATAACCGCCGCCAATCCAACCGGTGTTGACCAGGTAGACGCGCGTGCGGCCGTCGGCGATGCGCTCGCCGAGCATCTTAGCGTAGACCATGGGGTCGAGCGGCATAAACGGCTCGCCAAACAGCGAGGAGAACGTGGGCGTGGGCTCGGTGACGCCAACCTCGGTGCCGGGGATCTTGGCCGTAAAGCCCGTCACAAAGTGATACATGGCGGCGTCGGCCGTCAGGCGCGAGATAGGCGGCAGCACGCCAAAGGCATCGCAGGTCAGGAACAGCACGACGCTGGGAGTGGTGCCCATGCCCTTGGTCCACGCGTTGGGGATATGCTCGACGGGATAGGCCACGCGCGTGTTGTGCGTGATCGAGATGTCGTCGTAGTTGGGCTTGCGGTTCTCGTCGAGCACCACGTTTTCGCAAATGGCGCCAAAACGGACGGCGTTGAAGATCTCGGGCTCGTGGAAGGCGTCCAGGCCCTCGCATTTGGCGTAGCAGCCACCCTCGATGTTGAAGATGCCCATGTCGGACCAACCGTGCTCGTCGTCGCCGATCAGCAGGCGCGTGGGATTGGCCGAAAGCGTGGTCTTGCCGGTGCCGGACAGGCCAAAGAACACGGCGGTCTCGTGCGTGACGGGATCCATGCTGGCCGAGCAATGCATGGGCAGCACGTCGTCCTCGACAGGCAGCAGGTAGTTCATGACACTGAAGATGGACTTTTTGATTTCGCCGGAGTAGCCGGTACCCGCGACCAAAATCACGCGCTCCTGGAAGTTGATGACCACGGCGGCGCTGGAGTTGAGGCCCTTGATGGCAGGGTCGCATTGGTAGCCCGGCGCGGCGAGCACGCAGAAGTCCGGCTCGCCGGTGCGCGCGATTTCGCGGGCGAGCGGGCGGGCGAGCATCTGCTTAATGAAGAGCGCCTGGCTGGCACGCTCGCAGGCGACGAGCAGGCGGCGCGTATGGTTGCGGTCGGCGCCGGCCATGCCGCGGGTGACGAACACATCGCGCTCGTTGAGATAGTCGACGATGCCGGCTTTGATGACCTCGTAGCTTTCGACGGACAGCGGGCGGTTGACGGCGCCCCAGGCAATCTTGTCGTGGACATCGGGGGTGTCAACGATAAAGCGGTCGTTGGGCGAACGTCCGGTACGCTCCCCCGTCTCGATCACCAGCGCGCCGTTGGATGCCATGCGGCCTTCGTTGCGGCGGATGGCATGCTCGACGAGCTCTGCCGCCGGCAGGTCCACCAGCAGACGGGGTTGAATCTCGGCGGGATCTTCAACGAGCGTAATACCAAAGTTGGACAGAACTTCTGCAGGGGTAACACCAGGCATGGGGCCTCCTTTAAAAACGCGACACGTGGACGCGACGCGCACTTTACTCACGTAAAGCCCGTTGTACCCGATATGCAAAAACGTTTTTGCGGCAAGGGCGGCAAGCCCGCCCAACGGTCAAAAATCGCAGGCAAGCGGCCCAGTCATTGGGTGTTCCTATAGTTTTGTCAACCGTCGGGGCTACTCCCGGTAGGGCACCCGGTCGCGCATCACGGCGTATATCGCCCTGAGCCGCTTCCTCGCGACGGCCTTGAGCGCCCGCCC
>CABUTO010000061.1 GCA_902494535.1 uncultured Collinsella sp.
CAACGACGTGCTGTACAAGGAGGGCCTGGACCTTCTCGTCGTGCCCTCCGCCGAGCTCTCCCGCGGCCGCGGCGGCCCGCGCTGCATGAGCATGCCCTTCTGGCGCGAGGACCTCTAAGGTCTTCAAGGACCCGTACAGGTCATAATACATACATCTAGCTGCCATTAGATGTCTTCCATTGGGGCGGTGCGGGTTTTCGCACCGCCCCAATCTTGTATGAGGAACGTCAACACGATTGAATGACTGCTTTTGTAAGGAGCTTGGCCATGGACATCAAGACGATTGGCGTTGAGGAATGGCTCAACGTTTGGGAGAAGAGCGCCACGTGGGACATCGCCCAGTCGACGATCTCGTCGCTCACCATGGGCGAGCTGCGCGCGCTCGATGAACAGGACGGCGCCACGTTCTACGAGCGCCTGGACCGCGAGAAGATGAACTACGGCTGGATCGAGGGCTCGCCGGAGTTTAAGGCCGAGGTTGCCAAGCTGTATCGTCGGGAGGTCAATCCCGATCACATCCTGCAGACCAATGGCTGCACGGGCGCTAACCTCAACGCCATCATGGCTGTGGTCGAGCCCGGCGACCATGTTATCGCCGAGTGGCCCACCTACGCGCCGCTCTACGAGATTCCGCGCACGCTGGGCGCCGAGGTCGAGTATTGGGAGCTTCGCGAGGAACTCGGCTGGAAGCCCGATATCGAGGAACTCAAGCGCTTGGTGCGCCCCAACACCAAGCTCATCTGCATCAACAACGCATCGAACCCCATCGGTACGGTGCTTGATGCCGATATGCTCGGGCAGATTGCCGAGATTGCCCGCTCGGTGGGCGCCTACGTGCTGTGCGACGAGGTGTATCTGCCGCTCGAGAACACCGAGTCCTTTATGTCGATGGCCGACGTGTACGAGAAGGCCATTGTCACCAACTCGGTGTCTAAGACCTATTCGACGCCTGCAGCCCGCGTGGGCTGGGTCGTCGCGGACGAAGAGGTGTCCAACCGCATCCGCACCTACCGCGACTACACCATGATCTGCGGTGGCGTGTTCAACGATGCCCTGGCGACCTACGTGCTCGAGCACAAGGACAAGATTCTCGAGCGCAACCGCGATATCGTGTTTGGCAACCGCGATATCGCACAGGCTTGGATCGATACGCAGCATCGTGTCTCCTGGACGGCCCCGCAGGGCGTGTCCACCTCGTTTATCCAGTTGGATATTCCCGAGGATGACGAGGAGTTCTGCAGGCGTCTGCTGTCCGAGAGGGGAGTGCTGCTGGTCCCCGGTAGCCGTTTTGAGCTTCCCTGCGGCGCACGCCTGGGCTACTGCGCGAGCGAGGACGTTCTGCGCGAGGGCCTGAGACTTTTGGGCGAGGCACTGGCGGAGTTCGATCGCTAGGATTCCGATGGTCTTCGGGGGCCTTATCCAAATTAGCCGAAGATAATCGAAAACGGACCCGTTTCCCTAGGGAAGCGGGTCCGTTTTTCTATACCGAGAAGTCAAGTTGTTACAAATGGGGCCGTAAAGCGAGCCGGTATCCGCTGGGCCTTATACTGAGTTTCCGGTGAACGGTATCAAGCGTCTGGTAAACGGTAATTTATTTACCAGAAATGAATAGGACAAACTTTTTTCTGAATAAAAATGAAAATGGTTGAGACGCGGTGTGAACCGCTAATTCTATTCATAGCTTTATTGGAAATATGCAATTTGAGGATGGTTTAACAAAGTTTAGTTCCATTTGATTTTAGGATTAAAACGCGTTTAAGCACGTAAATAAGCTTTATTAAGATGAAGTGTGCCATGCGTGAAGTATATGTGTATGCCGTTCACCCCCTATAAAAAACCGTTCGGGGGCAAGGTGGAAGTATGAGCTGATTTTGGATATAAATATGTCGTCAGCAATAACGCCTCACACGGAGGGGCGCTAACGAATCGGCCCTGACAAGGGCCCGAAAGAAAGGTAGGAGGCCATGACGAAAGGTCTGCACGTGCCTTCCGAGATCGGCAAGCTCAGGAAGGTCTGCCTGCACCGTCCCGGCGACGAGCTCCTCAACCTGCCGCCCGA